>NZ_AP019783.1:4002441-4304926 GCF_019670005.1 Methylomagnum ishizawai | reverse complement strand
CATGGGCGCGGCCTCAGGGCGAGAGTTTGCCCAGCAGTTTGGCGAGGGCGGCCGCTTTGCGTTGCTTGAACTGGCGGTGGGCGAAGAAGCCGGCGGCGATGAGCGCGACATTGATGCCCAGGGCTTCCGCCGCGGTGACCGGCCAGTTTTCGGCATGGGCGGCGGTGGGTTCTGGTTCCGTCGCTACGGGTTCATGGTGTTCCGGCGCGGAATCGTGTTCATGCGGATCGGCGGGCGGTTCGTGCGCGGCGGGTTCGTGGTCGTGCGGATCGGCGGGCGGTTGGTGGTCTTGGGCGCTGGCCGGTGTGTGCTGGACGGGTTCGTGCCGGGGTTCGGCGGGTTCGTGCGCGGCGGGTTCATGGCCCTGGGCGCTGGCCGGTGTATGTGGGATCGGTTCGTGACCATGGGCGGGTTCCGCTGGTGCCGTTTCCCCCAGGACCAGCGGCTTGATCGGCACGGCCACGCTCTTGCCGTCCAGGGTTTTGGCCTGGGCCGAGAAATTCACGGTGCCGTGGGCGGCCAACGGCAGGGTGTAGCGCCAAGCCGTGCCTTCGCGCTCCGCCGCCAGTTCGGCGGATTGCCCGGCCAGCTTGGCCTTCACCACCAGGCTGTCGGGCTGGATGGCCTGGGGATTCGGGGTGACGGTCAGGCCCAGGGTATGCGGTTCGGCCTGGGTGTCGCGGTGGACGGCGACCCGGACCAGGTCTTCCAATATCTGGAAATTTTGTTTGGCGACGCGCTGGAAGGTCTGGCCGTCGGCGGTGATGGTCAGGGTATAGGTGCCGGGCGGGGGCGCGGCTTCCAGGTCCAGGGTGAAGCGCTCCGGATGCTGGGCGTCCTGGGGCATCGGGAAATCTTGGTGTTCCGCGCCGTTCGCCAACGTGGCCCCGACCTTCAGCAAGCCCAGGAAATCCTGCCGCGCCACGGCTTGGCCGTGTTCGCTGAAGCCGGCGGCGATGGCGGGCCATTCCGCGGGGGCCACGAAATTCGGGATCGGCGTGACCTCGAGCTTGAGGTCGGTCACCACCAGCACGCGGTTGTCGGGGTCTTCGTCGGCGACCAACTTCCATTCGCCCGCCGCCGGATGGCCGACGGTGATGAGGTCGTAGCCCGGCTCGTGGACCCAACGGGTTTGCGGCGGGGTGTGGGCCTGGGTCGATTCCGCGCCGCCCGGCGCCACCAACCGAGTCGGCTGGGCGTCCGGCTTCAGGAGGACCAACACGGTGAATTCCTGGATGCCGGCGTCCACCTTGAAGCGGTTGTCGCGCAGGGGCAGGCCGTCCTGCGGCGCGACCTGGCTGAACATCCGCACGAAGCTGCGTTGCAGGGCGTCGGCGCTGTCGGCGGTTTCGTTCCAGCCGTCGGTGGCGAGCGAGAGTTGGCGCAGCAGTTCGCGGTCGGATTGTTCGGACAGGGCGATGGTATCGACATGGACGCCCGCCGCCTGGAGTTTGGGCAGCAATTCGGCGACGATGCGCGAGCGCGAGGCGGCGCTGGCCTCGGCTTGCTTGGAGACATCGACCATGCCGTCGGTCAGCAGCAGGACGCCCCGGTTGGGACCGGTCCCGCCCGCGGCGAACCAGTCCTTCGCGGCGGCGTCCAGGGCCGCCTCGATATGGGTGAACTGGCCGCGGGAGTGGATTTTATTGGCCGATTGCAGCGCCCTGGCTTTCCAGGCCGCATCCACGGTGCCGGTGGGCACCAACACCTGGGGTGTGGCGTCGAACAGCCAGAGACCGGCCCGGCTGCCCATGGGCAGGAGTTCGATCAGTAGCTTCAGCGCGGGGATGCGCAAATTGCGGGGATCGTTCTGTTTCATGCTGCCGGAGGTGTCGATCAGCACCCGGATATCGCTGGGCGGTTCCTGGGCGCCGGCGGTGGACGAGGCCAGCCACAAGAGCAGGGCGAAACTGTGTAGGATTCGGAGCGCCATGGTTTCGGGGTGTTGGCTAGCGGCGGGATCGGCCCGCCGGTTCCTGGTGTTTGCGACCGCATGTTGTCCGAAAGCTTAGTCCAAGCCGGCCAAGGTGATGTATGGGGCGTCCGATCCGGGTGGTGTGGATATAACTGGCTGTTTTTGATGATTTTATTTGGGAGGCGAGCTTGAAGCGTTGGCAGGCGGGGGCCGGAAGGCCATTGATTATGGGCATATTGAACGCGACCCCGGACAGTTTCTCCGATGGCGGGCAATTCCTGGAGGTGGGGCGGGCCTTGGCCCAGGCCGCGAGGATGGCGGACGAGGGCGCGGATATCGTCGATATCGGCGGCGAATCCACCCGGCCCGGTGCTGATCCGGTGCCGGTGGCCGTGCAAATCGAACGGGTGGTGCCGATTATCCGGGCCATCCGCAAAAAACTATCCCCGGAGCTTGCCATCAGTATCGATACCACTTGGAGCGCCGTGGCCGAAGCGGCTTTGGACGCCGGGGCCGATATGATTAACGATGTCTCGGCGGGCCGGGATGATCCTGGGATATTGGCGCTCGCGGCCCATAGGAATGTCCCCATCGCCTTGATGCATATGCAGGGCACGCCCAAAACCATGCAGGAGAATCCCGGCTATGGCGATGTGGTGGCGGAGGTGCTGGGGTTTCTGGAAACGCGGGTCGAGGCGGCGCTGACCGCGGGGATTCCCCCGGAAAATATTATCCTCGATCCCGGTATCGGCTTCGGCAAGCGGCGGGAAGATAATCTGAAACTACTGGCGGGATTGGGGCGGTTGGTGGCGACCGGCCATACCGTATTGTTGGGGACCAGCCGCAAGCGCTTCATGGGGGCGGTTTGCGGGGAAACCCAGCCGGACCGGTTGCTCGGGGCCACGGTGGCGACCACGGCCTGGGGCGTGGCGCAGGGGGTGGGGATGTTCCGGGTCCACGATGTCAGGGAGAACCGCCAAGCCGCCGATGTCGCCGCGGCCATCCTGGCGGCGGGAATATGAAGCTTCCCGCCGGGCTTCCAAGCGGGGCCTAGGCGGCTTGTACAGGGATGGCGTTGCTGGTGCGGGCGATGCGGTTATCCGGGTCCACATAGACCAGGGTGGGTTGATAATCCGATAATTCGTGCTGCGCGAGTATCGCGTAGGCGCAGATAATCAGAATATCGCCGGGGGCCGCCAACCGCGCCGCCGCGCCATTGACCGAAATGATGCCGGAACCGTTTTCCGCCCGGATGGCATAGGTGGTGAAGCGTTCCCCGTTGTTCACATTGTAAATCTGGATCTGCTCGTATTCGCGGATGCCCGAGGTTTCCAGCAACAAGCCATCGATGGCGCAGGAACCTTCGTATTCGAGTTCCGAATGGGTTACGCGGGCGCGATGTATTTTGGCTTTCAGCATCGTCGATTGCATGGGGTAACTCTTCTGTGCGATGGCAAATCGGATATTTTCCAGAAATCCGCCGTCCATCACAACCGCTCTGGAGCGACACTGATATTTCCCGCGGCGGGTCCGGGGCGGACGGAAAATACCGTCGCTTCGGCGGGGATGCCGAAATCCAAGGGCCAGGGAGGACGAATTCCGGGCACCATCGCGGCTGGATCCGGGCGGTTGTATCGATGGGAGCCGCGCGTCCATGGCCTGGATTCCGGCGCTCCCTGCCGGAATGACGCTAGGTGCGGTCGCTTTGGGTCCAAATCGGGAATGGCCGGCGCTGTACGTCCGTGGCTGTGGGCGCAACCAGATTCCGGTAAGCTTAGGCCGGAGGGGCACCGCCCCCGCCCGTCCCCGCCCGCGCGGGGCGTTGTTTTTTTGGAAAATGTCCATTCGGGAGATTCGAGCTATGGGTATCGGTATTCAGGAACTGTTGGTCGTGTTGGTCATCGTGCTGCTGCTGTTCGGCACCAAGAAGCTGCGGAACCTCGGCGGCGATCTGGGATCGGCGATCAAGAGCTTCCGCAACGCCATGAGCGAGGGCGAGGACGACAAGCCCGCCGCGCACGCCGCCGCCGAGAAGAAGGACGCGGACAAGGACGCGGGCTGACGGAATCAAGGCCATGTTCGATATCGGTTTTTCGGAATTGGTGTTGGTGGGCGTGGTGGCGCTGTTGGTGTTCGGGCCGGAGCGCCTGCCACGGGTGGCGCGGGAGGCGGGGCTGTGGATCAGGAAGGCCCGCTCCATGGTGGCCTCGGTGAAATCGGAAATCGACCACGAATTGCAGTTGCAGGAATTGCAGCAGACTTTGCGCGAGCAGAAGCAAAAGTTGCAACAGGAAGGCCGCGCCTATGTGGAGGGCGTGACCGCCACGGGCAAGGAGGCGGCTGCCAAGCCGTTGCCCGACAAGTCCCCGGCCACCGACGCCGACCATGGAGGGCGCGGCGATGGCCCAGCCTGATTTCGACGACGGCGGCGGTCTCGAACAGCCGTTCATTTCCCATCTGGTCGAACTCCGCAACCGGCTGATCCGCTGCATCGCGGTGGTGTTGCTGGTGTTTTCCGGGCTGTCGTTCAAGGCCAACGAGATTTACGCCTTCGTGGCGGGGCCGTTGGTCGAGCATATGCCCGCCGGGTCGCAGATGATCGCCACCGGGGTGGCTTCGCCGTTCTTCGCGCCGTTCAAGCTGGCCTTGGTGGTGTCGGTGTTCGCGAGCATGCCGTTCATCCTCTACCAAGCCTGGGCCTTCATCGCGCCGGGGCTATACCGGCATGAAAAGCGCTTCGCCCTGCCCTTGCTGGTCGCCAGCATTCTGTTGTTCTATGGGGGGATGGCGTTCGCCTATTTCCTGGTGTTCCCGGTCATTTTCCAGTTCATGATCATGACCACGCCGCCGGGCGTGACCATGATGACCGATATCACCCAGTATCTGGATTTTGTGCTGGCCTTGTTCTTCGCCTTCGGGATATCGTTCGAGGTGCCCATCGCCACCATCTTGCTGGTCGCGACCGGCATCATGACCCGTGAAAGCATCGCCGATAAGCGGCCCTACGCCATCGTGCTGGCCTTCGTGATCGGCATGGTGTTGACGCCGCCGGACGTGGTGTCGCAGACCATGCTGGCGGTGCCGATTTGGATGCTGTTCGAGTTGGGGCTGGTGTTCTCGCGCTTGTTCGTGCCCAAGCCGGTACCGGCCATCGAGGACCATACCGAAGCCGACGCCCCATGATCCTGCTGTTCACCGATTTCGGGGCGGAAGGGCCGTATCTGGGCCAGATGGAGGCCGTGTTGCGGCGGGAGGCGCCGGGCGTCCCCGTCATCAATCTGTTGAGCGACGCGCCCACCGGCGACCCGCGCCGCGGTGCCTATCTGCTGGCCGCGTTGAGCCGCTATTTTCCCGAGGGCAGCGTGTTCCTGGGCGTGGTCGATCCGGGCGTGGGTGGCGAGCGTGCGCCGGTGGTGTTGCAGGCGGACGGGCGCTGGTTCGTGGGGCCGGACAATGGCCTTTTCAATACGGTCGCGCTCCAGGCGGGCGACGGCGAATGGCGGCGCATCGATTGGCGGCCCGAACGGCTGTCGATGAGTTTCCATGGCCGTGACCTGTTCGCGCCCATCGCCGCCCGCATCGCGCGGGGCGATTGGGCTTGGGAGAATACGCCGTATCCGGGGCCGGATGGGGCCGGGTGGCCGCTGGACTTGCCCGAGATCGTCTATTTCGACCACTACGGCAACGCCATCACCGGCCTCCGCCACCGCGCCGACCTGGACGGGCTGGATTTGTGGGTGGATGGGAAACGCATCCCCCAGGCGGGCACCTTCTGCGAAGTGCCGCAAGGCGCGGCGCTGTGGTACCGCAATTCCATGGACCTGGTCGAAATCGCGGTCAACCGGGGCCGGGCCGACCGAGTCTTGGGGCTGGCCGTGGGCGCGGGCGTCGCGTTCTCCAAGGCATAAAAAAGCCCCGCGCGAGGCGGGGCTTTGGGGCGTACCGCGCCGGTCTTACTTGACCCGCACCAGTTCCTTCCCATCGCTATCGAAGTGGCAGATGCCCGCCGCGAAATAGCCGCATTCCTCGGATTGGTCGATCTTGGCACCGTCCGCGCTCAGGTGGATGCTCAGCGTGCAGTAATGGGCCTCGCTGGGAATCTGCTTCTTCACCACCAGTTCGTTGGCACCGACTTGCTTGGCGTCGTCGGAGATCGAGGCGGAGCAGGCTTTGCTGCCCTGTTCGCCGCTGTTCGGCTCGAAGTCGATGTCGGTGGTGACGGAAACGTCCTCGCCGATCTTGGTGACTTTCAGGTGATGGACGTGGTTGCCATCGCGCAGCACGTAGTGCTCGGTGGAAGCGAACGCGCCGCCGGAGACCAGCATGGCCACGGCCAGGAACAAGCTTTTCTTCATGGTGTTACCCCTTCTTGGTGAATGGATTATTGTGGAAGCGGCGGGCCGGCCCGCCGCCGGTATTAGTCGCGCAGCAATTCGTTGATGCCTACTTTGCCGCGTGTTTTTTCGTCCACCTGCTTGATGATGACCGCGCAGTAGAGGCTGTGGCTGCCATCCTTCGCCGGTAGGTTGCCGGACACTACCACAGAGCCTGCGGGGATTCGACCGTAAGTAACCTCGCCGGTCATGCGGTTGTAGATTTTGGTGCTTTGGCCGATGTAGACGCCCATGGAAATCACCGAGCCCGCCTCGACCACCACGCCCTCGACCACTTCCGAACGCGCCCCGATGAAGCAATCGTCCTCGATGATGGTGGGACCGGCCTGCAAGGGTTCCAGCACGCCGCCGATGCCGACGCCGCCCGAGAGGTGGACGTTCTTGCCGATCTGGGCGCAGGAACCGACCGTGGCCCAGGTATCGACCATGGTGCCCGCATCGACGAACGCGCCGATGTTGACGAAGGAGGGCATCAGCACCACGTTGGGGCCGATGTAGGAACCCCGGCGTACCACCGCGCCCGGCACGGCGCGCGCTCCCTGGGCCTTGAATTCGGCCTCGCCGAACTGGGCGAATTTGGGCTCGACCTTGTCGTAGTAGCGCATATCGCCTTCACCGATCACGCGGTTGTCGTTGATGCGGAAGGACAGCAGCACGGCTTTCTTGAGCCATTGGTTGACGACCCATTGGCCGTCGATCTTCTCGGCGACGCGGCGCTGGCCGCTATCGAGGAGGTTGAGGGATTCTTGGATGGCCTCGCGGATTTCGGCGCTGACCGAGGTGGGGGAGATTTCGGCGCGGTTTTCGAAGGCTTGGTCGATGGTGGTTTCTAGGTTGGACATGGCTCTGTGCTTACTCAGGTGGATAATGCTTGTGGTGATTGAATAAAAAGGTTTTTCAGCCATGCGATGAGGCGCTGAGCGTCGGGCGCATTGGCGTCGAGATAACGGGCGGTAATCGCTTGGCCCAAGGGTTTTCCTGGCTCGTATTGCCAAGCTAGCCAAGTGTGGATGTGGGCTTTGCTGCGGTCTTGGTCGGGAAATCTTCCGGGGGAATTGGGCAATAGCGCTAAAGCATGGGCGGCATGATTCCATAGGGAATCGCTCTCTGGCACAAGGAAGGCGATGAAGTCTTCGAGTTCTCCCGGTAGCCGGTTATCGGGCATGAGCCAAACACCGATGGTCGGTTTGCGGTCGTGAAGTAAAATCGTGCCATTTTGATCAGGAATTTCGGGAGGAAGATAACCCCATTTCGATAGGATCGAAGAGATTGCGGCCCAACGTGCTTTTAGATCGGTATCCGCATCGACAATGATGCCGATTCTTTGTCTGGATTGTCCGGCGATTTCGGCTTCCAGGGTTTCCAGGACGTTTTCGACGCCTTCCTTGTCGAGTATTTCAAAGGTTTCGGGCAGGTTGTGGTGTGCACACAGGCTTAGCATTACGTGAAGGTCGTTTTTGCCTTCCACCAATAAGATTTGTGGCAAGCTGGGTTTGGTTTTCCGCGCCATCAGCGTACCTCGACCCCTTGGCGTGTCGCCATCCCTAATAATCGCTCGTTATAGCTTTCGGCTTCGATGCCCGAGCCATCCCTTTTCCGCTGTAGGCGAATCAACATCGCTTCTTCGTTTTGGTCTTCGGCGGCGGCTTTTTGGAAGGCTTCCACGCAGTCCCAGCTATGGGTGGTGGCGAAGACTTGGATGTTTAGCCGTTTTGCTGTCTCGAAAATCATTCGCCAGAGATCGGTTTGTACCGAGTGATGTAAACCTATCTCGAATTCATCAATAAGTAAAAAGCCATTGCTTGTATTGGTTAGGGCTAATGCAATTCCTAATGCGCGGTTAACGCCTTCGCCTAATTGACCAAGTGGGACTGGCTCCGCTTCTTCTTGTATTTTTGCCATTGGATAGCGCTCTGTGCCATCAAAGTCGCTATCTCCTATGAAACTCATGCGTTCAATAGCGATACTTACTTTTTTGACAGCATTGATAACTTGATTTTCTGCATCAGTCAGAGAAATCCGATTCCACAGGCTTTCCATTTCTTGCATAGAAAGCCCTCCATACGGAATTAATAGAGTGTGAGCTTCTCGGAGTTTGTTCGATACGACGGTCCCCAGCTGGTTCTTTGGAAATAAACCGATATAAGGTTCGTGGGTATGAACGTTAGAACCAGGTTCGGTGCGGTACCAACTGAAAGTTATGTCGTACTGGATAATATCTTCAAGCAATGATGGCGATTCAACATCAATTGAATCCAAGGGTTTTCCTTGTGCTTGAGCTTTTATGCTATTGGCTTCTAGTTTAAAATTTATGCCTGAGCTTTTTGATTGAATGTATGACTCGGATTTATTGGTAAGCAGTTTGCGGTTAAAGAAAATATGACGCAGGGCTTTTGCCAGTTGTTGAGCTATGATTGGATTGGCGAATTCACTCCCATATGGAATGGTATCGCTAAAAAATATTGGGTTGTCTCTGGCGAAATGTAAATTTAATTCTCCTCGGTCAGTTAATAGTTTTTGAATTACTGAAAAATTAGCTTTTGTAATCAAAACTAATAGCGCTTCCAGCAAGCACGTCTTCCCCACACTATTCCTCCCCACAATCAAATTCACCCGCCCCAGCTTCTCGATCACCAGATGCTCGAAACAACGGAAGTTCTTGATTTCCAGGGAATCCAAGTGCAGGTCGCTCATGGCGGTGTCCTCATCCTAAAGTGCGGACGAACTCGGCGATGCGGTGCGCCGCTTCCACGCAATTTTCCAACGGCGCGACCAGTGCCATGCGCACATGCCCCCGGCCCGGATTGATCCCGTGCGCTTCCCGCGACAAATAACTGCCCGGCAACACCGTCACGTTCTGCTGGGCGAACAAGCCTTGCGCGAACGCCTGTTCGTCGCCCGGTGTGCTAGGCCAGAGATAGAACCCGGCGGGCGGCACCGCAACATCCAGCACAGTCTTGAGGATGTCATACACGGCGGCGAACTTGCGCCGGTAGAGATCGCGGTTGTCCACCACATGGGTTTCGTCGCGCCAGGCCGCGAGGCTGGCGTGCTGGACCGGCAGCGACAAGGCGCAGCCGTGATAGGTGCGGTAGAGCAGGTATTGCTTGAGGATGGCCGCATCCCCCGCCACGAAACCGGAACGCAAGCCGGGCGCGTTCGAGCGCTTCGATAGGCTATGGAACACCACGCAGCGCTCGAAACTGGTATTGCCCATGGCGTAAGCCGCGCCCAATAAACCGGGCGGCGGCGCGGATTCATCGGCGTAAAGCTCGGAATAGCATTCGTCCGAAGCGATGATGAAGCCGTAGCGGCTCGATAGCTCGATCAGCGTGCGCAGGGTGGCGGTATCGATCACCGCGCCGGTGGGATTGCCCGGCGAGCAGAGATAGAGCAATTGGCACCGCGCCCAAACCGCCTCCGGCACCGCGTCGAAATCGGGCCGATAGCCGTTCTCCCGCGTGGTGTTCAGGAAATACGGCTCGGCCCCGGCCAGCAGCGCCGCGCCTTCGTAGATTTGATAGAACGGGTTCGGCATCAGCACCAAGGGCCGTTCACGCGGATCGACCACGCATTGCGCGAAGGAAAACAGCGCCTCGCGGGTGCCCGCGCAGGGCAGCACATGGCGTTCGGGATCGACCGCGCCCGCGGGTAGGGCGAAACGCCGCGCCAGCCAAGCGGCGATGCCTTGCCGCAATTCGGGAATGCCCTTGCTGGCCGGATAATTCGTCAGGCCACCCAAATGGGCGATCAAGGTTTCGGTAATCAGGGCCGGGGTGGGGTGTTGCGGTTCGCCGATGGACCAGGCGATATGGGCTTTGTCGGCGGGCGGCGCGATGCCGTGTTTGAGTTGCGCCAGTTTCTCGAAAGGATAGGGCTGTAGGGCTTGCAGGTGCGGATTCATGCCGATGATTTCTGGGTTTTCCAAGGGCTCGGATATAAGCGGGGCATAGTATAGGGGATGCGGGGTGGGGTTCCAATGGCAAGGGCCGGTGCCTGGATTATGTGGGGGGATGCCCGGTATGTCTGCCGGGGTTTGGAATCCGTGCGCTCCTTGGATTTTTCGGGCTCGGTGGGACAAGCCTTCCCGGCGGTGCGGCGGTTGTTGTCGGATCGTGGCAAGTCGGACGCCCAAATTGTGTTATGGTGGGCGCGGCGGATCTGAGGCGGGAGATATGGAGCCGGGACAATCTTGCCGGACTCCTAGTGTCCCGCGCCGTCCGCGCGGTATATTCATAACGCCAGATATGGGAGTCGATATGTATAGTGTTGATTTGAAGAATAACTATAGCCTCGCGGTATTCATGGACGATGGCAACCGCCTCATCGGCCCGCATGAGATATTTCCGGGCTGGGGAACCCATCGCTTGAATATCAGGGGAATGGGGGATTTGGCGTTTTTCGACCTGGGGGATTATAAGATAGCCAGGTTTACCAATAAGGATATTCCCTGGACCCTTTATACCTGGGGTGGGTTGATCCGCTATCGGGGACAGGAAGCGTATTTCCGCTATGAAGGCAACGGCGTCGTCAATGTCGAACTGGACCGCTGGGGCGGGGTCAAGCTGAACTTCCCGCAGGGCGGCATGATGGTCCGCTTGGAGGATTTGGTCGTGGTCTGAGCCGGGCCGCGGGCGGAAGGGTACGCGGCGCGTACCCTTCCTGGGTTTTGGGCGGAGGGATTAGAGGCCCAGTTTGGACAACAGGAACGGCAATACCTCGTCCAGCGCGATTTCGATGGCTTCGGCGTCGCGGCGGCCCTTGTACTCGGCGCGGCCCTTTTCCAACAGGCGGTCGCTCAGCACCACCCGGTGCGGGACGCCGATCAATTCCAGGTCGGCGAACATGACGCCGGGCCGGGCCTTGCGGTCGTCCAGCAGCACGTCGAAGCCCTTCTTGCGTAGCACGCCGTAGAGATGCTCGGCGGCTTCTTGTAGCTTGGGCGAGGTGTGCATGTTGATGGGCGCGATGGCGATCTGGAACGGGGCCAGGGCTTCCGGCCAGAGGATGCCGCGCTCGTCGTGGTTTTGTTCGATGGCGGCGGCGACCACGCGGGACACGCCGATGCCGTAGCAACCCATGATGAGGACTTGGCTGGACCCTTTCTCGTTCAGCACCGTGGCTTGCAGCGCCTCGCTGTAGCGGGTGCCGAGTTGGAAGATATGGCCGACTTCGATGCCGCGGGCGATCCGCAAATGGCCCTGGCCGTCCGGGCTAGGGTCGCCCTCGGCCACGAGGCGCAAATCGGCGACCGGGGGCAGGGCGGCGTCGCGGTCCCAGTTGGCCCCGGTGTAATGCTTGCCGTCCTGGTTCGCGCCGCAGACGAAGTTCACCAGATTGGCCGCGCTACGGTCCGCGAACACAGGGATCGAAAGGCCGATGGGGCCGAGCGAACCGGGGGCGCAACCGGCGGCTTCCCGGACTTCGGCGTCGCTGGCGAATTGCAGCGGATAAGCCACGCCTTCCAGTTTGGTGGCCTTGACCGGGTTCAATTCGTGGTCGCCGCGCAGCAGCAAGGCCACGACCCCGCCTTCGGCCCCCTTGACCAGCAGGGTCTTGAGGCAACGGCCGGGCGGGACCTTCAGGAAGGCGCTGATTTCCTCGATGCTGTGCTGGCCGGGCGTGTCCACCAGGGCCAGGGTTTGCGGCTCCTCGGCGGGCCGCGGCAGGGCCAGGGCTTCGGCCATTTCCACATTGGCGGCGTAATCGCTGGCGTCGGAGAAGGCGATGGCGTCCTCGCCCGAATCGGCCAGCACATGGAATTCATGCGACATGCTGCCGCCGATGGCCCCGGTGTCGGCCAGCACCGGACGGAATTGGAGGCCCAGCCGCTGGAAAATGCGCGTATAGGCCGCGTGCATCTGGTCGTAGGTGGCTTGCAGCGATTCCTTGTCGAGGTGGAAGGAATAGGCGTCCTTCATCAGGAATTCGCGGGCGCGCATCACGCCGAAACGGGGCCGCACTTCGTCGCGGAATTTGGTCTGGATTTGGTAATAGTTGACCGGAACCTGCTTATAGCTCTTGAGTTCGTGGCGCACCAAGTCGGTGATGATTTCCTCGTGGGTCGGACCCAGGCAGAACTCCCGTTCGTGGCGGTCCTTGAGGCGGCACAGTTCCGGGCCGAATTTCTGCCAGCGGCCCGATTCCTGCCACAATTCCGCCGGCTGCACGGCGGGCATCAGGACTTCCAGGGCGCCGGCCCGGTCCATTTCCTCGCGGACCACGGTTTCGACCTTGCGCAGTACTTTCAGCCCCAGGGGCAGCCAGTTGTAAAGCCCCGCCGCCAGTTTGCGGATCAGCCCGGCCCGGAGCATCAGCTGGTGGCTGACGATTTCGGCGTCGGCGGGGGTTTCTTTGAGGGTGTTGAGCGGGAATTGACTGGTACGCATGGTGCAACGGCTTGGTTTGGGGCGGAATGGATCGGCTATTGTAGCCGTTGGCGTCGCGGCGCGTCAGCTAGGCCACCGCCGGAACGGCCCGCGACGCGGCCCGGAGGCCGCGCCCACCGGCGGAAGCCGGGGCCGGGCTTGCATTCCGGGCGGCGATGTGGTCTTTTCCGCGTGGAACCTCAAGCATCCAGTGTCGAAGCGATTATGTGGCTGCAAAAAACCATCGTCCTGAAATCCCGGCCCCGTGGATTCCACCTCGTCACCGAGGAACTGCTGGCCCAAACCCCTGAAATCCGGCGGCTCCGGGTCGGCCTGGCCCATTTCTTCATCCAGCACACCTCGGCCTCCCTCACCCTCAACGAAAACGCCGACCCCAGCGTGCGCCGCGATCTGGAAACCCATCTGCGCCAGCTGGTCCCGGACGGCGCCTCCCATTATGTCCACCGCCTGGAAGGCCCGGACGATATGCCCGCCCATATCAAGGCCAGCCTGTTGGGCGCGGCGGTGTCCATCCCCATCGGCGAGGGCGGTTTGCAACTCGGGACTTGGCAGGGCATCTATCTGGGGGAACACCGCGACCACGGCGGGCCGCGCTCGGTGGTCGTCACCCTGAACGGGGAAACCTTTTAACTCGGAACCGGCTATGAAACCCTATCGATCATTGTTGTGGGCTTCGGCCCTGATGGCTTCCGCCGCGCTGGCGGGCGAACCGGCCCCGCCGGTGGAGATGACCGTCTACCGCAGCCCGACCTGTGGTTGCTGCGGCAAATGGGTGGCGCAGATGCAAACCCAGGGTTACGCCATCAAGGACGTGGTGACCGACGCCGTGGATAAGATCAAGGACGGGCGCGGCGTGCCCGATAATCTGCGCTCCTGCCATACCGCCTTGGTCGGCGGTTATGTGGTCGAGGGCCATGTGCCCGCCGCCGATATCCGGGATTTGCTCGAGCGCAAGCCCAGTACGGCGGGGCTGGCGGTGCCGGGCATGGTGGTGGGCAGTCCCGGCATGGAGATGGGCGATAGGAAAGCGCCCTACGATGTCGTGGAGTTCGATCAGAAAGGCGGGGTACGGGTCGCGCATGAGTACCGCCCGGATTGATTCCCGCGCCCAGGCGGCGGGCATCTTAACAGGACGGGGCGGTCCGAGACCCCGCCATTCCATAACCATTCTCGAGAGGGGAGCGCAATCATGCTGTTAGCCGGCGATGTGGGCGGGACCAAGACGGTCCTGGCCCAGTACGAAAAAAGCACCGAGGGCTTGGAGCGGGTCCGCGAGCGGCTCTATCCCAGCGCGGACTATGCCTCCTTGGACGAGATCGTGGCCGATTTCCTCAGCGACCAGAGCGTGCCCTTGGAGGCCGCGTGCTTCGGGGTGGCGGGGCCGGTGATCGATGGCCGCTGCTACACCACCAACCTGCCCTGGACCATCGACGAACGCTCACTGGCGGCCACCACCGGCGTGGGCCGGGTCAAGCTGCTGAACGATTTGCAGGCCATGGCCCTGGGGCTGTTGCGCCTGGGACCGGAGGAATGGGCCGACCTCAATCCCGATGCCGAACCCGCCACCGGCAACCGCGCCGTGCTGGCCGCCGGTACCGGCCTGGGCGAGGCCATCCTGTACTGGGATGGGATGAACTACCACCCGGTGGCGACCGAGGGCGGCCATACCGATTTCGCGCCCAACGATGCTTTGGAAGATGGCCTCTTGGCCTATCTCCGCGAAAAACTGGGCGGGCATGTCAGCTATGAGCGCATCCTGTCGGGTCCGGGCATCGCCAATATCTACGCCTATCTGCGCGATAGCGGCCATGCCCCGGAGTCGCCGGAACTGGCGGCGGCGCTGGCCGACACCGACGACCCGGCCCGCGAAATCAGCCGTTGCGCCATGGAGCGGGGCGACGCCCTGGCGCGGGCCAGCTTGCGCGTGTTCGCCCGCATCTACGGGGCCGAGGCGGGCAATCTGGTGTTGAAGTGCTTGGCGCGGGGCGGGGTGCTGATCGGCGGCGGTATCGCCCCCAAGATCCTGGCCGCGCTGACCGATGGCGAATTCATGGAAGGTTTCTGCGCCAAGGGGCGGTTCGCGGGCTTCATGCGGACGGTGCCGGTGCGGGTGGCGCTCAATCCCAGCACGGGGCTGTTGGGGGCGGCGGACTACGCGGCGCGGTGTTTGCTGTAGGCGCGGAGGGCGCGGCTATCGACACCCAGGGCGTCCATGGACGCCCTTTTGTTTTGCTTGCGATTGCGGCGGAAGCTCAGTCGTCGTCCCGGCCGTCCAGCCAATCGTCCAAGGTCAAGCCTTCGGGCTGGTGGCGGTCGGTGTCGGAATAGCCCAAGTCGTCGATCTCCATATCGTCGAAAGCCGCCGTCGCGTCCTCGGGGGCTTCGACCGGGACCAGGGTGGATTCGCGCCAGGACGCGAAATCGAAGCTATCGATATCGCCGCCGTCGAGTTGGATATCGATGGATTCGTTCTCGTCGTCCACCGCGACCACGCGGAAGGTCCGGCCGGTCTCGGTGTCTTGGAACCACTGTTCGGGGGTGGGGAGGAATTCGGTGGGCATGGTTTACACCTCCGGTAGGGTGGACTGGAGGCCGTCCCCGGTCGGGCGCGGGGAGGGCTGGTCCGCATCTTTGGCGCTAGTCACCGCGCTTGTCAATGGGAGCCGACCAGGGCCACGATGCAATCCCTGAGGATTTGGCGCTGGGATTCCTGGCGCAAGGGACGGTCCCCGGCGTCGGTGATGTAGAAGATGTCCTCGGCCCGGCTGCCGATGGTGGAAATCTTGGCGTTGTAGAGCCGGATGCCGCAGCGGGTGAAGGCCCGGCCCACCTTGGACAGCAGGCCGGGCCGGTCGGTGGCGACCAGTTCCAGGATGGTGTAGCGGTCCTGCGGGTCTTCGTGGAAATACAGCTGGGTGGCCACGGTGAAGTGCTTGATCTGGCGCGATTCGCGGCGCTGGACCTGGATCGGCGCGTCCCCCGGACGCCCCAGGCATTCCCGCAGCTTGGCGCAAATCTGCACCTGCCGGAATTGGTCGCGGATCGGCTCGCCGGTTTGTTCCAGGATGTGGTAGCTGTTCATCACCCGTCCGCCGCCCGCCGTGATGATCTTGGCGTCGAAGATGGTGAGGCCGAGTTGTTCCAGGACCGCCGTGCTGTGGGCGAAGATGAAGTCCTGGTCCTGGGCGTAGATGAAGATTTCGGCGCTGCCCCGTTGGCTCACGGGGCGCAGCAGCACCAAGGGCAGGTCTTCGGGTCCGCAGAAGCTGATGGCGACCGTGTGCCAGGCGGCTTCCTCCGGCAGGTAGCGCAGGAAATATTCGTCGTTCAGGGTGTTCCACACCCGCTCGACGATGGGCTCGGGGATGCCCAGCTTATGGAGCAGGGCGCGGCTCTCGGCCTTGACCTGGGCGATTTTCTCGGCTTGTTCCAAGGGCTTGGTCAGGCCGCGCCGGAACACCCAGCGGGTGGTGAGGTAAAGCTCCTTGAGCAGGGCGTCCTTCCAGGAATTCCATAGGTTCGGGTTGGTGGCCCTAATATCCGCCACGGTCAGGAGGTAGAGATGGTCCAGCGTGGCTTGGCCGCGCACGGCGGTGGCGAACTGGTGGATGATCTCGGGATCGTTGATGTCCTTGCGCTGGGCGGTCATCGACATGATCAGGTGGTGTTGGACCAGCCATTTGATGAGTTCGGTGTCGCGGGCGGAAATGCCGTGGCGCAGGCAGAATTCCTGGGCGATGGTCGCGCCCAGGGTCGAATGGTCCTCGCCGCTGCCCTTGGCTATATCGTGCATCAGGGCGGCGATGTAGAGGATTTCCGGTTTGGGGATCAACTCGAACAGCTCGGTGCAGAGCGGATGGTCGGCGCGGTATTGCGGCAGGGAGAACCGGCGCAGGTTGCGGATCACGAACAGCGTGTGCTCGTCCACCGTGTAGACGTGGAACAAATCGTATTGCATCCGCCCGACCACCCGCCCGAAGGGCGGTAGGTAGGCGGCCAGGACGCCATAGCGGTTCATGCGCCGCAATTGGCGGGTGATGCCGGTCTTCTGCCGCAGGATGGACATGAACAAACGGCAGGCTTCCGGGTTGCGGCGGAAATCCTCGTCGATCAGATAAAGGTGCTGGCGGATCAGGCGGATGGTGGAGGCGCGGATGCCTTGCAGGCTGGTGTTCTGTTGCAGCAACAGGAAAATCTGGAGCAGCGCGAGCGGTCGCTTGCGGAACACGCCGGGGTCCAGCACCTCGACATAGTTGTTGACCGCCTGGAAATTCTCGTTGATCGGCAGGATGATGAAATCCTCGTCGCGATGCAGGCCCACTTCCTTGAACAATTGCAGCAGCATTTCGTTGAGCCGCTCCAGGCCCATCACGGTGCGGAAATAGCGCTGCATGAAGCGCTCCACCGCCACGTTGATATCGGGGTCCATATAGCCGAATTGGCGGGCCAGTTCCTTCTGGTACTCGAACAGCAGCCGGTCTTCGCAGCGTTTGGTGAGGACGTGCAGGGCGAAGCGCACCTGCCAGAGGAAATCCTGGGCCTGGGCCAGTTCGGCGTATTCCGCCTCGGTCAGCCAGCCTTGGCGTAGCAAGTCCTGCAAATTGCGGCTGTTGTAATGGCGCTTGATGATCCAGCCGATGATCTGGATATCGCGGAGCCCACCCGGACCTTCCTTGATATTGGGTTCGAGGTTGTAGGCGGTGTCGTGGTATTTGGCATAGCGGCCCGCCTGCTCGGCCATCTTGGCTTCGAAGAATTCCTTCGAGGGCCAGATATGCTCGGGACCGAGCCGCGAGGCCAGCGCTTCGAACAGCGCTTCCCGTCCGAACAATAGCCGGGCTTCGGTCAGGTTGGTGATGATGGTTTGGTCGCGCTCGGCGGCTTCCAGGCATTCCTCCACCGTGCGGACGCTTTGGGCCGGTTTCAGCCCGATATCCCATAGGAAATTGAGGAAGCCGGTCAGCGGTTGCTGGTAATCGCGGTGGGTGATGGGGTCGGGCGGTTCCGGCGTGTCCAACAGGACCAGGATATCGATGTCGGAATGGGGATGCAGTTCGCGGCGGCCATAGCCCCCGACCGCGACCAGGGCCAGGCGCCCGGCCAGGGGGCCGAGGAAGCGGTGCCAGCAATCGATCAGGATTTCGTCCAGGAAGTCCGAGCGGAGGCGGATCAACTCGGCGGCGGGGGTGCCGGCCCGGAACCAATCGACGAGTTCCGCGTGTTTGCGGCCTAGGCGGTCTTTGTAGGTTTTAATCAGGCCGGGGAGGTCAGGTGCCGGTTGATTTGAGACGGTCTTGCTTAAACGATTCAGCCTCTTCGCGGCGTAGGGTCAGGATTTCGTGGCCTTGGGCTGTCACCAGGAGGGTGTGTTCCCATTGGGCGGATAGGCTGTGGTCCTTGGTCACGGCGGTCCAGCCGTCGGGCAGGATTTTCACATAGCGTTTGCCCAGGTTGATCATCGGTTCGATGGTGAAGATCATGCCCGGTTCCAGTTGGGGGCCGGTGCCCGGCTTGCCGTAATGTAGGACTTGGGGGTCTTCGTGGAATTCCTTGCCGATGCCGTGCCCGCAGAATTCCTGCACCACCGAATAACCATGGGATTCGGCATGGCGCTGGATGGCATGGCCGATATCGCCCAGATGGCCGCCGGGCCGAACCTGCTGGATGCCCAGGTACAAGGCTTCCTGGCACACGCGCATCAAGCGCTTGGCCCGGAGCGGCACCTCGCCCACCCCGAACATCTTGCTGGTGTCGCCATGGTAGCCGCTTTTGATGACGGTGATATCGATATTGACGATATCGCCGCTCTTCAGTTTCTTGGGGCCGGGGATGCCGTGGCAGACCGTGTGGTTGACCGAGGTGCAGATCGATTTGGGGAAGCCCCGGTAGTTCAAGGGGGCCGGGATCACATGCTGCACATTGACCATGTAGTCATGGCAGATTTGATCCAACTCCTCCGTGGTGACGCCGGGGACGACGAAGGGTTCGATCATGTCCAGCACTTCGGCGGCCAAGCGTCCGGCGTCGCGCATTTTTTCGATTTCAAGCGGGGATTTTAGGCTGATGCTCATGGGGTGGTGTGGGGGATATTTAATGTCGCACGCCCGCCGGGGTTGGGGGCCGGGGAAGGGGGCGCGGATTGTTGAAGAAAGACGAGTATGGTATAAAGCGCTGCTATTTTTGGCAATAACACACACATATCGTCACGTCCGGCAGGGTGCCCGCCTCGCGGTTTTAGACGCGGGAACGGGTTGCCGGTTCGGGATATGTGGAGGCTCAACCCACGCGAGAACTTAGGAGAACTCGATGTCGAACGTTACCATGCGTCAAATGCTGGAGGCCGGTGTCCACTTCGGCCATCAGACGCGCTATTGGAATCCCAAAATGGCCCCGTACATCTTCGGTGCGCGGAGCAATATCCATATCATCAACCTGGAAAAGACCCTGCCCCTGTTCAACGACGCCATGCGTTATTTGGAACAGGTGGCCGCCAACCGTGGCAAGATTTTGTTCGTGGGCACCAAGCGCACCACCCGCAAAGTGGTCGAGGAAGAAGCTTCCCGTTGCGCCATGCCCTATGTCAACGCCCGCTGGCTGGGCGGTATGCTCACCAACTTCAAGACCATCAAGCAATCCGTGTCCCGCATGAAGGACCTGGAAGCCATGCGCGACGATGGCCGCTTGCAGCGCTTCAGCAAGAAGGAAGGTCTGGGCATGATGCGCGAACTGGAAAAGCTGGTGCATAACCTGGGCGGCATCCGCGATATGGACCGCCTGCCGGAGGTGCTGTTCGTGCTGGATGTCGGCTACGAGAAAAACGCCATCGCCGAAGCCCAGAAATTGGGAATCCCGGTGGTCGGCGTGGTCGATACCAATAACAGCCCCCTGGGGATCGATTACATCATCCCCGGCAACGACGATTCCATCCGGGCCGTACAGTTGTATGTGCAGGCCGCCGCCACGGCGATCCTGCAAGGCAAGGTCAACACCCCGGACATCGGCACCGAAGACGAATTCGTCGAGATGGCGGCGGAAAGCGAAACCCGCGTAGAGGCCGAAGTCGAGGAAGCCGACTGAGCCGAAGCCGGGCTTGCCTAGCTCCGATTCAAACGCCTCCATCAGGGGGCGTTTTCATTAAGTGAATATGAATGCGCCGACTATCGCGCAATCAACCAAGAGAGGTTCGGTTTAAATGGCCAATATCACTGCCGCAATGGTTAAGGAACTCCGCGAGCGCACCGGCTCCGGGATGATGGAATGCAAAAAAGCCCTGACGGAAGCCGACGGCGATATGGAAGCCGCCATCGAAGCGATGCGCAAATCCGGGCTCGCCAAGGCGGACAAGAAATCCGGCCGCACCGCGGCGGAAGGCTGCATCTGCGTCAAGCTGGGCGCGGACCAAAAGAGCGCCGCCATCGTCGAAGTCAACTGCGAAACCGACTTCGTCGCCAAGGGCGATGATTTCATCGCCTTCGCCAACAACATCGCCCAGTGCGCCCTGGATTCTTCCGCCACCACGTCGGAAGAACTGCTGGCCGTGGCGATTCCCGCCACCGGCGTCAGCATCGACGACACCCGCCGCGAACTGGTCGCCAAGATCGGCGAGAACCTGGCCTTCCGCCGCTTCGAGCGCTATGTCTCCGACAATGGCATCGTGGTCAGCTACCTGCACGGCACCCGCATCGGCGTCCTGGTCGAGCTGGTCGGCGGCACGGTGGAACTGGGCCGCGACATCGCCATGCACATCGCCGCCAGCAAGCCGCTGAGCCTAGACGAATCCGGCATCCCCGCCGAAACCATCGCCAAGGAGCGCGAAATCGCCAAGGCCCAGGCCGAGGCCGAAGGCAAGCCCGCCAACATCATCGAGAAGATGGTCGAGGGCCGGGTCCGCAAGTTCCTGGGCGAAGTGACCCTGTTGGGCCAGCCTTTCGTCAAGGACGACAAGCAGAGCGTGGGCAAGCTGCTGGCCGACAACAAGGCCAGCGTGGTCCGCTACGTCCGCTTCGAGGTCGGCGAGGGCATCGAGAAGGTCGAAAGCGATTTCGCCGCCGAAGTGATGGCCCAGGCCGGCCTGGCTTAAGCGGGTTGGGGACGGGGCGCGTTGCGGCCGGGCCGCACGCGCCCTTTCTTGCATGGGTACTTGAGTAGCACTGGAAACGGGACCAATCCGATGAGCGAGCCAAAATACAAGCGCATCTTGCTCAAGCTGAGCGGGGAAGCGCTGATGGGAAGCCAGGGTGGCGGCATCGACTCCCAGACCCTCCGCCGACTGGCGCGGGAGGTGGTCGATCTGTGCGAGTTCGGCGTGGAGGTCGGGCTGGTGATCGGTGGCGGTAATTTCGTGCGCGGCGCGGAAACGGCCTCCGAAGCTTTGGACCGCGTGACCGGCGACCATATGGGGATGCTGGCCACCGTGCTGAACGCCCTGGCGATGCAGGACGCGGTGGAGCATTTGGGGCGGCCCGTCCGGGTCATGTCCGCCCTCAAGATCAACCAGGTCTGCGAGGACTACATCCGCCGCCGGGCCATCCGGCACCTTGAAAAAGGCCGGGTGGCGATCTTCGCGGCGGGCACCGGCAATCCCTTCTTCACCACCGATTCGGCGGCCAGCCTCCGCGCCATCGAAATCAACGCCGACCTGCTCATCAAGGCCACCAAGGTCGATGGCGTCTATTCCGCCGATCCCATCAAGCATCCCGGCGCCCAATTTTATCCCCGGCTGACCTACGACCAAGCGCTGGACCAGCGCTTGAACGTGATGGACGCCACCGCCCTGGTGTTATGCCGCGACCACCGGATGCCGCTGCGGGTGATGAACATCTTCGAACCCGGCGCGGTGATGCGGCTGATGCAGGGCGAAGAAATCGGCTCCTTGATTGAAACGGGTGAACCCACATGATCGAAGACATCCAAAAACGCGCCGCCGAGCGCATGGGCAAGAGCATCGAAGCGCTCAAACACGAATTGGCGAAAATCAGGACGGGCCGCGCCCATCCCAGCCTGCTCGACCATATCACGGTCTCCTATTACGGCAACGACGTGCCGCTGAGCCAGACCGCCAATATCACCGCCGAGGACGCCCGCACCCTGACCGTGACCCCCTGGGAGCGGACCATGGTACAGGCCATCGAGAAGGCCATCCTTTCCTCCGATCTGGGGCTGAACCCGTCCAGCATGGGTACCGTGATCCGCGTGCCCATGCCGCCCTTGACCGAACAGCGCCGCAAGGATTTGGTGAAGGTGGTGCGCCACGAGGCCGAGAACGCCCGCGTCGCCATCCGCAACATCCGCCGCGACGCCAACAACGAACTCAAGGCCGCGCTCAAGGACAAGCAAATCTCCGAGGACCAGGAGCGCCGCAGCCAGGACCAAATCCAGAAGCTGACCGACCAGTACATCAAGGACGCGGAAAAAGTGCTGCAAGAGAAGGAAACCGATTTGATGTCCATGTGAACCGCCGGACCTGCAAGGTCCGGGTGGGTTCCGACATGCACGCCCCTAGCCTAGGGCGCTCCCCGGATGCCAAGGTGGGTTCGATCCGGGTCGGGTCCGGCTGGCGGGTTCCGGTTCCGGCCCCGCTGGCCGGGGCAATCCCAACCAAGGGTTCGTAAGATCGAGATGGATGTGTCCGCCGTTCCAAGCATTGACAACCGGCTGCCCCGGCATGTGGCGATCATCATGGATGGTAATGGCCGCTGGGCCAAACAACGTTTCCTGCCCCGCACCGCCGGCCACCGCGCCGGGGTCGGGGCCGTCCGCAAGACCGTGGAATATTGCTTGGCCAAGGGCATCGGGGCGCTGACCCTGTTCGCCTTCAGCAGCGAGAATTGGCGGCGTCCGGTCCAGGAAGTGTCGCTGTTGATGGAACTGTTCATCGCGACCTTGGAGCGCGAAACCCAGAAGCTCCACGAAAGCGGCGTCCGGTTGCGGGTGATCGGCGAGCGCGAGGCTTTCGCCCCGGTCTTGCAGGACAAGATCGCCGCCTCCGAAGCGCTGACCCAGGGCAACCGGCGCCTGGACCTCAACATCGCCGCCAATTACGGCGGACGCTGGGACATCGTCCAGGCCGCCCGCCGGATGGCGGAAGCGGTCGGGCGCGGCGAGATGCGGGCGGCGGAGATCGGCGAGGCCGCGTTCGCCTCCCATCTGGCCTTGGCGGAATTGCCGGAGCCCGATCTGTTCATCCGCACCGGCGGCGAGCGGCGCATCAGCAATTTCCTGCTCTGGCAATTGGCCTACACCGAACTGTATTTCACCCCGGTGCTGTGGCCGGATTTCGACGAGAAAGTCCTCGACCTCGCCTTGGAAGATTACGCCGGGCGCCAGCGCCGTTTCGGCTATACCGGCGAGCAGGTCGAGCAGTTCTCCCAGGCTTGAACGGGCGGCGTACCGCCAGCCCCAACGCCCCTAGCAACCTTCACACAAAACTCCCATGCTCAAGAATCGCATCCTCACGGCCTTGGCATTGACCCCCTTGGCGGTCCTGGCCATTTTGTACCTGCCCCCGGACGGCTTCGCCGTGTTCTGGGGAAGCTTCATGTTGGTTTCGGCCTGGGAATGGGCCGGTTTGGCCGGGCTGCCCAGTAATGCCCACCGCATCGGCTACAGTCTCGTGGTGCTGGCCTTCATGGTGATATTGCGCCTGACCGCCGCCGATTGGGCGCCCATCGAACTGCCGGGTTGGTTCTACTGGCCGGTGGTGGCCTGGTGGTTCGTGTGCGGCATGGCTTTCCGCAAGATTCCCGAACGGCTGCTCCAGATCGAATATCCCCTGGGCCTCAAACTGGGCCTGGGCATTTTCATCCTGCTGACGGCCTGGGCCTCGCTGACCTGGCTGCGGGTCAATTTCAGCCAATATCAAGTGCTGTACGTGTCGGCCCTGATCTGGGTCGCCGATATCGGTGCTTACTTCGTCGGCAAGCGCTGGGGCAACACCAAGCTATGCGAGGCCATCAGCCCCGGCAAGACCGTGGAGGGCGTCTATGGCGCTTTGCTGGCGACGGTGCCGTTCGCGGTGGCGGTGGGTTTCTGGAGCGATTTGTCCAGCGTGACCCTGACCGATTTCGTGGCCTTGTCCTTGGCCACGGTGATCGTGTCGGTGATCGGCGATTTGTTCGAGAGCCTGGTCAAGCGCATCCGTGGCGTGAAGGACAGCAGCAACATCCTCCCCGGCCATGGCGGCGTGCTGGACCGGGTCGATAGCCTGATCGCGGCGACCTCGGTGTTCTACGCCGGCTCGATGATGCTCAACATCTTCATCCAGCCTCCCGACAGCAATGTCGTGTTGGAATCGCCCATCCACATCGAGCAGGAAGTCCCCAGCCAATCCGAAGAAGGCGAAGGTCCGGCCGAACGGCCCGTGCCCATGGACCAAGGCGGTTTCGAGTCGCCCGGCCCGGAAGCCGCCGAACCGCCCGCCACCGAATCCGCGCCGGAACAGCCCCCGGCCCCGGCCAAACCCGCCGAATCCACCCATCCCTAGCGAGACCCCAACATGAAAGGCATCTGCGTACTCGGTTCGACCGGCTCCATCGGCGTCAGCACCCTCGACGTGGTCGGGCGGCATCCCGGCAGCTACCGGGTGGTGGCGCTCACCGCCAACCACAATGTGGAACGCTTGTTGGAGCAATGCCTGCGTTTCGAGCCGGATTACGCGGTGATGATCGACGAGCGGCCCGCCGCCGAATTGCGCGAGCGGCTGGCCAGGGCCGGGCAGAACAGCACCCAGGTGTTGAGCGGCAAAAAAGCCCTGGAAGACGTGGCGGTCTTGCCCGAGGTCGATTCGGTGATGGCCGCCATCGTCGGGGCCGCCGGTTTGCCGCCGACCCTGGCCGCCGCCAAGGCGGGCAAGACCGTGTTGCTGGCGAACAAAGAGGCGCTGGTGATGTCCGGTCCCTTGTTCATGGCCGAGGTGGTCAAATCGGGCGCGGACCTGTTGCCCATCGACAGCGAGCATAACGCCATCTTCCAGTGCATGCCCGCCCATTACCACGCCGGCCGCCCGGCCCCCGAGGTGCGGCGCATCCTCCTGACCGCCTCGGGCGGGCCGTTCCTGCGCAAGCCTTTGGAAGAACTCCATGGAGTCACCCCGGAACAGGCGGTCGCCCATCCCAATTGGGTGATGGGCCGCAAGATTTCGGTGGATTCCGCTACCATGATGAACAAGGGCTTGGAAGTGATCGAAGCCTGCCTGTTGTTCGGGATGCCGCCCGAGAAGGTGCAGGTGGTGGTGCATCGCCAGAGCGTGATCCACTCCATGGTCGATTATGTGGACGGCACGGTGTTGGCGCAGATGGGCAATCCCGATATGCGCATCCCCATCGCCCACGCCCTGGCCTGGCCGGGGCGTTTCGATTCGGGGGCCGAACCTTTGGATTTGTTCGGGGTCAGACAGCTTGATTTCGAACCGCCGGATTTCGAGCGCTTCCCCTGTTTGCGGCTGGCCTACGAGGCCGTGCGCGGTGGTGGCACCGAACCGGCCATCCTCAACGCCGCCAACGAGATCGCCGTTGCTTCCTTCCTGGAGGGAAGCATCCGCTTCCCGGCCATCCCCGACACCATCGCGTATTGCATGGACACCCTCCCGGCGGGCGCGGCGGACTCCATCGAGGCCGTCCTGGAAGCGGATGGCGCGGCCCGCGCGGCGGCCCACGATTACATAGCCCGGCTGTAGCCCCCAATCCCATGTTTTCGCTGCTCCATACGCTGTTCTTCTTCGTCGTGGCCTTGGCGGTCCTGATCGCCTTCCATGAATTCGGCCATTTCTGGGCAGCCCGCCGCCTCGGCGTCAAGGTCACCCGGTTTTCGTTGGGCTTCGGCAAGCCGCTGTGGGCCTACCAAAAATCCCCGGACGACACCGAATTCGTGGTCTGCGCCCTGCCTTTGGGCGGATATGTCAAGATGATCGACGAACGCGAGGGCGCGGTCGCTCCCGAAGACCTGCCCTTCGCCTTCAACCGCCAACCCCTATGGAAGCGGGCGGGCATCGTGGTGGCGGGGCCGGTGTTCAACCTGCTGTTGGCGGTCCTGATCTACTGGGGCGTGTTCATGCTGGGCGAGACCGGCCTCAGGCCGGTGCTGGGTCCGGTGGCGGCGGAAACCCTGGCCGGACAGGCCGGGTTCCGCGAAGGCGATGAAATCGTCGCGGTGAAGGGCGATCCCACCCCGACCTGGAATGTCGCCCTCGCCGCCGTGGTCGAAACCGCCGTCGAGGAGGAGCCGATCCAGGTCGAGGTCAAGGGCGCGGACGGGGCCGCCCGCGTCCTGGTGTTGAGGATTCCCCAGGAGGTGGCGCAGGAACCCGAGCAGCTTTATCAGAAACTCGGCTTCCGCCCCCACGAACCCGCCTTGCCGCCGGTCATCGACCGGGTCGAACCCGGCAGCGCCGCCGAAGCCGGCCAACTCAAGCCCGGCGACTTGATCGTCAGCGCCGACGGCACGGCGATCAAGACCTGGAAGGAATGGGTCGAATTCGTCCGCACCCACCCGGATGTGGCGATCCGCACCGTCGTCGAGCGCGGCGGCGTCCGCCTCGATCTCGGCATCAAACCCAAAGGCGTGGATTCCCCCGAAGGCCGGGTGGGCCGGATCGGCGCGGCGGTCAGGATGCCGGAGGACATGGAACAGTCGTTGCGGGCCGAATACCGGCTCGGCTTGTTCCCGGCCCTGGGCGCGGCCATCGACAAGACCTATGGCTACGCCGCCTTGACCTTGAAGATGATCGGACGCATGGTGGTCGGCAAGGCCAAGGTCGACAACCTCAGCGGTCCCATCAGCATCGCCCAGTACGCCGGGCAATCGGCCAGCGTCGGCTTCGGCCAATTCCTGAAATTCCTCGCCATCGTCAGCATCAGCCTCGGGGTGTTGAACCTGTTGCCGATCCCGGTGCTGGACGGCGGGCATCTCCTGTTCTATTTGATCGAAGGGGTCAAGGGCAGCCCGGTATCCGACCGGACCTTGGCGTATTGCCAGCAGGTCGGGATGTTCATCTTGCTGTGCTTGATGGTATTGGCGTTCTTCCTCGATATTGAGCGCCTGTTTAACTGACCGGGTTTTCCTAATTGTTTGGAGTTGCCATGAAGAGAATCATAAGCGCCGCCTTGCTGGGGTTGGGATGGATGTTGTCCGGCGCGGCCCAGGCCGATGCCAAGGCGGTCGAGGAGGCATTGAAACAGAACCTGCCCACGCTCAAGCCGGATTCGGTCCAGCCTTCGCCGATACCGGGCCTGTACGAAGTGATGATGGGGGCGAAGCTGTTCTATGTGTCGGAGGATGGGCGCTATCTGATCCAAGGCTCGATGGTCGATGTCAAGGACCGCAAGGATTTGACCGAGGCCAAGCTGGCCGGGGCGCGGCTCAGTTCGCTGGACAAGATGGGCGTGGGCCAGATGATCGTGTTCAAGCCCAAGACCACCAAGCATGTGGCCTATGTCTTCACCGATATCGACTGCGGCTATTGCCGGAAGCTGCATTCCGAGATCGACCAATACCTCGCCCAGGGCATCGAAATCCGCTACCTGTTCTTCCCGCGCAGCGGCCCCAACACCGATTCCTATTTCAAGGCGGTATCGGTGTGGTGCGCCAAGGACCGCAACGCCGCCTTCACCAAGGCCAAGAAGGGCGACACCCCCGAGCGTAAGGACTGCGACAACCCGGTGGATGAGCAGCTGGCCCTGGGCAATGCCTTCGGAGCCAACGGCACGCCGATGATCGTGACCGAGAAGGGCGATATCCTGCCGGGGTATGTACCGGCGGCGCAGTTGGCCAAGATCATGGAGCAGCAGGCGGCGGACCCGCCAGAACCGCAGGCCGCCGCCAAGAAATAACCGGCGGCGGTTTCCCGGATAACGGACGGGGCGGATAGGCTTGGCCTATCCGCCCCGTTCGCGTTTGTGGGCGACGGGTGTTATCCCTCCGCCAGCTGCTTCAACGCGAACAACACCTCCAAAGCCTGCTTGGGGCTGAGTTCGTCCGGTTCGATCTCCTTCAGCCTTTCCAGCGCCGGATGCGGCGCGGCTTCGGCGAACAGGTCCATTTGCCGGGAGTCGCGGCCCTTGGCCTTGGGCTTCTCGGCCTGGGCGTGCTGTTCCAGCGCGGCCAGTTTCTCCCGCGCCTTCTTCACCACCGTCTTCGGCACCCCGGCCAGCGCCGCCACTTGCAGCCCATAGCTCTGGTTGGCGGGGCCGTCCTTGACCGCGTGCAGGAACACCACGCCGTCCTTATGCTCCACCGCGTCGAGGTGGATGTTATAGACCGCCGGGCATTCGTCGGGCAGGGCGATCAGCTCGAAATAATGGGTGGCGAACAGGGTGAACGCCTTGATTTCCCGCGCCAGATGCTCGGCGGCGGCCCAGGCCAGCGACAGCCCGTCGAAGGTGCTGGTGCCGCGGCCGATTTCGTCCATCAGTACCAAACTGGCGGGCGTGGCGTGGTGCAGGATATGGGCGGTTTCGGTCATCTCCACCATGAAGGTCGAGCGCCCGCTGGCGAGGTCGTCGGAGGCGCCGATGCGGGTGAAGATGCGGTCGAAGGGGCCGATGATGGCGCTTTCGGCGGGGACGTAGCTGCCGATGTGGGCCATCAGCACGATCAGCGCGGCTTGCCGCATGGCCGTGCTTTTGCCTCCCATATTGGGCCCGGTGATGATGAGCATCCGACGCTCGGGTGATAACTCCAGATCGTTCGGCACGAACGGCGCGTCCAGCACGCTTTCCACCACCGGATGACGTCCGGCCACCACCCGCAGCCCCGGTTCCGCGCTCATCGTTGGTTTGCAAAAGCCCAAGGCGTCGGCCCGTTCCGCCAGATTCGCCAGCACGTCCAATTCCGCCAGGCCCGCCGCGCATTCCCGCAGCGCCTCCAAGCGGGTGCCGAGTTGCTCCAACAATTCGTCGTACAGGGCTTTCTCGAAGGCCAGGGCGCGTTCGCGGGCGCTCAACACCTTGTCCTCGAACGCCTTCAATTCCGGGGTGATGTAGCGCTCCACGCCCTTCAAGGTCTGCCGCCGCACATATTCGACCGGCACCTTGTCGGCCTGGGCGCGGGTCAGCTCGATGAAGAAGCCCTGCACCCGGTTATAGCCGACCTTGAGGTTCGCCAGCCCGGTGCGTTGGCGTTCGCGTTGTTCCAGTTCGGCCAGGAAGCGCTCGGAGTTCTGGCTAAGATCGCGCAAGGCGTCCAATTCCTCGTGATAGCCCTCGGCGATGACGCCGCCGTCGCGGATCAGCATCGGCGGATTCTCGACGATGGCGCGGACCAGCAGGGCGTGGATTTCCGGCTGTTCCCGGAGCGCCGCCCGCAGCCGGACCAGCAAGGGGCTGTCGAGATAGAGCAGCGCGTCCCGGAGTTCCGGCAACACGGCCAGGGCGAGGCGCAGCACGGTCAAATCGCGGGGCCGGGCCGATTTCAGGGCGATGCGCGAGACGATGCGCTCGACATCGCCCACCGCCCGCAGGATTTCGCGGATGGGCCGGAAATCCCCGGCGTCCGACAGGGCTTCGATGGCGGCGTGGCGTTCGGCCAAGGTATCGCGGTCGCGCAGGGGCCAATGCAGCCAGCGCCGCAACAGCCGCCCGCCCATCGCGGTCACGGTGCGGTCCAGCACGCCGTACAGGGTCAATTCGGCCCGGCCCGAGGGGTGGAAATCGATTTCCAGGTTGCGGCGGCTGGCGGCGTCCAACACGATGGTTTCGGCGCTGGTTTCGACCCGGAGGCTTTGGATATGGGGCAGGGCGCTGTTTTGGGTATCGCGGACATATTGCAACAAGCCACCGGCGGCGGCGATGGCGGCGGGCAGGCGTTCGCAGCCGAAGGCCGCGAGGTCGTGGGTGCCGAATTGGCGCAGCAGCAGATGGCGGGCGCTTTCGGTGTCGAAATGCCAGGGCGGGCGCTTGGCGAGGCCGCGCCGGGAAGCCAGCGCCGGGGGCGGGGTCCAATCCTCGCCGATGAGGATTTCGGCGGGGTTGAGGCGTTCCACTTCGCCGAGCAGGGCGGCGCTGTCCTCGATCTCCTGCACCACGAAGCGCCCGCCCGCGAGGTCGAGCGCGGCCAGTCCCAGGCGCGGGCCGATTTGGGCAATGGCGACCAGCAGGTTGTCGCGGCGTTCTTCGAGCAGGGCTTCCTCGGTGACGGTGCCGGGCGTGACCACCCGCACCACTTTGCGTTCGACCGGACCCTTGGCCAGGGCGGGGTCGCCGATTTGTTCGCAGATGGCGACCGATTCGCCCAGCTTAATGAGCTTGGCCAGATAGCCATCGACGGCGTGGTGGGGGATGCCCGCCATGGGGATGCGCTCGCCCGCCGATTCGCCGCGGGTGGTGAGGGTGATGTTGAGCAGCCGGGCGGCTTTGCGGGCGTCGTCGTAGAACAGTTCGTAGAAGTCGCCCATGCGGAAGAACAGCAGGCGTTCGGGGTGTTCGGCCTTGATGCGGAAGTATTGCTGCATCAGGGGGGTGTGGCGGGAGAGGTCGTTGGGGTCGCGGCTCATGGATATTCGGGGTGGGGGTGGGGCGCTGGAGTTTGGGAGGCGGGGATTTTAATGCAGATCGGGGCGGGGCGCGTTCCATCCGGGGGATTGGCTGGGCTACAGTATCCCGCGCCATGTTTTCTTGCCACGGAGCTTTCCAGCCATGAATACCCTTGATTTGATCGCCGCCGCCGCCCTGCCGCCCGGCCAGCAGGCCGAGATTCTCCGCTACGTCCTGGCGCTGGCGGGCGAACCTTCCCCTGTGGAAGCGCAAGGCCCGGAGCGGACACAAACGATTTTGCGCAGGGCTTGGGGTGCCTGGGGGCGGGCCGACCGCGATGAAATCGACCGGACCCTGGCGGCGCTGCGCGATGAATGGGAGCGTGATTTCTCTGGATCGGACCTCTGCCCATGAACGCTTGCGTGGTCGATACCAACGCCATCATTTACTACCTGAACCGGGTCGGTGGCGACGATTATCGCCGCAGGTTCGAGCAAATGGTCGAGGATGGCGCGGTGATTTCGGTCATCAGCCGTTTGGAGGTGTTGGGGTGGCCGGGTTATTCGGGCGATGCCGCGTTGAGGGAGCTTTTATTATCGGAGGTGGGTCCGGTTGATTGGGTGGTTCCGCCGCGTGGGCATTGACATTATCACGGTGTTCGATGTTGGGTTAAACGAAATTTTTATCATATTTTCATTAACCTGTTGAGTTCATCTAAGAAATCTGGTTTAGGCCACAGCGATTGGTTTTTTGGCAGTCTCGACTCCGGGATTACGCCAATATGCGGGATGAACAAATCCAAATCGCATCCTTCCTTGCGTAACAAAGCCTCTACTTCTTTATCTAACACCACTACGTAACAATTTTCTTGCCGGTCGAATGTAACCGTCAGGATTCCGGCATCAAACGCCCAATGATAGGTTTTGGCCAAACATAGACCATTGCTTACCTCGTCCATATCATATTTGGCCCATGGCAAAATATGGGCGGCATCCACGCCCGGTACATTGTTCGCACTGGTCTTGGGTAAACGGCTACCACTGATCAAGCAGCGCGAGTCATAGGCATCGATGACGCTTTTGCTGAACTTCCTGCCTTTATATCCCCTTTCCGCCACTTGACGCCATGCCCTTACATAGTCTGAGCGTACCTGGATTTCAGAGCGTTGATCGTCCTCCCAATCCTTGGTTTCTAATAAAGAAGTTGCAATTTCTTTATCTTTATCAAATTCTTCTATTGTATTTATATCTAATAAACTTTCCAAAAATGACAAGGCATCGGGTGGCCCCTTCTTATTTCCACTAAATTCGCCAATGGACTTGTATACGCCGTCCCTCAATCCTTCCAAATGCTCATGAGGAACAGCCTGCCTAAAAGCCATACTATAACTTTCTACCGCAGCAGCAATTTTGTCAGGTAATTTCGTGGTCCCATCTAAAACCGACTGAATGCGGTCTATACGCTCCGGTATAGATACAATCTCGCAAATATCTCCTTGCCTCAAATCCAACATAAATGGCCTTAAACGGCAATATGATCCCTTTTTCTCAACAATATCAATCTGGATGTTCGCCATTTGATATTTTTTAAGGAAATTTATGTTTTTATCTTCTGATTGAGAAAATGTCTGCATACGCACAGGTTTTCTCAATAACAAAAATGCGCTAAGCCACCGATAAGCATGAGTAGCATTGTTATCGAGCCTTATCCTTGGTTTGCCTTGGGTTTTAGTGCGCCGCAACCAGCATCCACCTGGAATACAAACATAAGGCGAAATTTGGAAATCAATATCGCAATCTATAATATCGTTCACTGAAATCGTGCCTTGCCTCCCAGCAAATTCATATTCTCCACGCCCGCCTCCCCGCCTGAATGATATCTTCATATCGATTACCCCATGTTCAAAAAATTCAAATAAGATTTTATCCGCCCGGCCAGCCACGCGATCACGGGCGGCGTCACCGCGTTCCCCAACGCATGATAACGCACTGAATCCACTTCATCCTGTTCCATCGATACCGGAATATCGGTCCAGCCCAAGGGAAAACCCATGATACCTTCGCATTCCTTGGGCAATAACCGCCTGACCCTGCCTGCCTTGGGATAGGTCACATAGGTCCGGCTCCAATCGGTGCCGGTATGGCGGGCGGAAGTCGCATATAAACAATAGGCGAGCCCCTGGACTACTGGTCCGCCTTCGCCAGGATTTCCAAGCACTCTCTTAAAGGCGGAAATAGATTTCTCCCCATTCGATCCGCCCGGCGCAACATGCCCCGCGCCGCGCTCGGGCTCAAAAAGTATTTGTCCTGGACCGCTCCTTTCTCGATAACATCCCACAATGTAGACTCGCTGGCGTGACTGGGGGACTCCGAAGTTTTTGCTGTTAAGCACACGCCATCCAACCACATACCCGAGTTCGGCCAGCGTCCTGATAACAAGCTCGAAATCTCGCCCTCCGTGTGAACTGAGTAGGCCATGAACGTTTTCGAGGAGAATAACTCGGGGCAATCTGTGCTCAAGGAGTCGAGCAAACTCGTGAAAGAGTCCAGTTCGCGCCCCTTTAAGCCCAGCTCTAGGCCCCATTCTCGCCAGGGATACGTCTTGGCAGGGGAATCCTGCGGTCCAGACATCGGAAACAGGGATAATTGCCGGGTCGAGTCGTTTGATATCGTTTGCTCTCGGGATTTTCGGCCAATGCTTTTCAAGGACTTTTTGACAGAACTCATCTTTTTCACACTGGAAAACGGTGGTAAAACCCTGGGATTCAAATCCCAATTCAAATCCCCCGATGCCGGAGAATAGGCTGGTAAGGGTGTAGTGGTTTTTTTGCATAGGGTTGTGGAAAAGTAACGCGAATGCTGGGAAAGGCTTTCGCGTCTATGAATGGGCGGGGGATTATGCCCTAATGACCGGGGGCTGGGAAAGTTGTGCCGCTGTCGTCGATGGAGCCGTAGATATCGCCGAAGCAATGACCACGGGGCTTCGTCGAGTTCATCGCAGGGCGTGGGGATGCGGCGTCGATGGTTGATGGCTAACAGAGCGCAATATGTCTTACGGATCGTAACAATAGAGGAATGGGTTGTGTTTTCCGCAGTAATATGGTGGACGACTGTATCTTGCCGCGCCGTTCAAAACGTCCCCCTAATCCCCACCTCCACAATATCATTGGAAATATGCGCCTGCCCCAACCGCGCCTCATAGCGCAGGAACGCCACGTTCCCGCCGGGCAGGATGGCGGCGAGGCTGCCGCCGAGGTTGAAATAATCGCGGTCGGGATCGCCGGTATGCAGGGTGAAATACCCCGTGCCCGGCGCGGCCTCGGCGAGGCGCAGCGCAATCGCCCGGTTGTCGTTCTCGAACTGGTGCTCGTACTCGAAGCGCAAGGCCGGGGTCAGCACGCCCCAGGAAAATCCCAGCGCATGGCTCAATTGCAAACCCGGCGTCACGGTCAAGGATTGGTCCGATTGCCCACCGACTTGGTAGGCCAAACCCTGACCGCCCCGCTCCGAATACGGCCCGATATGCAGGTTCATAGATTCGGTGCGGACATAGCTGGCGAGCGACCACGCCCCCCAGTCCCAATCCCGCCCCACAGTCAGGGCGAAAGTATAAAGATCGTTCCCCGGAGCGCTTTCCGCCTTGCCCGCGAAACCCGGAAAGCTATAGTTCCGGCTGATTTGATTGTCGTGGCGGCTATAGGTCGCCAGCCAATCCAGATAAAAGGCTGCCGGCAGGTAATAATTCCCGAACCAAGCCGCCCGGTAGGCGTCGGTTTGCATATGGCCGGGATTCTGTTGCATCGGGGTTTCCTGGCGGGTATAGATGAAGGCCAGCCCGGACACCAGATTCCCGGAAAAACGGTAATCCCCGCCCAAGGTCAGGCTATAGGCATCGGCCTTGAATTGGGCCGGCGCTTGATGGTAAGCCCCGCCCTGGTATTTGGCCTGGGCGAACCAACCCCAAGCTTCGTCGCCGCCCGCCGCGTCCCCCGCCCCCGAACCTTTCCGCCGCGACGACCACTCGCCTTGCGCGGCCCCGTCCAAACCCGGCGGCTGGCGGATCGACACCTGCTTGGGCCAGATTTTCAGCGGCACGGCGATTTGCGGCAGGAATTGGTAGGGCGAGAGCGCGACCAGGGCTTGCGGGAGCGCCTGTGGACCCAGCGCGCCCAGTTCGGCGCAGCGGGCGGCCAAAGCACCGCCGGCGGACGGGCAGGCTTGGGCCAGGGCGGTGGCGAGGCTTTGCGGGTCGGATTGGGCCAGGGCGGACGGCGGGACCAAGGCCGCGGCCAGGAACCAAAGGGCCGGAGGCATCCGGTGGGGAGGGCGCATGATAGGAGCCTGCTTGGGAAAGGGAGGAATGCGGACGGCTTGTAGAAGCCCTCCAACAAAATAGCCAAACCTCCGGGCACGCCGCAAATCGGTTTGGACACGCGCCCTTTCCCGGTGACGCGGCCCGGCGCGGGGCGTCAGTCGTCCCCGCTTTCCATATATTCGATCCGCAATTGCGCGATGCGGTGATCGCGGAACTCGTTCACGTCCAGCCGGTAGGCGGCGCGGAGGGTCCGGCAATCCAGCCAAGCGCCGGGGTCGGCCAGCCCGAAGGCGATGGCGTCGATTTCCCGCCCGCCGCCTACGGGCCGCAGCACCAGTTTCAGGTGTTTGTCGCCCAAGACCCGCCGTTGCGCGACCTCGAATTCCCCATCGAACAGCGGTTCCGGGAAACCATGGCCCCACGGGCCCGCCTGCCGCAATTGCTCGGCCATGGCGAGGTCGAGTTCATACGGTTCCAGGCCGCCGTCGCTGTGGACGGCGTGTTCCAGGTCGGCGCGGTCCAGGCGCAGCCCGGCCTCTTGCTCGAACAGCGCCATGAAGCGCGGCAAATCCTCAAGCCCCAGGCTCAAGCCCGCCGCCATGGCATGGCCCCCGAATTGGCGGATCAAGCCCGGATGTTGGGTGTTGATATCGCTCAGCAGGTCGCGGATATGGATGCCGGGGATCGAGCGCACCGAACCCTTCGCCAGATCGTCCCCGGCGGCGGCGAACACCACCACCGGGCGGTTCGCCAAATCCTTGACCCGCGACGCCACCAAGCCGATGACGCCCTGATGCCAAGCCGCGTCGTACAGGCAAATCGCCGCCTTGTCGCCGAGGGGCACATCGAGCGCGTCGAGATAGGCCAGGGCTTCCTGTTTCATCTGGTCTTCGAGTTCGCGCCGCTCCTTGTTCATCCGGTCCAGCCGCGCCGCCATGCCCAGCGCGGTGCTGGGGTGGTCGGCCAGGAGGCATTCGATTCCCAGGCTCATATCGTCCAAGCGTCCCGCCGCGTTCAGCCGTGGCCCCACCGAAAAACCCAGGTCGGCGGCGCTGATTTGCTTGGGTTTGCGCCCGGCGACTTCCAACAAGGCCAGGATGCCGGGGCTGGCCTGTCCCGAGCCGATGCGGCGCAAACCCTGATGGACCAGGATGCGGTTCACATGGTCCAGCGGCACCACGTCGGCCACCGTGCCCAGCGCCACCAGATCGAGCCACTGGGCGAGATTGGGTTCCGGCCGCCCGCCGCGGGTGAAATGGCCGTTTTCGCGCAGGCGTTGGCGCAAGGCCATCAATACATAGAACATCACCCCCACCCCGGCCAGGCAGCGGCTGGGAAAGGCATCGCCCGGCAGGTTGGGATTGACGATGGCGGCGGCGGCGGGCAGTTCCGCGCCGGGGGTGTGGTGGTCGGTGATGAGCAATTCCATCCCATGGGCCTGGGCCGCTTCCGCCCCTTCCAGCGCGGAAATGCCGTTATCGACGGTGAGGAGGATATCCGGGCGGCGCGGCGCGGCCAGGGCGACGATTTCGGGCGTGAGGCCATAGCCGTACTCGAAACGGTTGGGTACCAAGTACGACACTCGTTCCAGGCCCAGCGCCTTGAGTCCGCGCACCGCCACGGCGCAGGCGGTCGCGCCGTCGGCGTCGTAGTCGGCGACCACCAGCAGGCTTTCCTGCCGGGCGATGGCGCGGGCCAGGCGCTCGGCCATGGCGTCCATGCCGGTCAGCAGCCAGGGCGGGGGGAGTTGGCTGAGGGAGCGGTCGAGTTGCTGGGGGTCGTCGAGCTTGCGGGCGGCGTAGATGCGCCCGAGCAAGGGCGGCAGGTCGGCGAGCGGCGTGGAGGTATGCGCGGCGGGACGGCGGATGATTTTCTTTTTGACGGGATGGTGGGGCATGGTGGCTTCAAACTTGGAGCGGGGAAAGCGGGGCCGGGTTTTCCGGCCTACGGATTGGGTACGGGGTCTCAGGGTTTTTTCATGGGGTCGAATCGATAGGCTTTGAGGAAAACCACGAGTCCCACGATACCCAGGCCGACGAGCAAGAGGAATCGCGGGGACAGAAACCTGGGTAATAATCCCGTGGCGGCGCTCAAGCCAACATTGAGCGGGATGATTAACCGATCCCTGTCCCCACCCGTATTGGCATCTTGCCGGATCAAGTGGATGGCGTAGGGGCCGGGTTTGTCGAGGGTGAAGCTCGCTTCGAGGGTGCCTTTTCCGAAACTCCGGGCGGGGGCGTCGAACAGCGTGCGCGGATTGCCGGGATTGTCCGTGGCGTCCACTGCCACCACTTGGATCGCAATCGGGGTTTTCCTGATTTCGGGGTCGATGATGTCGGCGGTGAAAAACACCTCGCCCGGCTGCGGCAAATCCCCGCAATAGGGACGGAACCGGGTCCGGGTGATATTGGAGCCGGGGGTTTCCCCGGCGGGTTTCAGATGCGTGCTGAAATAGACCGAGAAGAATTCGGCGCTGGCCAAACAGCCGACCCGGCCCGTGGTGATTTGCTGGGAGGGGTTGTCGTTGTGGCCCGGACTGCCGCAGCCCGCGATCAATAATAAAGACAGGGATAAGGCTGGCCGTAGGGTTTTCCGGTGGAAATAGCGCATGGCGGGCCTCGCGATGGGGGTGGTTTTCAGAGCCGTAGGTCGCAATAGCGTACCAGCGTATCGCGCCGGATGTGGAGATTCCATCCATGCGGCGGAATACGCCGGAGTACCGGCTATTTCGCCCTACGGTCCTATTTCCGGTAATGGAATCGACAGGAAACGATAAGTATCGCGCCTTCGGAAACTTCGTAAACCAAGCGATGTTCCGAATTGATCCGCCGCGACCACTAACCGGATAGGTTGGCTTTCAAAGGTTCCGGTTTGCCGATGCCCTCGAATGGGCTTCGCAAGACATCTTTGATGAGCGCGTTGGTCCGTTTGAGTAAATCCTTGTCGTGTTCTTGTAGCCAGAGATAGTCGGACCATGCACTTTCCGTGAATGTCAGTTTCATGGCTCGATCAATGATCTTTCGGCAACCCGCCCGGCCTGGGCTTCCGCAATGGATTTGCGTAAATGTTCGGCATTGGCGGGATTGGAAAGCAGATATAGGGTTTCCTGCCAGGAGTTGAATTCGTCCAGCGACATCAGCACGGCTTTCTGGCCGTTGTCGCCGCAAACGATGGTGGGTTCGATATCGGCGATGACCTTCGTGATCAGGCCGTCGAGGTTTTGGCTGGCTTGGCGGGTGGTGATGGCGTCCATGGGATTTTTTGAGCTGTCGAAGTGGAATGGGATAGGTTGCGGTTATAGCCTGTCGAACTCCTCCGGTTCGGTATTAGGCACTTTGGATAACGCCTGTAAGAACTTTTCCTTGCTACCGCGCTTGGCCCGTTCTTCCAGGTAAGACTGGGTGGTTAAGGCCGAGATTTTCTCCGCGATGGCGGTGGCGGCGAATTGATGCATTGATATTCCATCGCTGTGGGCAAGTTCCAGCATTTTCCGGTGTAGGGATTCTGGCAGTTCCAAGCTGAGTGTGGTCATGGGATTAATCCATATTGCTGTAAAAAATCTTTGGGCGTTATTAATCTGGTCCATGCCACAGTGAAAAGCGATAAGGCAGGTTCGCATCGATCAGGAATTTCGCCATCATGCGACCTTGGATAGCGAATAGTGTTGGCTCATCAATAAAGCGGCGAAACGCAGGCACGCTTGTATATCATCGTGTTCTAGGCTGGGATATTGCTCCAGTATCTCCTGCTCGGAGTCGCCCGCCGCGAGGAAATCCAAAATGGTTTGCACGCTGATCCGCTTGCCGCGTAGGGTGGGTTTGCCGTTGCAAAGCGCGGGGTCGATGGTGATGCGGCCTTCGAGGAAGGTTAGGGGGGATTGGGGCATGGGCTTTACCTACGATAGGTTAGGACGGTCGCGATGGGGCTACGCGCTTCGTCACGGCGCAATCCCTCGCTAATATACGATTTCAACAGGGTTTTGTAATCCGAAAACCCATGCAGCGGGGCGATGGCCTGCATGGATTTCACCACGTCGGCGGGGAGTTGCAGGCTCACGGCCACCATGGGCCGTTCCCGCATCAGCCGGTTTTTCAAGCGATCACTGAGCATAAAGTTTCTCCTCCGTGAAAGTGGCCATACGGGCGGAAACAATATGGCGGGTTACGCTGTGCTAACCCGCCCTACGAGCTGGCTTATTTTGAAAAAAAGCTTTTTCCTAAGTTATACCATCTAAAGCTAAGATTGGCTTTTTCTATGAAATATTGGATAACAGAAAAGGCTTCTCGATAGGGTGGCTCTGCTTTTACTAATTCTCCCCAGAGAGTTTTTTGATCTGGGTTAGTATGACGTCGATCTTCACTTTTCATGTGGATTAATCGATCTCTTATATTTTTAAGCTTTTGAAGTTCATTCCACGATTTATGTTTTCCTTTTGGTGATGCCACATTTAAAGCGGTGGGAAGGACTTCACCAATTTTTTCATCTATTGATAGATATCTTTCTATTTCGGATTTAGTGTATGGTTTTGGTCCGTTTTTTGTTTGTTTTATATATTGATGGCTGTCTGGAATTAACTCATTGACAAACGACTCTATAGCGGTGAAAGAAAACACTATGGACTGCATTATTAACTCAATATAATTTATTGCTTCTTCATCTGTTGGAAAGTATAGTTGTTTTTTTAGGCTGGAGTCTATGTTTGCAGATAGCCTTAAATCTTTGGCTTCATCCCAGCATTTTTTTGATATATTTAAACAGCTTGCAGAAGCATTAGGGATTGGTATATTAAGGTGCTTGTCTTTTCTTAACTTTATGGGGGCGGTTAGTACTACAGGAGAACCCTTTCCAAAAACTTCACCAGTCCAAGGGGAAACCCAATCTTCCGCTAGTTCACTATAAGCTTGTAGTCTCCAGTCATTTATATCTTTTGTTGGTTTTTTCACTTTGCAGTCTCATACTTGGCGTGAAGGTTATATAAAAGCCGAAGAGGTGAGATAGTATCTCTAAATGCGCCAAACCTTGCGAAATGCACCATTAAACAACCACCGGCTTCAGCCGGTGGTTGTTTGGTTCCCTGTGGAACGGTCCCACGCAGGGCATCCGGCCCCGCGTGGGTTTTAGTTTCAACCCTGAAGATGCTTCAAAACCTCATCCAACATCTTCTTGGCATCCCCGAACAACATCCTATTGTTCTCCTTATAGAACAGCGGGTTGTCCACCCCCGCATAACCCGAAGCCATCGACCGCTTCATCACGATGGAAGTCTTGGCCTTCCACACCTCCAACACCGGCATCCCGGCGATGGGGCTGTTCGGGTCTTCCTGGGCACCGGGGTTCACGATGTCGTTGGCACCGATCACCATCGCCACGTCCGTTTCCGGGAAATCCTCGTTGATCTCGTCCATTTCCAGCACGATGTCATAGGGCACCCGCGCCTCAGCCAGCAGCACGTTCATATGCCCCGGCATCCGCCCCGCCACCGGATGGATGGCGAACCGCACGTTCACGCCCTTCTCGCGCAGCAGCTTGGTGATTTCGTACACCGTGTGCTGGGCCTGCGCCACCGCCATGCCGTAGCCCGGCACCAACACCACGTTGGACGCATTCCGCAGCAATTCGGCGGTTTCCTCCGAGTTGATCGGCTGCACTTCGCCTTGCGGCTGTGCGCCCGCCGCCGGAGCCGTGCCGCCGCCGGTGCCGAAGCCGCCCGCGATAACCGCGATGAAATGCCGGTTCATGGCGCGGCACATGATGTAGGACAGGATCGCGCCCGAAGAACCCACCAAGGCACCCGTCACGATCAGGAGGTCGTTCGACAGCATGAAGCCCGTGGCCGAAGCCGCCCAGCCCGAATAGCTGTTCAGCATCGACACCACCACCGGCATATCCGCGCCGCCAATCGCCATCACCATATGCACGCCGAAAGCCAGCGCAACCACGGTCATCAGCAACAGCGGCACGAGGCCCGCATGGTTCTCGAAGCCCAGGAACCACTTGCCCAGCAGGATCGCCAGCACCAGCAGTCCCAAGTTGAGGAAATGGCGGGCCGGGAGCAACACCGGCTTGCCGCCGATCTTGCCCGAGAGCTTGCCGAAGGCGATGACGGACCCGGAGAAGGTCACGGCACCGATCAGGACGCCGACATAGATTTCCACCTCGTGGATGGTCTTCTCCGCGCCGGAGAGGGCGGCGGTCGGGTCGATGTAGTTGGCATAACCCACCAGCACGGCGGCGAGGCCCACCAAGCTGTGCATGAGCGCCACCAGTTCCGGCATTTCGGTCATCTTGACCTTCTTGGCGGCGTAGATGCCGATGCCGCCGCCGATGGCCATGGCGATGACAATGGGCACGTAGCTGGTGACCTTCGGCCCCGTGACCGTCGCCAGGATGGCGATGGCCATGCCGAGGATGCCGTAGAGGTTGCCGCGCCTTGCGGTTTCCGGGTTGGAAAGACCGCCCAGGCTCAGGATGAACAGGATGGTCGCGGCGATATAGGAGACTGTTACCAAACCTTCAGACATTGTGGGGGACTCCGCTTATTTTCTGAACATGCTGAGCATGCGCTGGGTAACCCAGAAGCCGCCCGCCATATTGATCGAGGTCAGCACGATGGCCAGCCCCGCCAGGATCAGGATGAACGCGCCGGGCGAGGAAACCTGGATCAAGGCACCGATGGCGATGATGCTGGAAATGGCGTTGGTGACGCTCATCAGCGGAGTGTGCAGGGCCGGGGTGACGTTCCAAATCACCATGTAGCCGACGAAGCAGGCCAGGGCGAACACGGTGAAATGGGACAGGAAGCTGGCCGGGGCGTTGGCTCCGACCCACCAGAACACCAGCGCGGCCAGCCCGACATTGAGCGTGGTCGAGGCCCAGGCCGGGAGTAGCGGTTTCTTTTCCTCCTTCTTGGCGACGGGCGGGGCGGCGGTGGCCCCGACCTTGGGCGCGGCGGACACGGAGATCGGCGGTGGCGGCCAGGTGATGGAGCCGTCCTTGACCACAGTCGCGCCCCGGATCATCTCGTCGTCCATGTTGACGCTGACGTTGCCGTCCTTCTCCTTGCAGAGTTCTTCCAGGAGCCGCAGCAGGTTGGTGGCGTAGAGGGTGGAGGATTGGCGGGCCAGGCGGCTGGGAAGGTCGGTGTAGCCGATGATGCTGACGCCGTGCTTGACCGCGATCTGGCCCGGTTCGCACAGCTCGCAGTTGCCGCCCTGTTCCGCCGCGAGGTCCACGATGACGCTGCCGGGCTTCATCGATTCGACCATTCCGGCGGTGATCAGCTTGGGCGCGGGCTTGCCCGGAATCAGCGCGGTGGTGATGACGATGTCCACGTCCATGCATTGGCGGGCGATCATTTCGCGCTGGGCCTTTTGGTAGGCTTCGCTCATGATCTTGGCGTAGCCGGTGGCCGACGCGCCTTCGTCTTCCTTGTAGTCCGGCTCCACCCATTCCGCGCCCATGGATTTCACTTGATCCTTCACTTCCGGGCGGGTGTCGCAGGCGCGGACGATAGCGCCCAGGCCATTGGCGGCACCGATGGCGGCGAGTCCCGCCACACCCACGCCGATCACGAACACCTTGGCCGGCGGCACCTTGCCCGCGGCGGTGATCTGGCCGGTGAAGAAGCGCCCGAACTGGTGGGCGGCCTCGACCACGGCGCGGTAGCCCGCGATGTTCGCCATGGAACTCAGGGCGTCCAGCTTCTGGGCGCGGGAGATGCGCGGTACCGCGTCCATCGCCAGCACGGTGGCCTGCTTGGCGGCGAGGCTTTCCAAGAGTTCCGGGTTCTGGGCGGGCCAGAGGAAGCTGACGAGGTGCCCGCCTGCCTTGAGTTTTTCGACTTCCGCGGGCTGCGGGCCGCGCACCTTCAATACCACATCCGATTCGCCCCACACCGCGTCGGCGCTGTCGGCGATTTCGCACCCGGCTTCCCGGTAGCACTCGTCGGAGAAATTGGCCCCGACACCCGCCCCCGATTCCACCGTGATGGAAAACCCGAGCTTGATGAGTTTCTCGGCCACTTCCGGCACGGTCGCCACACGCTTTTCCCCGGCGTGTATTTCTTTGGGTACCCCAATTCGCATGAAAACTCTCCTCCTTATCGATTATTGATTTGGATGCACGGAAACCGTGCGTGAATAGAGTCAGGCTGGGAATGGGCCGGGGCCGGGCCGGGCTGTCTCGACCCATACACCGGGTCCGTCGCCAATCCCCCGGCTTATGTACAGTCATTGTGGGAGGCGGTCAAATTTATAATTGCTGCGGGGTGGGCCAACCGGAGGGGAGGCGGTCGGGCTATCCCGTGGTTATGCGAATACTCCCCGTTCTGGTGTGGGCCGTCCGCGCCGGGGCATACGCATTGGTTTTGTTTCAACATAGGAGGCGATCCCGGCCATGGGTTTCATCCGCGACTTCGATTGGCGTTCCTTGGAAGCCATCCATAACATCAACCTGAATTCCTTGCTCGATACCCTTATCAGCCTGGCCGCGGCCTTCGTGCTGGGCGCTTTGATCGGCCTGGAACGCCAATACCGCCAGCGTACCGCCGGGCTCAGGACCAATGTGCTGGTGGCGGTCGGGGCCGCGGCCTTCGTCGATATGGCGAACCGCCTGACCGGGCACGAGGGGGCGGTGCATATCACCGCCTATGTGGTGTCGGGGGTGGGGTTCCTCGGGGCCGGGGCCATCATGAAGGGGGACGCCAATATCCGGGGCTTGAACACGGCGGCGACCCTGTGGGGTTCGGCGGCGGTCGGGGCCTGCGCCGGGGCCGATCTCTTGCTGGAAGCGGCGTGCGCCACCTTGTTCGTGCTGGGCGGGAATACTTGGCTACGGCCCCTGGTCAACCGCATCGACCGCGCCCCCATCGACGGGAAAACCGGCGAGGCCAGCTATTCCGTCTGCGTCATCTGCAACCGCCAGGACCAGCGCCGCGTCCGCCAGCATTTGGAAGCCTTGTTGGAAGCGGCCCGGTATCCGGCGGGCGATTTCGAGGTCCGTCCCTTCGCGGGGAACGACGTGCAAATCTTCGCCACCCTGTTGCCGCTTTCGGTGGATGCCGATGAATTGGAACGGGTGGTCGAGCAACTCGCGGCCGGCGAGGGCGTGAACCAAGCCTTTTGGAGTTCCAGCGTGACGGAATGAAAAAACGCCGGGCGGTGCGGGCAACCCCACCCCGCCCCGCCATTTGTACCTCCCGGAAGAATTTTTGTATCTTACCCGGCGCTACGTCGGTGCCTGGGCCCCTCCATTTTCTTCTGACCGCGAACCCGCCACGATGACCCACCTCATCCAAGTCGAACAGCTTTACCGCTATTACGGCGAGCATTGCGCCGTGAACAATGTCAGCTTCACCCTGGAAAAGGGCGAAATCCTGGGTTTCCTCGGGCCGAACGGCGCGGGCAAGTCCTCCACCATGCAGATGATCTGCGGCAACCTCGCCCCGACTTCCGGCCAAATCCTCATCAATGGCGTCGATATCCTCGACAACCCCAAGGAAGCCAAGCGCGAACTGGGATATTTGCCGGAAGTGCCGCCGGTCTACCGCGACCTCACCGTCGACGAATTCCTGGAATACTGCGGCAGGCTCCACAGCCTCGCGGGGGTCAAGCTCAAAACGGCGGTGGCCCAGGCCAAGGAGCGCTGCGGCCTGATCGATGTGGGCGGGCGCTTGATCGGCAACCTGTCCAAGGGCTACCAGCAGCGGGTGGGCATCGCCCAGGCGATTTTGCACAATCCCGCCGTCATCATCCTCGACGAACCCACGGTCGGCCTCGACCCGATCCAAATCCGCGAAATCCGGGGACTCATCCGCGAACTCGGCCAGGACCATGGCATCATCCTTTCCACCCACATCCTGCCCGAGGTGCAGGAATCCTGTACCCGGGTGCAGATCATCCATCAAGGCCAGTTGGTGATGAACGACAGCATCGACGGCCTGACCCAAAGGATGCGGGCGTCCAGCCTCATCATGGAAACCCGCGGCGCGCCCGACTTGGAACGCCTGCGCTTCGTCGATGGCGTGCAGCGCATCGACGACCTGGGCGGCGGGCGCTACCGCATCTATCACGACAAGGATAAGAACCCCGCCGAGCGGGTCACGGAGATCGTGGTCGGACAGGGCGCGGGTTTGATTTCCATCAGCCCCGAACGTTTGAGCATGGAAGAAATCTTCATCGATATCACCCAACACGCCGTCCTGACCGAGCCGCACCCGGAGGAATCCGACCTATGATGGCCTTCACCATCGCGGAGCGCGAGTTCCGCAGCTTATTCCTATCGCCCCTGGCCTGGTCGATCCTGGGCGTGATCCAGATCATCCTGGCCTTCATGTTCCTGGTCCAATTGGATTACTACCTCGACCTCCAGGCCCGTATCGCCGGGATGCCCGACGCGCCCGGTGTCACCGACCTGGTGGTCGCGCCTTTGTTCGGCAACGCCGGGGTGATCCTGTTGTTCGTGACCCCGCTCCTCACCATGCGCCTCATCAGCGAGGAGCGCCGCAACCGCACCTTGAGCCTGCTGTTCACCGCGCCGGTGTCCATCACCGAGATCGTGTTGGGCAAATACCTGGGCGTGTTGGGATTGTTGTTCAGCGTGGTGGGTTTGCTGGTGCTGATGCCTTTGTCCTTGTTCCTGGGCGGCACCTTGGACCCCGGCAAACTGGCGGCTTGCGTCCTGGCCTTGTTGTTATTGCTGGCGTCCTTGGCGGCGGTGGGGCTGTATATCTCGGCCCTCGCCAGCCAGCCGACCGTGGCCGGCGTCGTCACCTTCGGCGTATCGCTGTTGCTGTGGATCATCAATTGGACCGAGCGCGGCGCGGGCGGGGTGTTGGAATATCTGTCGCTGCTGCGCCATTACGAAGCCTTGTTGAAAGGCTTGGTTTCGACCACCGACCTCGTGTATTTCCTGCTGTTCATCCTCACCTTCCTGGTGTTGAGCGTCCACACCCTGGATAACGACCGCCTGCAAAAATGAAGATCAACCGCAAAACCCATCTCGAACTGCGCCTACAGAACCTGTTGTTCACCTTGTTGTTCCTGGCCGTGGTGGGCTTGGTGGGCTGGTTGAGCACCCGCTATACGGCCCAGTTCGATTGGACCGCCAGCCATCGCCACACCTTGTCGGAAGGCAGCCGCAAGGTGCTGGACCTGCTGCCGGGCCCGGTCACGGTGACCGCCTACGCCCGCGAGAATCCCCAACTCCGCGAGCGCATCGCCGACCAGGTGGGGCGCTACCGCCGCTTCAAGCCGGATTTGAACCTGGATTTCGTCAACCCCGACACCCAGCCCGACAAGGTGCGAGCACTCGGCATCAGCGTGGATGGCGAGTTGATCGTCGAATACCAGGGCCGCACCGAGAAAATCCAGGAGCCCGCCGAAACCAGCCTGACCAACGCCTTGCAACGCTTGGCGACGCCCGAGGAGCGCCATGTGGTGTTCCTGGAAGGCCATGGCGAGCGCTCGCCCCAGGGCGAGGCCAACCACGACCTGGGTCAGTTCGGCGACGAACTGCGGCGCAAGGGCTTGGTGGTGTCCCTGCTGAATCTGGCGGTCACGCCGGATATTCCCGACAACACCGATGTGTTGGTGCTGGCCGGTCCCCGTGTCGATTTGTTGCCCGGCGAACTCAAGCAACTCGACGCCTATGTCAAAAAAGGCGGCAATCTGTTGTGGTTGGTCGATCCCGGCGAGCAGCACGGTTTGCAGGCGTTGGCCGCGCAACTGGGGGTGTCGTTCCTGCCCGGTGTCGTGGTCGATGCCTCCACCCAGGTCTTGGGGATCGACGATCCCACCTTCGCCCTGGTGGCCGAATATCCGCCCAACCCCATCACCCAGGGCTTCGAGGAAATGACGGTGTTCCCCGTCGCCACCGCCCTCGAAGCCAAGGAAGACGGCGAATTCGAGAAGGAAGCCTTCCTCAGCACCTTGCCGCGTTCCTGGACCGAAACCGGCGAGGTCAAGGGCAAGGTGTTGTTCGAGCCGGCCAAGGGCGAGCGTTCCGGTCCCTTGGATATCGGCTATACCCTGACCCGGCAAGTCCAGCCACCCGCGCCGCCCAAGCCGGAAACCCCGGCCCAGCCCGAACCTCCGGCCAAGGTCGAAGCGCCGGCCCCGTCCACCGGCAAAAAACCCGGCCCGGAAAAACCGGCCAAATCCACGCCCAAGACCCAAGCCAAACCCGAAGCCCAGCCGGAAGCTGAAAAAACCGCCGAAACCCCCAAGGAACCGCCCGCGCCGCCCATCAACCAGCGCATCGTGGTGGTAGGCGACGGCGATTTCCTGTCCAATGCCTATCTGGGCAATGGCGGCAACCTCGATTTGGGTTTGAATATCCTGCAATGGCTGGGCCGTAGCGATAGCCTCATCAACATCCCGGCCAAGGTCGCCCCCGATAGCAAACTGGACCTCGCCCCCCTCGCGTCCGGTGCCATCGCCGTGGGTTTCCTGTTCATCCTGCCGCTGATCCTGATCGGGACGGGGGCGACCATCTGGTTCAAGCGCCGGAGACGCTGACATGAAATCGAGAATGTTCTTGAACCTGGCGTTGTTGGTGATCGTCGCCATCCTGGGCGTGTTGGCGATCCTCGAACCCGGCAAGGAAGCGGCGGAAAGCCAGGCGCTGGCCCCGGTGGACGAGGCCGCCCTGGACAAGATCACGCTCCAGAACAAGGAAACCATCGTCTTCGAGAAGAAGGACGGCCATTGGCGTTTGACCGCGCCCATCCAAGCCCCGGCCAACGAAATCCGGGTGCGCCAGCTCATCGATATCGCCCGGTCCAACAGCGAGGCGGCCTATCCCGTCAAACCGGAGGAACTCCAGAAGTTCGAACTGGACAAGCCCAAGGCCAGCTTGATCCTGGGCGGGACCACCCTGGTTTTCGGCGGTTCCGATCCCATCGATATGCGGCGCTATGTGCGGGTGGGCGAGACTTTGCACTTGGTCAACGATAATTTCTTCCACCATTTGCAGGCCGCCGCCACCGATTACGTGGATAAGAAACTGCTGCCCGAGAACGCCAAGGTCCGCGAGATCCTGGTGCCGGGACTCAAGGCCGCGCTGGGGCCGGACGGCAAATGGACCAAGGAATCCGCGCCCAACAACCGCTCGGACCTCCCGGAACTGGCGACCCTCTGGGCCACGGCGCGGGCCATCGATGTGCGCCGCCTGGAACAACCCGCCCAGGGCGATCCGGTGCGGATCGGCTTGGCGGAGGGCAATCCGGTCGAGTTCGTCATTGTCCGCCGCGAACCCGATCCGGTCCTGGCCCGGCCCGACCTGGGCCTGCAATACGAACTGACCGGCGAGACCGCCCGCCAATTGCTGAACCTGCCGAAACCGGCCCCGGTGGCGGGCCAGCCCGATGCCAAGGGGGGCGGCGGGGACGAGGAGTCCGACCCCGGCTATCCCGACATGGACGAGGAAGGCGCGGCGGGCGAGGACGATGGCGGGGCCGAAGGCCATGGTCATGGCGAGGCCGACGATGATTCCACGGATTCATCGGGCGAAGAATAGCCATGCCCGAATTGCCCGAAGTCGAAACCACCCGCCGCGGCATCGAACCCCATGCGCTGGGGCAGGGCATCGTGGCCCTGGTGGTCAGGGAATCCCGGCTGCGCTGGCCGATCCCGCCGGATTTGCCGGACAAGCTACCCGGCTTGGCGGTGGCGGCGGTCAGGCGGCGCGGCAAATACCTCCTGCTGGACACGGCGGCGGGGTATTTGATCCTGCATCTTGGCATGTCCGGCAGCCTCAGGGTCTGCGATCCCGCCCTACCGCCCCGCAAGCACGATCATTTCGATCTGGTCCTCGGCAACGGCCTGTGCCTGCGCTTCCACGATCCGCGCCGCTTCGGTTGCCTGTTGTGGACCGAGGCCGATCCCCACGCCCATCCCTTGCTGGCCGCGCTGGGACCGGAACCCTTGGAGGCGGATTTCAGCGGGGCCTACCTCCACCGGCGGGCGGCAGGGCGCAATACGGCGGTCAAGGCTTTCCTGATGGACAGCCATGTGGTGGTCGGGGTCGGGAACATCTATGCCAACGAAGCCTTGTTCATGGCCGGTCTCCTGCCCACCCGCGCCGCCGGGCGGGTATCCTTGGCGGATTATGAGCGGCTGGCCGCCACCGTCCGCGAGGTGCTGGCGGCTTCGATAGCGCAGGGCGGTACGACTTTGCGCGATTTCGTCAACGAGGCCGGCCATCCCGGTTATTTCCAACAGACCTTGCGGGTCTATGGCCGGGCGGGCGAACCCTGCCGGGCCTGCGCCACCCCGGTCCGGCTGGAACGGCTGGGGCAGCGGGCGACCTATTGGTGTCCCACTTGCCAACATTGAGAGGGTAGTGCCGATGAAACATGCCGGGCGTATTATCTTGACCGCGGGTTGCTTGGCCCTGGCCATGTCCACCGGGGCGGAAGAAGGCGCGGTCGATCCAGAATTGGCCCAGGCCGCCGTCCGCTTCAACCAGGAGCGCCGCGATCTGATCGAAGCCAATCTCCAGCTCACCCCGGACGAGGCGGCGCGGTTCTGGCCGCTGTACGAACGCTACCAACGGGCGACGGGGGTTTTGATCGAGCGCCGCCGGGCCAGCATCGCCGAGTTCGGCGAGAATTACGACGATATGTCCGAGGCCGAGGCGAAGAAGTTCATGCGCGACCGTATCGAACTGACCGAGCAGCGTTTCCACCTGATGAAGCAATATTACCCGGAGTTCGAGCGCGCCCTGCCGGCCAAGAAGCTGGCCCGTTATTATCAGATCGAGAGCAAAATCTATTTTTCCGTCGAGGCCGGTATCGCGGAAGAAATACCCCTGGTCAAATAGCCCAACCCCACCCGCGAGGCCGCCGCCATGCGCCATCCGCCCCCCGCCGCCATTCCGGTCGCCGCCCCCGTGCGCTGGGCGCTGCTGGCGTCCGTGTTGGCCGCCTTGCCGGGATGCGCTCCTTTGCAACCCCAGGCCGCGAATCCCGCTCCAACGGCGGAAGCTCCACAACCGGCCCTCCCGCCCTTGCCCCAGGCCAACCTGCCCTACGAGAAATTCCGCGAATATGGCCGGTTCCTGGCGCGGCACCTGTTCTGGAAAAAAACCAAGGATGGTTCGACTCCCCGTGCCGGCTTCGATGGCTACCGGCGGTTCGACGCCTATGCCGACCGCCGCGCCGACCAGGCCAAGGAGGAGTTCTTCAAGGGGCGCTATAACCGTTCCCGCGCCCGTTTGCCCGAGAACATCGAGCGCTGGCGCTCGGAGCCGGATATCGCCAACCCCGGCCCGGACCTCGCTAATTTCCCCAACAGCGCCTTCACCTTGCCGCAAGGGCGGGCCTATGTGGAATTCTCGCCCTTCACCTACTATGGCTCGGCGGGCAAGTTCAGCCCGGCCCAGTACAACGCGGAGTTCCTGCTGCGCTATGGCGCGACCGACGATATCGAACTGCGCCTGTTCGGCAACGGCGTGAGTTGGATCGGGGGTTCCGCGTCCAGCTGGGGTTTCTCGCCCCTCGCCTTCGATACCAAAATCCAAATGTGGACGGAGAAGCAGGATTATTTCCTGCCCGCCGCCGGTTTCGAAGCCTATATCCAGACCCAGTGGCTCGGCAGCGCCGAGTTCAATGGCGGCACCCAGCCTTCGTTCACCTTCAATTTCGACCAATCCCTGCCCTGGGAGATCGACCTGGAATACAACCTGGGCGCGACCCGCGTGCAGGACGCCGCCGGCAACAACGATTGGGAATTCAGCTTCCAATGGGGCTTGCAGCGCGATTTGTTCAACAAGGATTTCGCCGTGTTCGTGCATGGGTTCTACAACGCCATGACCCTGCCGCGCCTGCCCAATGCCCAGGTCGTGTTCGGCACCGGCAACAGCCAGCTCCACCAGAACGCCGTGGGCGGCGGGTTCGTCTGGACGGTGAACCGGCGGCTTTCGGTCTACGGCCAGGCCAGCGGCGGCACCACGCGGTTCACGCCCTCGGTGCTGGGGATGCTGGGCTTGGCGCTGGCGTTTTGAGTCCGGGGCGCGGGCCTGGGGCCGCGCCGTCCGTGTCCTTGAGTTTTCCAACCTGTCGAGGTCGCCATCATGCTGAAAACACCCGCCTATGCCGCCGCCCACGCCAAAGCCCCCTTGGCGCCGTTCGCCATCGAGCGCCGCGAGCCGGGGCCGCGCGATGTCTTGATCGATATCCTCTATTGCGGGGTCTGCCACTCTGATATCCACCAGGCCCGCGACGAATGGGGCGGGGCCGTCTTCCCCATGGTGCCGGGGCATGAGATCGTCGGGCGGGTCGCCGCCGTCGGGTCCGGGGTCCAGGAATGGCGGGTCGGCGACAACGTCGGCGTCGGTTGTTTCGTCGATTCCTGCCGCGTCTGCGAAGCCTGTGTGGCGGGCGAGGAGCAATTCTGCGACGGCGGCATCGCCTTCACCTATAACGGCCAGGAGCGCGACGGTAAGCCGACCTATGGCGGCTATTCCACCCGCATCACCGTGGACCAGGATTATGTGCTGCGCATCCCCGACGGGATTCCCTTGGCGCGGGCCGCGCCCTTGCTGTGCGCGGGGATCACCACCTATTCGCCGCTGCGGCGGTTCGGGGTGGTGGCGGGGTCCAGGCTGGCGGTGCTGGGCCTGGGCGGCCTCGGCCATATGGGCGTGAAATTCGGCAAGGCCCTGGGGGCGCATGTGACCGTCTTGAGCCATTCGCCGGATAAGCGCGGCGATGCCGAGCGGCTGGGGGCCGACGCTTTCGTCGCGACCCACGACCCGGAAGCCTTCGTCCAGAACGCCGGGCGCTTCGATTTCATCCTCGACACGGTGTCGGCGGCGCACGATTACAACGCCTATCTCAACCTCCTGCGCCGCGATGGCACCATGGTCCTGGTCGGCGTGCCCGAACCGACCCTGCTGGCCGCCCCGGCCTTGATCATGAAGCGCAAGCGCCTGGCCGGTTCCTTGATCGGCGGTATCCGCGAAACCCAGGAAATGCTGGATTTCTGCGCCGGGACGGGCGTGGCGGCGGATGTCGAACTGATCGATATTCAGGATATCAACGCGGCCTACGAGCGCATGTTGCGTAGCGATGTGCGCTATCGCTTCGTGATCGATATCGCCAGCCTGGGGCGGGAAGCGGCGGTTTAGTACCAGTCCTGCCCGAAAATATCGACCTGTTCGTTGGGATTGTTGGGATTGTCCGTCAGGTGGGTCCCGTCGCATTCGCGCAGGCCGTTCTGCCAGCCGCTGGCGTAATCGGGTTCCGAGTTGTAGCGGTTTTTGTTCAGGACGGTGGTTTGGGGCGGCGCTTTGGGGTCGAGCCGGGCGCTGCCGGTGGCGCAGCCATCGTTATAGCCGGCCAGGAAGGCGGGGGAGGAATCCGCCCGCAGGGGATTCTCGGCACAGGCGGCGAGGAACAGCGCGAGCAGGGCGGGGAGGGCGGATTTCGGCATGGGGGGTTTGTCCTATGGCGGGCCGGGAAGCGGGCGGCCCGATTTTACACCAAGCCGGGTTCCGCCCCGCGCCCGGTCGCGCAACGGGCTAGCCCACGGCTCCCCTGGCCGCGAGCAAGGGTTGGATCGCCGCCTGGTCGACCGGCTTGACCAAGTGCGCGTCGAAGCCCGCCTCCCGCGAACGGCGGCGGTCCTCTTCCTGGCCGTAGCCGGTGACCGCGACGATCAGCGTGTCCTTGAGCCCGCCCGCCCGCATCCGTCGGCAGGCTTCGTAGCCGTCGAGTCCGGGCAGGCCGATATCGAGCAGCACGGCTTCGGGATTTTCGGCCAGGGCCAGGGGCACGGCCTGCGCCCCGTCGTGGGCGAGCAGCACTTCGTGTCCATCGAGCCGTAGCAGCAAGGCCAGGCTTTCCGCCGCGTCGTGGTTGTCGTCCACCACCAGCAGGCGCAGGTGGCGTGGCGTTGCTTCGGGCCGGGGCGGCGCGCCGGACGGGATCGCCGGGGCCGCCCGCCGGGGCAGGCTGATGACGAATTCGCTGCCCCGGCCCGGACCCGCGCTGAAAGCCCGCAGCTTGCCGCCATGCATTTCCACCAAGCGCCGGGCCAGCGACAGGCCCAGGCCCAGCCCGCCCTCGGTGCGGTCCAGGCCGCGTCCGGCCTGGAAGAACAGCTCGAACAATTCCGGCAGGAGGGTGGGGTCGATGCCGCGCCCGCTATCGCGCACCCGGATGGAAACCTGGTCGCCCAGGGCTTCGACGCCCAGCCCGAGATGCCCGCCCGCGTCGGTGTATCTGGCGGCGTTGTCCAGCAGGTTCGCGACCGCCTGGGCCAGGCGCAGGGGATCGCCCTCGACCCACAGCGGTTCGGCGGGCAGTTCCACCGACAGGGTATGGTGCCGGGCTTCGATCAGCGGGGCGCTGGTTTCCATGGCCCGCGCCACGATGTCCGCCACCGCCACCCGCGCCTTGCGCAGTCCGATCTTGCCCAGGTCGAGCCGCGACATCTCCAGCAAATCATCCACCAGCCGCGCCAGATGCTCGACTTGGTGGCCGATCACCTCCCGGTAGCGCGCCGCCAGGGCCGGGTCGGCCTCCGTCCGCCTGAGGATATCGACGGCGTGGCGGATCGGGGCCAGCGGATTCCTGAGTTCGTGGGCCAGCATCGCCAGGAATTCATGCTTGCGGCGGTCGGCGGTGTGCAATTGCCCGGCTTGCTCGTTCAGGCGGGTTTCGATCCGCCGGCGCTCGGTCACGTCCTGGACGCAGTTCAGGACGCCGGCGATCCGGCCCTGTCCGTCGCGCAGCGGCACCGACCAGCCCGCCACCCAGGTTTCCCGGTCCTGGGCGATGGGAACGAACCGGGTGTCGGGTTGGCGGATCCATTGGCCGGCCAGGCAGCGTTCCAGCCCGGCGACGATGCCCGCGTCGCGCATCCATGGGAACACCTCGCCCGGATGGCGGCCCAGCACCGCGCTGGCGGGCAGGCCGCTCAGGGTTTCCATATAGCGGTTCCATACCCGGTAGCGCAGGCCAAGGTCGAGGACGGCCACGCCGGCCTGGAGGTGGGCGATGATCTGCGGGCCGAGGGTTTCCCCGTCGAACGGCATGGCCTGTGCGGACCCGCCGCCCTCGGGACCGGGGGGAGGGTGCCCTTTGACGAGGGGCGTATTGTCTGTGAAGTGCTGCATGATGTGTATTTCGTGTAGGGGCCGGGGGACAGCGCTTTGGCTGCGTCTTGATTATATCGGGTATGCGCGGGGGGTGGCGGGATGCGGGCCGGGCGTGAGGGGGCCGAAAGGACTGGCGATGGAGCGGAATCGCTTGAAGCCACGGTCTAGAAAACATAGCACGGGATGGGCTGGGGATTTGGGAACGGGGTTACACGCCCGTGCGCGGGGAGCTAGACTAGCCATTGACAAGCGCCCGCCGCCTTGGTTCGGAGCGTCCTGGATCGCCACCGCCCAAGCCCCCGGTACGCGGGTTTTTTCATTCGCCCATGGAGAAGCACCATGCGGACCCGAACAACGCGATACATCGCCAGCTTTTGCGCCGCCGCCATAGGGTTGGGTACCCAGCCGGCCTGGGCGGGTGGACACATGGACGCGGCCCTTGAGCATACCGAAGCGGCCGCCGACGCGCAGGATTCCGACACCGTGGCCCAACATACGGAAAACGCCCTCCGCGAAATCAAGGCCGCCGTGGCGGAAAAGGAAATCCCCAAGGAAAAAGCCCAGGCGGTCATCGACGCGCTGGAAAACCTGCAAGCCGCCGAGAAGAGCGCCCATTCCCACAATACCCAATCCGCCATCGAGCAGGCCAACGACGCCAAGGCGGATTTGGAGAAGGTGATCGGGAAATAGGGCGCGTACCGGTTCCTGGCACGGTCGCTGGGCCTGGCGCGCCCGGTCCGAAGGCACCCGCCGATGGCCATCCATGCGATTGTCCGGGTCGCGGCCGCGGACCCGGTTGCAGGGTTTGCCTTCTAGGCTACGCTATCTAGACCGGGTCGCCCGGCCCAGGCCCGGCCCGGAAGTATACGGACCGCCCGGCATCTTCCAGGCCCATCCTCCAGCGGTCATCCCGAAGCCATGGTTCCATCCGCAACCCAGCTTGAAATACGCCAAAGATTGGCTTCGGTCGTCGCGCCCTGGTGGCGGGGGGAGCAGATCAGCCCGGGCGGGTTGGTATTCGGTTTGAACACCGAAGGTCGCCGCCATGCCTTGCTGTGGTGTTTCCAGGGCTACCGGGAGTTCAGCCAACTGGCCGCCCGCCTCGGGCCGGACCAGCCGCTCTATGGGATGCGCTCCGGGCATATGGTGTTCCAATACTCGCAGGCCAATATCCGCCATATCGCCGACTGCTACACCGAGGAAATCCTGGCGCTGGACCTGCCCGGGCCTTACCTCGTCGCCGGCAACTGCCAAGCCAGCTATATCGCGCAGCGCATCGCCGAGAACCTCATGCGGCTGGACCTGCGGGTGGCGGCGCTGATCCTGTTGAACCCGCTGCCGCCCCTGCCTTACGCGGGCCGGGTCGCGCTCATCGTCAGCCAACACGACGAGGCGCAAAATCCCTACAAGCGTTTCCACGACCCCGCGGCGGCATGGGAGGATTGCTACCTGGACTACACTGTCGATTCCATCCCCGGTGGCCACGGCAAGGCGTTCGAGGAACCCGCCGTGTCGGGCTTGGTGGAACGGCTCGAAACAATCTTGCCGGACGCCCTGCGCCGCTCCGGCGATTGCGCGGCACCCACCTGCCGGATCGACATCGGTGTGCCCGGATATCTGGAAGCGCGTCCGGGGACACGCTTGCGGCTCCCGGTCACACTGGGCAACCGGGGTTCCATTCCCTACCCAGCCACCCGGTTCAGCCAAATCTGGGTGGCCAATCATTGGCGCGACCCGCAGGGCGGCTTGTTGCGCTGGCTGGATGGGCGCACGGCCCTGGACGGGGATATTCCGGCCGCCGCCGCCGTCGAACTGGAACTCGTGGTCCAAGTCCCGGAAGAACCGGGGCGGTATCGCCTGGAAGTCGATTTGGTGAAGGAAGGGTCGTTCTGGTTCGGCGACTTGGGGAGGGAGACCGGCCAATGCACGGTTTCCGTCCAGTCCGGTGCGGGGCTGGACGAACCCGCCTTGGTGGCGCCGGTTCCCGGCCGGGCCGACCCGCCCTCGCTCCCGGCGCGGCCCGCCATCGCCGAACCGAGGCTTCCCGACGCGCTGGTGCTGGCTCATCGCGCCTTTCACGAGGGCGATTTCGAGCAGGCTATTTCCGGCTATTACAAAGCCCTGGATGGAATCCCCAGCGTATATCAATGCCTGGGGGAGGCTTTGCTGCGTCAGCAGCGCTGGGACGAGGCCAAGGCCCAATACCTCAATGCCCTGGCCCTCAGCCCTGGGAATCCGGATATCAACACCGCCCTGGGTGAATTGGCCAAGCAAAGCGGCGATTGGCATACGGCGATCCATTATTTCGATCAAGCCCTGGCCCGCCAACCATCGGCCCTGGCTTATGCGAACCTCGGCGGACTGTGGGAAAAAACCGGGGACTTCGAGCGCGCCAAAGCGGCTTACGACCAAGCCTTGGCGTTGTCGCCCGCCCTGCTCGACGCGCTACGCGGCGCGATCCGGGCCAGCCGCGCCCTCAAAGCCTATGAAGAGGCTTTGGGCTATGCGCGGAGGGGTTCCGAGATGGCGCCCGACGACGGTGGTTTCCTGGTGCTGGAAGTGGACATCCACGTCGATAAAGGCGATTTGGACACCGCCCACGCGCTGTGCCGCAAATACCGGCGGTGCTTCCCGGACCATCCCGGCGCCCTGGTCAAGCTCGGCGATGTGCTGGCCCGGCAAGGCCACCTACAGGACGCCGAAGGCTGCCTGCGCCGGGCCATCGAACTGGACCCCGGTTTCGCCAACGCCCACCACAACCTGGGCCGGGTGCTGGTCCGCCAGGGCCGGCTGGCCGAGGCGGTCGCCTCCGCCCGGCGGGCCGTCGAACTGGACCCCCGGAAGCCCGGCTATCATGTCCATCTGGGCAACCTGTCGGCGCGGGAGGACCGCTGGGCGGACGCCGAAGGCTGCCTGCGCCGGGCCGTCGAACTCGATCCGGGCTTGGCCAACGCCCACCACGACCTGAGCCGGGTGCTGGCCCGCCAAGGCAAGCTGGCCGGGGCGGTCGCTTCCGCCCGGCGGGCCATCGAACTCGACCCCTGGAAGCCCGGCTACCCTGCCCATCTGGGCAACCTGTCGGTGCGGCAGGATCGCTGGGCGGACGCCGAAAGCCACCTGCGCCGGGCCATCGAACTCGATCCGGGCCTCGCCAGCGCCCACCACGACCTGAGCCGGGCACTGGCCCGCCAGGGCCGCTTGGCGGAGGCGGTCGCCTCCGCCAAGCGGGCCACCGAACTGGACCCCGCCCAACCCGGCTACCGCGCCCATCTGGACGCCCTGCTGCTCCAGACGGGGGAGCCCGGTGAGGCATCGCGCTAGCGGGGCCGCACCCCGCCCCGATGCGGCCTGGGTGGCCAACCCTATCGCCGAAACCGGATATCGCTATGATGACTCCAGCCGTTCCCCTGAGCATTCCAGTTATTTCTTTCGATGTCGTCCATGGTTGCCAATTGCGGTGCGTGGGTTGTCCGAATTCCCTTTTGAAACCGAAGGTGGACAGGATATCGATAGCCGATTTCGACCGCTGCCTGCGCAACCTGGATGTGAAGAAGATCGGCCTGTTCCGCCTTTTCAAGTTTGGCGAGCCGTTGCTGCATCCCGACTTGGCGGGCTTGTTGGCGCGGATACCGGAACAGTCCTGGCAGGCGCGGCAGGTCGAAATATCGACCAACGCCCAGACCGTGGATTGGGACGCCTTCGAGGCCGCGATCCGCGCCGGGGTGTTGACGCGGCTGGTGGTGAGCTGCGACGGCGATGGCACGGCGGAGGACTATGAACGCCTGAGGCCGCCGGGCCGTTGGTCCAGGCTCATGGATTTCCTGTCCAGGGCGCGGGAGGTCCGTGACCGGCTCGACCCCGGCGTGGCGCTCATCACGCGCACGATCTGTACGGACCCGGCCGGGCAGGCGCGGTGGCGGGATATTCTCGGCCCCTTGGGCTGGACCCCGCAGTTCCGCCCCTGGCTGCCCCTCCCCGATGCGGTGCGCCTAGAAGCGAATCCCCCGCGATCGGGGCAAGGCCTGTGTTTCTTCCTCGAGAACCGTGCCTTCCTCGGGGTCGATTGGGATGGCAGCGTGGTTCCCTGCTGCATGCACCCCGACGCTCCCGTGATCGGCAATCTCAAGGAACAGCGCTACAGCCAAATCGTCATGGGAGCCGCCCGCCGGAAGCTGATGGACGATTTGGTGACGGACCGTGGCCGGATACCTGTCTGCTCCGCCTGTCCCCTGGACCGGGAATTCATGGTGGATTTTTTCGGCGAGGATGGCCAGAACACCCGCCCGGGCGGTGTTTTCCCGATCCGTCTTTGACCGGGAGGTTTTCCATCCGGTCCCGGTTGCGGCCGGCGTGGGCGGGGAACATGCCCGCCCTACGGATGAGTCCCCAACCGGAAATGCGTTAGCGCCGCCGCAACCAGCCATTGGGCTGGAAGGTCGCGTTGAACCCGAACCGGTCGCAGCTTTCCGTATCGATGGCGTAGTCGGAGCCATGGGTTTCCAGGAAACCCGCGACCGCCAGCGAAGGCGGCGCCAGTGCCGGCTCGGCGGCATCCGGTTCCATCAAGCTGTGCAGGATGCCATCCTCCACCACGATGTAATCCCCGGATCGAAGGTATCCGTGGAAGAAGTCCAGCACCTGGGCGCAGGTTTCCAAATCGTGCGCCGAATCCTCGATCACCAGGAAGGGATGAGGCAAGGCTTCCAGTTCCGCCGCCGTCAGTACATCGGCCAGGTGCCTGGCGTTGCCGGTCAAGCAGCGGACCCGGTCGTTCCCGAGATCGGCGGGCGGTGCCAGATCGACCGCGATGATTTGGGCATCGATCCCCAGGGCGGCCAGATTATCGGCCAGCCAAAGGCTCCGGCCCCCTTCGTATACGCCGATCTCGAATATCGTCGCGGGTCTGAGCTTGTCCAGCAAGGCCAAATAATTCGCCAGATCGAAGGGGTTCAGCACCATCTTCAACCCCTTATAGCGATATTCCAGTGTGCCCTGCTGGATCGTCTTCACCAACCCGTCCGGCAAGCTGGTCGTGAACGGCCGCCCGGCTGTGTTATCGCCGGTGGGCTGGGCATCGCTCCGCAAACCCTGGAGGAACAAGCGGTCGATGTTGCCCAGGCAGCGCTCGTATTCCGCGCGCTGGTACAGGCCCCGCAAGGCCGGGCCGGGTTCCAGGCGGTCCAGCCATGCGCCGAGTTCCCGATGGCGCTCCAACCAGGGCTTGGGCACCAGGATCGCCAATCCATGGAAAATCGGAATCCACACGGTCCTGAACGCTTCGGTCCGGCCTTGCAGGGCGTCTTCGATGGCGGTGCGGACCCCGTTGCGCGGACCGCCTTCCTGTTCCGCGTGGCAAAAGCCGGGGTTCAGTCCCAGCCTGGCGATTCCGGTGGCATCCGGCCTGACCGCCCCGACCCGGCAAGGTTGGCGGTGGGCTTCGGGAATGCTGGCGGGATCGTAATACAAATCGCGGCGGCCATAGGGCCAGCCCACGTCATGGCACAGCACGACCGGGGCCTGCTCCGGCAAGGACGCCGCATCGCCATAGATCGTCATCAGCTCGTGGTAGACCGTGTACCAGTTGTGGTCGCCGTCGATCAGGACCACATCGGCCGGAAGCAGCCGGTCCAGGACGTCTAGGCTGCGGCGGCGATGGGCCACGACCCGCCCTGGGTGGCGCGCGGCCAAGCCTTCCAGGTCGAAGGACGGGGCTGGATCGACCAAGTCGCAATGGGCTTGGCAGCTGGAAGCCCAGCGGGCGATTTGGCGGCTGTTCCGGCCATCGCCCGCGCCGATTTCGATCAGGCGGCGGGGGCTGAGGAGGTCCAACAGCGGCTTGATGAGGGTCGGCCAAAAATGATGCATGGTGCCGCGTTCCTGTGGTGGGGGTTATCGGGTTTTGCGCCAGAACGCGCCGTAGCAGTCGATCATGCGCAGCGGTTCGTCGATGCCGAGTCCGGCCCGGAATTCATCGACGGCCCTGGCGCATTGGGGTAAGGCACCGTAGTCGTCGACGATGACGAACCCGCCGGGGGCGACGCGCCCATACAGATGGCTCAACGCATCCAGGGTCGAACTATACAAATCCCCGTCGATGCGCAACAGGGCCAGCCGTTCGACCGGGGCCGTCGGCAGGCTGTCCTCGAACCAGCCGGGCAGGAAGCGGACGCCGCTGTCCAGCAGCCCGAAGGTCTCGAAATTGGCCCGCACCCGGTCCAGGGACACCGCGAGCAGGGGATAGCGGGCCTTGGAGAGGTCGAGCGCGTCGTCCACGCCGGGGCGGGGCGGGGGCAGGCCGTCGAAGGAATCGGCCAGCCACACCAAACGGTTCGTGATGCCCCGTTCGGCCAGCATGCCCTTGATGAGGATGCAGGCCCCGCCCCGCCAAACCCCGCATTCCATGAAATCGCCCGGCACTTCCTCGTCGAGCACGGTGCCGACGCAGGCTTCCAAATGATCCAAGCGCCTGCGGCCGATCATGGTGTAGGCGAGCGGGACCACCGCTTTGAAGGCATCGGTATCCTGCCCTTGCATCCGCTTGTTTTTGATGTCGTCCAGGGGAAGCCTGAGTTTTCCGGGCGGGTCGCATAGCACCTCACGCCAAAAGTCCGGCGGGATTTGCCGCATCTCCTGCGCGACGCGCAGCGCGGCCTCCATTTCGATCCCGGTTTCGTTCAGCAGGGTTTTTTTAAGCAAATCCACGTAGCGGCTGCTGGTTTGGACCGGACCGGCAGCGGTCGAAGGGTAGGGCGTCGCCGAGACCATGCCGCCGCCGCCCAACGCCCGCCGATAGGCCGCCGTCGCCGCTTTCGACACCGGCCCGAAATAGGTCCGCTCGCCATCCGGCACCTTGATGGGCTTGCGGCGGAGGCGGTAGTAGGTCCGGCTCATTTCCTTCAGGCGGCGTTGGCCTTCGCCGCCCGAATTGGTGGCGATGCCGCCGTGGTATTGATGGAAGGTGCCCTCGCCCAGCACCACCACCTGGCGGGTGTCCGGCAAGTCCAAAGCCCGCCACAGGAGGTCGGGATTGGCATAGCCGCCGCCGGGGTCGGTGAAGGCCGGATCGTATCCTCCGAGTTCTTGCCAGAGGCTGGGCGGCATGAACAAGGCGTTGGTTTCGTTGAGCGGCCCGAACCAGCCTTTGGGGGCGTTTTCCGAGGCCGGGGCGATTTCGAACAGCCGGTAGCCGTCATCGGGCCAGTCGATGCTGGCGAGCAAGCGATCCTCCCAGGTCGGGTCGTATCCGCTTTGCATGGTGATCCATTGCAGACCCGGCCCGAGATGGAAGGACAGGGTCGCCACCACCGGCCTGGGATGGAGCCGGGCCGCTTGTCGGCAAGCCGCCAACAGCCCTGGGGACGCCAGCCGGGCACCGTCGATCATCACGCCGACCAGGGGGGCCGAACACAGCGAGAGGCCGTAGTTGATGGCGTTGACCGGCGACGGGGTGGGTTCGGCATGGCTCAACACCTTCAGGTTCATCCCGAGGCCGGCGAAATCCTGGGCGGATGGAGGCTCGCGGGAGCCGTTGTCGATGACGATGACCTCGTAGTCTTCGGCCCGGATGTCCCGCTGGTAGCGCGGGCTGAGGGAATGCAGCGTCCGTGGCAGTTCGCGGGCCATGTTGAAACTGATGACCACGAGGCTGATATCGTAGGAGGCGTTCATATCCGAAACTCCGCGGGTTGGGCTGGGGGGAGGGAGAAGGGCTGGGCCTGCCCGGCCCATGCGGGGATGCGCCCGTGCCTAGCCGACGATACCGCTGCTCTTGAGGTCGTTCACGATGTCCTGGACCGTCGCGTTGCGGAGGAAGAAGATGGGGTCCACCTCCAAGCCGAATTGTTCTTCCAACGCGCCCGCGATCACCATGACATCGGTGGAATCCAGTCCGTAATTGGCGAGATGCGCTGCGGGATCGATGTCCGCTTCCGGCAGGTCCAGCAGTTCGCCAAGATAGCCGATCATCCATTGATGGACTTGGGACGCTTGCGTCATAAATAACTCCTGGGGCAAAGGGTGGGTGAAACAAGGCGCCTAGGCCAGCGCCACGGGGAGGCTTTTCAAGCGGCGCTGGCTCTGGCAAGGCCACCATTCCGGCGGCCCGCCCCGGACGCGGAGGCCGGGGCGGTCGAGTATCCCGGCGTAGGCCAGCTTGGCTTCGAGCTTGGCGATTTGGGTTCCGAGGCAGGCATGGCGGCCACTGCCGAAGGTCAGGTTGGGCGGCCCTTGCCGGTCCAGCCGGAAGCGGTCGGGTTCGGGATAGGCCGCGGGGTCCCGGTTGGCCGCGCCGATCAGCAACAGCACCCGTTGTCCCGCTTCGATTTCGTGCCCGGCCAGGGGGCAGGCCTCGGACGCATAGCGGGAGGTCTGCTGGATGGGCGGTTCGAGGCGCGCGGTTTCTTCCACCGCCGCGTCGAGCAGGGTGGGCGCGGCGGCGATCTGCCGGCGTTGTCCGGGATGCGCCAACAGCAAGTTCAAGCCGTTGCCGATCAGGGCCGCCGTGGTCTCGAATCCGACCAGGAACAGGGCCACCGCATGGGCGGCGAGTTGGTTTTCCCCCAGGGCGTATTCGGCCTCGCCGAGGGCGAGCATCAAAGATAGGCCATCGTCCCGTGGCACCCGCCGCCGCTGGGCGAATTCTTCCCGCAATAGTTCGTAGGCTTCCATGAGCCGCAGGTTCAGTTGCCGATAAACCCGCATGGGTTGGCCCCGGTCGAGCGTGGCGGCGACCCCGCTCAGCGTGCGCGCCAGGAACAGGGATTCGCTTTCGCCCAGGCCGAACAATCCGCCCATGAACAAAGGCGGCAGGCGTTCGGCGTAGTCGATGGCGAGGTCCATGCCGCCATCGCGGTCCAGCGGCGCGAGTAGCCGCTGGACGATGGCGGCGATCTCCTGTTCGTAGGCGGCCAATGGCCGCAAAGCCAGCACCCGCGCCAGGAAATGACGGCCGGGCTTGTGGGCGGGTGGGTTGCGCAAGAATGGCAGGGCGTCGAACAAGGCGAACAACCCGGGCAAATCCTGGCCCAAGGCATCCGCCATCCGCCCGACGATCTGCCCTAGTTCCGCGTTGAGGAAGCGGGGGTTGCCGAACACCGCCAGCGCATCGGCATGGCGCGTCAGCACCCAGGCGTTTTCGGCCTCGCTCCAGAAGATCGGAAACCGCTCCCGCGTCTGCCGATACAGCGGATAGGGATCGGCGCGGAATTCCGGCAGCAGGGTGTTGAACTGGCGAAGGTCCGGGGTCGGCATGGGCGGGGCTACAAGAGGATTGGGGATACTAAAAGGTAGCAGAATCGCCCGGTCGCGATGGTGGTTAGGGCCCGCCCAAAGCATCGGTGCGGCGCTGGCCGGACAGCGTCCATAAAGTCTGGAGCCTGTCCGCCTGGTATTCGATCCGGCACAAGTGCCTCTGGACTTTATGGCTAGGCGTCCTGGGCAAGGCACCGGGGCGCAACAGCCTCAGCTCGTAAGGCCGCACCCCATGCGCTTCGCAGACGGCCTTGAAAGCCGCTTGGGCCAAGGCCGCCAAATCCGCGTGGGCCGGGACGGGACGGGTCACTTCCTGCAATACCACCACCTGCTCGCCCTCGCCAGTGGCCACCGCGAAAGCGGCCCCACCCCCGCAGGCCAGGGCGGGGTGGCTCCGGGCCACCGTCGTTTCGATATCTTCGGGATGGTGCTTGATCCCCCGCACGATCATGACATCCTTGAGCCGCCCGGCGATGAACAATTCGCCGTCGGCGATGAAACCCAGATCGCCCGTGCGGAGATAAGGCCCGTCCACGCCCGCGATCCGGGCGTTGAATACCGCCTGGGTTTCCTCGGGCCTGCCCCAATAACCGCGCCCCACATGCGGCCCGGCCACCCAGATTTCGCCGGTTTGTCCCGGCGGCACCAAGATTCCGGTTCCGGGATCGACAATCGCGATGCGCTGGCCCGGCCCGCCACCCAGGCCGCAACCCACCGCGCTGCGGGGTGCGCCCGTGGTGGTGTCCGTCGATACATCGATGGTGCGTACCCCGCGGTCCTTGGGGCCGCCGCTCACGAACAGGGTCGCTTCCGCCAAACCGTAGCAGGGAAACAAGGCCCGGGCTTGGAACCCGGCCGGGGCGAACTTCGCGGCGAAGCGGGCCAGGGTATCGGCGCGGACCGGCTCCGCCCCGCAAAAAGCCACGCGCCAACCGCTCAGGTCGAATGCCCCGGCTGGGTCCGGGCGTATCCGGTTCGCGCTCAATTCATAGGCGAAATTCGGCCCGCCGCTGCTGGTGGCGCGATAGCGGGAGATCGCCGACAGCCAGCGGGCCGGTTTCTGCATGAAGTCGAGCGGCGACATCAGCACGGTCCGCCCGCCCACGAACAAGGGTTGCAATACGCCCCCGACCAGCCCCATGTCATGGGACAGCGGGAGCCAGTTCACCACGCGGGTTTCGGCGTCGTGGCCGAAGGCCGCGCGGATCATGTCCAGGTTGGCGAGCAGGTTGGCATGGCCGATGGCGACGCCCTTGGGCGCTTGGATCGATCCCGAGGTGAATTGGACGAAAGCCAAGGACTGGCCATCGAGGACCGGGGGCGACCAGTGTTCCGCCCCGTGGACGGGGAGGACGTCGGTCGCGAGCCAAGCGGCCTCGGCCAGTCCGGGCGGAAGGCCTGGCCACGACGCCGGGTTGTCCAGCAACGGCGAGGCGGTCAATACCCATCGCGGTCGGACCTCGGCCGCGATGGCCGCCGTCCTGGGGGATATCCGGCCCGGCAGGGGCGACGGTACCGGTACCGCGATGGCTCCGGCATAGAGGCAGGCGCAGAACGCGGCGACGAATTCCAAGCCCGGCGGATAGGCCAGCAAGACCGGTTGGCCTGCCGCCCCCAGGGCTTGCAAGCGGGCGGCCAACGCCCGCGCCCGCTGGTCCAACTCGGCATAGCTCCATTCCGCAGCTTCCCGTTCGCCATGCTCCAAAAAGGTCAGCGCGGGCTGGTCCGGGCGTTCCAGCGTGTGCCCCCGCAAGACCTCGACGAAGGTTTCGGGCCGGGACGGGCGGTGGGAATCATGGGTGGGATGCATAGGCGGAGGGTTGGGATGGATCGTTGGTTTGCGCGGTCTGGGTCGTGCGGCGGTCGGGTCGCCATTATCTCCTCCCTATCCGGGGTCGCCAAGCTCGATCCAGAAGCCCGTGACAACCCGCTTTGGAACGTCCCTCCCGATGAAGCCGGAGGCGGATGAATCCCCTGGCGGCACCCGCCCCCAGTCATCCACAGAACCTGTGGATAAGTCTGTGGAATAAATCCGTGGAACCCGCCCAAGTGCTTGTCCCGCTTGGCTTTCCCTTGGATTGGCGAGATTTTCGCCAACCTGGATTCCCTATATAAATCAAATAGATGCGTTTGAGCCGTATTTTTACGGGCCTGTCAAGCGGCATGGCGGGCTTGACAGGCCCGATTGTGTACAACTTTGGGGGGATTCAGGCGGAATGGCGTATTTCCAGCCAGGCCGGATGCTCCGCGATCAGCCCCAGGGCGGCTTCGAGCAAGGTTTTGCCGGGGTCGCGGCGGTGCCAGGTGGACGCGCCGGAAGGGTGGGGCAGGGAGATGATATCGGCCTCCAAGCCGGGCCGTTCCAGCCGATGGACCAGGCCCACGACTTGGTCGAGCTTGTCGGCTTCGAGGAGTTGCCGGATCGCCAGCTTGCCGACCGGGATGACGAGGCGGGGCCGCAGCAGTTCCAATTCGGCGTCCAGCCAAGCCGAGCAACGGGCGATTTCGGCGGGGGCGGGCACGCGGTCGCCGCCCTTGGGGTTCTTGCCGGGGAAGCAGCGGCAGACCGCCGCCATGTAGACGCGCCGCCGGAAGTCTTCCTCTTCCACGCCGATCCCGGCGAACCAGCGGAACAAGGTCTTGCCCGCCGTCCAGGCGAAGGGCTTGCCGAGGACGCCTTCCTTGCCGCCCGGCGCTTGGCCGATCAGCAAGACCGGCGATAACACCGGCTGGCCCACGATCACCGGCCCGATCATCTCGGGACAGCGGGCACAGGCGCGGAGCGCCGCCTGATGGCGCTCCAGCGAAATTTGGCGTTGCTCCATGGGGGAACTCAGGCGGAGGGCGCGGTTTCCCCCGCCTTCCCGGCCCAGGCCAGGGTATGCAGGCGGGCCAGGGTTTCGGGGTCGGCGATGAGGCTGCGCTTGTCGGCCCCGGACAGCTTGTCCGGTCCTTCCTCGACCAAGCGGTAGACCAGCGCCTTGAGCTCGTGGCGTTGGCGCTTCTTCACCGGGCGCTGGGGCAGCAAGGCCAGATGCAGGGCATAGGCACCGGGTTCGGCCACGTTGCGGGTTTCGCCTTCGGCGGCGTGGGCGGCGGCTTCGGCCTCGCCACGGGCGAGGTTTTCGTGCAGCAATTGGAGGACGCGGGGCGTTTGATATTCCTCGGGGATCAGGAAGATGCCGAGCTTCCGCGCCCAGCGGCCCACCGCGGCGCTGCTCGACAGCATCGACACCGGAATCGCCAGCACCAGCCCGGCCAGCACCGGGATCAGCCACAGGAAGAAATCCGGCACATATTCATAGCTGACCCAGCCCGCCGCCAGCCCGACCAGGGTTTGCCCGCCGTGGGCGGCGGTGGCTTCCTTGAGGCTCAAACGATGCTCGTCGCGGTTCTGCGCGGGCCAGCCCACGCTGCGCCGCATCAGGATGGCGAACACGAATTTGCTCTGGTACAGCATCAACACCGGCGCGGTCAGCATGGAGAACACGCTTTCCAGGAACACGCTGAGCGTGGCCCTGAGGAAACCGCCGAAACTCTTGGAATCCTTGGGATGGGTGAGCAGGAGCAGGAGGCTCCACAGCTTGGGCAGGAACAGCATGGCCAGGGTGACCAGCAGGACCGTGGTCATTTCCACCGCGTAGGACTCGGGCCAGACCGGGAAGATGTTGTCGCCGAAGAAATAGACCGGCATGGTCTGGCTTTTGATGTAGGCCTCCAGCCCGGTCAGGATCAGGAACATCAGCCACAGGGGCGATGATAGATAGGACATGATGCCCATCAGGAAGTAGAGGCGGCTCAGCCCGGAAAAGCCGCGTGCGAACACCATGCGCAGATGTTGCAGATTGCCCTGGCACCAGCGGCGGTCGCGCTTGGCGTAATCGATCAAGGTGGGCGGCAGTTCCTCGTAGCTGCCCTTGAGTTCGGGGTCGAGCCAGACTTCCCAGCCCGCTTCCCGCAGCAAGGCCGCTTCCACGAAGTCGTGGCTGAAGATTTCGCCGCCGAAGGGCTCGCGGCCCGGCAATTTGGGCAGGCCGCAATGTTGCGTGAACGGGGCCAGCCGGATGATGGCGTTATGGCCCCAATAACCGCTGCCGGACAATTGCCAGTAGTTGATGCCGGCGATGAACACATCGCTGTAGAAACTGCTGGCGAATTGCAGAATGCGGGCGAACAGGGAAGTCTGGTTGACCGGGATCGGCGGCGATTGGATCAAGGCCACGCGGGGATGGGCCTCCATGCGCTCCACCATCTGCACCAGGGTCTCGCCGGCCATGATGCTGTCGGCGTCCAGCACGATCATATAGCGGTAGCGCCCGCCCCAGCGGTGGCAGAAATCCTCCAGGTTGCCGCTCTTGCGGGCGATGTTCTTTTCGCGGTTGCGGTAGAAAATCTTGCCGTGGGCGTCGAAGTCGTGGCACATGCGGTACCAGTTCACTTCCTCGCGCATCCAGGTGTCGGGATCGCGGGTATCGCTGAGGATGAAGAGTTCGAATTCGCCGGAACGCCCGGTCTCGACCAGGGATTGATAGATGGACCGGAGGCCCGCGAACACCCGCGTCGGGTCTTCGTTGTAGATCGGCATCACCAGGGCGGTGCGCTTGGGGCTGGGGTCGGGCTGGCCGGTGGCGGTGGGCGGCACCCGCCCGATGCCGCGCTTGTCCCCGCCCCAGAGCAGGCACCAGAATCCCAAGGTCGCGGTCCAGAACGAGGTGCTGATCCACAGGATCAACAAGGTATAGAGGAACAACAGCACCAGTTCCTGCGGGGTGATGCCATTGGGCTGGAAGGCGCTGGTGATCATGGCGAGCGCCACGATGGTGGTGACCGCCACCAGGATCAGGAACAGGGTGCGCCGGATCACGATGACGTAGCGGGGCAGCACGGGAGGGAACGGGACCATGGGGAATTCCGGGGAACCTTGGGGTTGGAAGGGGCTAGGGCGATTTGAACAACCAGAAGCGTAAAGGTGCCGGGGGCATGGAAAGCGGGGCTTCCGGCGGCGTGGAACGGGGCAGGAGGGCTTGCAACCGGGCTTGGAATTCCGGCGCGGGCTCGCCCGGCCGGAACAAGGCGTCGCCCTCGCCCGGTGCGCCGCTCAACAGGAAAGCCGCGCGGGCGGCGGCGAGGACGTGGCCATCGACCGTGGGCGGCCAGCGCAGGGCGCGGGCCAAGGCGTGGTCGAAGCGGCGCTGGACTTCTTCCAGCGTGCGCATCAACCATTCCTGCTCCGAACCTTGCTGTCCCATGCGTTTACGCGCCCGGTGTAGGCATTCCTCCGACAGGTGCGCGATCAAAGCCGGGTCCGACAGCCACAGCCGCCGCCAATACTCCCCGGCCTGGGCTTGGACCCGCACCGAAGCCTCGTGCGGCAAAAAACCGGGGGCCGGTTCGGTTGGGTGGGCGTGGCTCATCGGGCGTTCCACTGGTAAACCCAAGTTTCGGTCAGGACATCCTGCCCCGATTTCAGCATGGCCCGCAATTCCACCGGCACCTTGTCCTTGTCCTTCTCGGCGGGCACGGGTTCCAGGTCGAAGCTCAGGCGCCAGGTGCCGTTCTCCTCGTTCTTGTGGACCACCAGATTGCCGATCTTGCCGGACGAGGCGCTGACCTCGGCGCCGACCTTGGCCTTGGGGCTGAGCATCTTGAGGCTGGGGCTGCCGAAATCGACCACGATCTTGCGGTTCTGGCCGTCGCCGGGTTCGGCGGCACCGATGCGGGTGGCGACCACCTTGCCGCCGCTGACCGCTGTGTATTCTTCCTGGGCGAAATGCAGGCGGTAGTCGAAGCGGAATTCCTTGCCCTCGGTGGCGGGCTGGTCCGGTACCCAGAAGGCGACGATGTTGTCGTATTTCTCGGCGTCGCTGGGAATCTCGATCAAATACACCGCGCCCGGCCCCCAGTCGCCCAAGGCTTCGACCCAGGCACCGGGACGGCGGTGGTATTGGGCTTCCAGGTCTTGGTAATGGTCGAATTCGCGGTCGCGCTGCATCAGGCCGAAACCGGAGGGTTTCGAGTCCTTGAACACGCTGATGCGGAGCTGGCGCGGATTGTTGAGCGGACGCCAGACCCATTCGCCGGTGCTGCGGCCCAGCAAGAGCCCATCGGAATCGTGGACCTCGGGCCGGAAATCGTCCATGAAGCGGTCGGTGTCCTCGCCATGGAAGAACATGCTGGTCAAGGGCGCGATGCCGACCCGTTCCACGGCTTTGCGGAAATAGAGGCGGCTGGCCACGTCCAGGGTGAGGTCGAGGCCGGGCCGTAGGGTGAAGCGGTAAGCCCCGGTCACGCTCGGGCTGTCCAGCAAGGCATAGACCACCAATTCGCCCGCGTTCTGTGTGGGTTTTTGGACCCAGAATTCGCGGAAGATCGGGAATTCCTCGGCCTTGGCGAGGCCGGTGTCCAGTGCCAGCCCACGGGCCGACAGCCCATAGGTTTGTCCCAAGCCCACGGCGCGGAAATAGCTCGCGCCCAGGAACACCGCCACCTCGTCGTAGACCTCGTCGCGGCGCAAGGGGTAATGGAAGCGCAGCCCGGCGAATCCCAGATCGGGCGGTAGCGGGGCGGGGAATTGGTTCTTGCCGTAATCGAACAACTCCGGCGAATAGGCCAGCCGGGTCGCGGAACCATGATCGACGATATTGATGCTCACCCGGTCCTTGAAGATGAAGCCGCGGTGGAAGGCTTGGATTTGGAACGGCAAGCCCTCGTCCTTCCACAGCGCCTTGTCGGCCTTGTAGCGGATATCGCGGTATTGATCGTAATCGAGTTGCCCCAGGAATTCCGGCATCCCGGCATCCTCCCGCGCATAGGGTTTACCGGCCAAATCGCGGGCTTTCAGCTCGACATCGGCGAACTCGAAGGGCTTGGCGGGCGGCTTGGAGTCGGGGGCCGGGGCGGCCGGGACCGCGTTGGGCGGGGGCGTGGGCTTGCCGGGATCGGCGTGGACCGCAACCGGTATTAGCAAGGCGCATAACAAGGCAATCCGGTTTCTTCGTGCTTTCACTGTTGTTCTGTCCTTCGGGAACTCGATCACTGTTTCGGGGGGAGGCGGGTCGAAACGACGACTTCCGGCGTGGCCTTCGGTCGTTACCACGAGTCTGGCGCTGGCCCGCGCCGCCGGGGACGGGGATTTGCCCGGCGGGCGGCGCTCGCTACACAAATAAACATTATAACCCTATGGGGCATGGCGCAGTATCCGCGCCGGTTTGGGGCGTCGCCGCGGGTTGGGTCCGGCCCTGTCCCATGCGGTCGCCGCCGGGGCGGTTACAATGCCGGGCATCCCCAGACCGCCGGAGGCCCGCGCCATGAAAAACCTCATTGTCATCCGCCATGCCAAATCCAGTTGGGACCACCCAGGACTGGCCGATTTCGACCGTCCCTTGAACAAGCGCGGCCTGCGCGACGCGCCGTTCATGGGTGGCGTCTTGAAATTCCGCGACGCCTTGCCCGACCGTATCGTCAGCAGCCCCGCCGTCCGCGCCGCCGAAACCGCCCGGTTGATCGCCGCCCAGGTGGGCTACGATCCCGGAGCCATCGATTTCCGGCCCGGCCTGTATTTGCCGGAACCTGCGGTGGTGATGGAACTCATCCGAGGCTTGGACGATGCCTGGGGATGCGTCTACCTGATCGGCCACAACCCAGGATTCACCCGGCTGGTGGACAAACTCGCGCAGGGCGCTATCGGCGACCTGCCCACTTGCGGGATGGCGGCGATGGAATTCGGAGTGGAGTCCTGGGCGCATGTGATGGCGGGTGCGGGGCGGTTGGCTTGGCTGGATTATCCCAAGCGGCATTTGTGAGGTCTGGGGCGGCATTGTCGCCGGTCGGGATGAATGGGGGCTGAATCGGGGGGCTGGGCTGGGCGCACCCGATTAAGCCGGTTCCCGGTCTCCATGGCTGGGCGGGGTCGAAGTCACAAAGGCATCCCGGCGCGCACCGCCGCTGCCGATTCTTAACGAAACCGCCGCCCGCCTGTAAAGACAGGGCAATAGCATAGGCCGGACCTTCCCTACGGAGGGCGCTCCTTCTAGTCCGTTAATTTTTGAAAGAATAAAGGCTGCCTCATGAAAGCTATCACCATTCGCGTGGCCATCGCCGCCGCGCTGGCCTCGGGCGTCGCGTTCCCCAACCTGGCCTCCGCCTTCGACTTCGGCAAATACGTCGAGACCCAGATGGCCAACCGTGCGCCGGCCCTGTTCGGCGTCAACGCGCCGCTGGCGTCCACCGCTCCGGTCACACCTGGCACGGGCTACCGCAATCCAGGCCAGTCCGCCGCCGACCAGATCGCCGCGGCCGATGGCCTGACCGTCGAATACGTCACCCGCAACGCCGCCAACCACACCGATATGATGGCGTTCTGGCCGAACGACAAAGCCCCGAGCCATCTCATCACCTGTGTCGAGAGCGATGCCGAAACCCTGCCCAATGGCAAGATGAATCCGTCCGTGCAACGCATCAACCTGATCACCGGCCAGGTCGATACCCTGCTGCGCGGCATGGATGGCTGCGACGGTATCCGCCGCACCCCGTGGGGCACCATCCTCGCCACCGAGGAAACCGACGATGGCGGCGCCTACGAAATCATCAAGCCGCTGGCCACGACCGAAAACACCGTGACCAACCGCGCCGCCGGCACCATCTCCGGCCCGACCGCCGGCAATATCGTCAAACGCACCGCCCTGCCGACCATGGCCTGGGAAGGCCTGGCCGTGCTGCCGACCGGCGTGATCATCGCGGGCGACGAACTGCGTCCGGGCACCGCCGCTCCCGATGTCGATGGCGGCGCGATCTTCAAGTTCATCCCCACCGCCCCGCGTGGCGTGGCCGGCAACATCGCCGACCTGAACGATTCCCCGCTGGTCGATGGCAAGGTCTACGCCATGCAGATTTCCTGCACCACCGGGACGCAGTTCGGCCAGGGCTGCGAAATCGGCAACGCCGGCTGGATCGAGGTCGCCGCCGCCAATGCCCGCGGCGAAGCCGATACCAAGGGGGCCACCGGCTATTACCGTCCCGAAGACCTGCACCAGGACATCCGTTACAGCAATCCCAGCGTGCCCACCGCGGTCCGGGTTTGTTGGACCGATACCGGCAACGAAGGCGGCAAGAACTACGCCGAGGTCGTTTGCGCCGTGGACAGCAACCCGCTCAACACCGCGGGCCGCACCACCGTCGTCAACCGCTTCGTCGAGGGCGACACCGATTTCAATTCCTTCGACAATCTGGACTTCCAGCCGCGCACCGGCAACCTATACGTGGTGGAAGACCATGACAACGGCGATATCTTCGCCTGTTTGCCGGACGGTGCCGACCGCGACATCAAGACCGATGGTTGCGCTAGAATCCTGTCCGTGAAGGACACCAAGGCCGAACCCACCGGTTTCATCTTCATCGGCGACGGCTCCACCGCGTTCGTGTCCATCCAGCACTCGGACGACACCAATATGCCGGCATACGATGGTTTCGGGACCGACGACCTGATCAAAATCACCGGCTTCAAGGTTCCGGGCTTGAAGTAAACCAAAAGCCGCGTCCGGCCTGTCCCGCCCCCCATCCGGGCGGGGGCCGGAACGCCGCCCGGTACGGTCTCCAAGCGGACCCTCACCGCTCCAATTTCTTCCGCAAAGCCACCAACCCCGGATGGTCCGGCACCGCTTCCAAACCATCCACCACCTTCTTCAAGCTCTCGGCGCTATTGCCCTGCTCGAACGCCTGCCACGCCGCTTGTTCCTGGGCGTCGGCGATCTTCCGCAAGCCCTTGATGGCGTCGCCGTTGTAGGGGTCGATCTTCAACACCTCCTGATAGGCCCAGAGGGCATTGCTCCCGGTCGGCGCGGTCAGATAGCCGACCTCGTAATGGATGGCGGCCAATTCCAGCAGGTCGGCGATTTGCTTGCGCTGGTCCTCGCTGAGCTGGACCGCCACCTTGGGCGCTTCCTTGGGCGCGAACAGGCCGAAATAAACACTGGCCCCGCTGCTGCCCGCCGCCACCAAGGCCAGCGCCCACAGGGCGTAGAACGCGGGTGTATGCACCTGCAAATCCTTGGCGAACTCGGCGGCGGAAGCCACCCGGTCTTCCCGCTTCAAGGCGATGGCCCGCTGCAAGCCGCGCCATTGCTTGCGGTTCAGCCCCGGCACCGGCTTGGCCTGTATGTTCAATTCCAAGGCCTTGTCGGCGGCCAGCTTCCCATACGGGTGCTTGCCGGTCAGCAGTTCGTAGGCCACGCAGCCCAGGGCATATAGATCGTCGCGGGGGTCGGGGTCTTGGCGCTGGATCATCTCCAGGCTGGCGTAGGCCGGGGTCAGCGCCCCCAGGTCGCGGGCGTTGAAGATGGTGGCGTCCGCGCCCGCCTTCTCCGCCCGGCCCGCCGCGCAGGCGATGCCGAAATCCAACACCCGCACCTCGCCATGGCTGTCCAGGAACACATTGCCCGGTTTGAAATCGGAATGCACCACGTCCTTGCTATGGGCGTATCCCAGGGCGTCGGCCATGGCCCGGATCAGCGGCCAAGCCTTTTTGAACGGCATCCCGCCGGGCGCTTCCCGGATTATCTGGTTGAGCGGACGGCCCGCGAGGTATTCCATCGACATGAAGACATGGCTGCCGTCGCGGTCGAAGTCGAACACATTGATGATGTTGGGATGGGATAGCGTCTGCGCCCGCTTGGTCTCGCGCTGCAAGGCGATCAAGGCGATGGGGTTGTCGCGGAATTCGGGGTTCAGCACCTTGAGCGCCACATAGGGTTCGCGGTCGCGGGCTTCGCTCTTGCGCATATCCAGCGCCTTGAACACCGTGCCCATGCCGCCGCCGCCGATCACTTCTTCCAACACGAAGCGCTCTTTCAGCATCATGCCGATTTGCAGGGGGCGGTCGGCGCGGGGCGTGGGGTGGGGTTGGGCGCGGGTGGCGGCCTGGGTGCCGTAGGTGGCTTCGGTGCGGTGCTTGGGGGGTTCCGGCGGCGGGGTGGGACTGGTGGGGTTGCCCGCCACCGCCGTGGCGTCGTCGGGACGCCCCACCGCCAGCGTGGCCTCGGCCAGGGGCAGCGCCCAGGTCGGATCGTCGCCCGCGGGGCCGGGCGCGATCCGGGTGCCGTCCGCCTCGACGCAGGCCAGGGTGGGCGCGTCGTCCAGGCGGGGGCCGACCACCACGGTCGCTTCGGCGGCGGCGACCCGCAGGGTCGCATCGGCGTTCCCCGGAGCGCCGCCGACCAGGGTCGGTGCATCGCCCGCCGGACCACCGACCACCAGGGTGGCTTCGGCCAAGCCCAGCGCGAAAGTGCGGTCCGCGTCCAGCGCATCGCCCACCACCACCGTCGGTGCCGCCGGGTCCGCGCCGCCGCGCACCCAGGGCTCCAAGGCGAAATAGGCGGATGCCGCCAAGCGCCCCGCCGAATATTCGGCATGCAGCCGGTCGGCCAGCGCGCTCCGGGCTTCCGCCCCGCGCTCCGCGTAAAGGCCCAAGGCCCGCCGCAAACCGTCGAGATCGAGCGTGCCCTGTCGGTATTGTTCGAGTATGTGTTGAAGGTCGGTCATGGGAGGAGGGGGTGTTGGGTGTTGGGCGACACGGCGGACCCAGGCCGGTTGGGGTCCGGGGAGACGGCCATTTTAGGTCAAAATCCCCAGGGTTCCGCCGTCCCGGCCCAGGGTCGGCGTCCAGGTCCGGCAACACCCCGGCTCCCGCATCGCTCATCGCGGGAAACGGTCTTTTCCCAAGGGCCTCCGGGCATCCGGGGACATGCCTTGTGCTAGAATGCCCCGGTTTTGAATAGCCCCAATCCAGGAAGCCGGGAACGCCACGGCTTTTTGTTTTTCCGGGGGACAGGTTTCCGCCCGCCGCTGGCCGCTATTCCAGAATTCCCGATTCCATCGCATTGAACCCATAAGAGGAAAATCTATCCATGAAAACAGAAGCGATTCTGGCGAAGGTCTTCAAGTTCATCGTTTTCGTGATGTTCACCTTCATGATGCTGGTCTATTTCGGCGTGTTGCTGGTCCTGCCCTTGGATGTCATGTTCCAGATCATCCACCTGTTCCAGGGGCTGGGCCTGCCGGTGGGGGTCGCCGGGGGGATCGGCATCGCGGCCCTGGGCTATCTGGTGTACAGCATCTATAAGTTCACCAAGCTGCACCAATTGCTGCTCGATATCGGCTTGCAATTGATCTACTTCGGCCAGGACCAAGTCAAGCGCTTCGACGATCTGATTCCCAGCCCGGCCTCCAAAGCCTGAAGCCCGCCTTCCGGCCCGGACCCCGCGAAACCCCGCTGATGCGGGGTTTTTGTTGTTGGGCGCTAAACTATCCGCTCCGACCGCCACCCGCCGATAGCCTCCATGCCAGCCGCCGAACCGAATCCGAACCACGCTTTCGACAAAGACCGCCTGCTCGCCGAATGGCGCGACCGCGCCCTGGAGTTCGAGCGCGAAATCCATAAGGCCGTGGTGGGACTCGACCACGCCGTGCGCCAGATCACCGTCGCGGTCTTCGCCCGCGGCCATGTGATGCTGGAGGGCGATGTCGGGGTGGGGAAGACCACCTTGCTGCGGGCGGTGGCGCGGGGCTTGGGCGGGGCTTACGAGCGCATCGAGGGCACCATCGACCTGATGCCCGGCGATCTGGTCTACCACACCTATATCGACGAGCAGGGCAAGCCCAGGGTCGATCCCGGACCCATCCTCAAGCACGGCGAAAACCTGTCCGTGTTCTTCTTCAACGAGGTCAACCGCGCCCGGCCCCAGGTGCATTCGCTGTTGCTCAGGGTGATGGCGGAGCGCAGCGTCACCGCCTTCAACCGCGAGCAGGTGTTTCCCTATCTCCAGGTGTTCGCCGACCGCAACCGGGTGGAGAAGGAGGAAACCTTCGAGATGCCCTCGGCGGCCCGCGACCGCTTCATGATGGAGCTGCATATCGAGACGCCGGACGATCCCGATCTGCGGCTGGCCCTGATGTTCGAGCCGCGGTTCCACGATGTGGACCGGCTGATCGAGAACGTCCGGCCCGGCGTCCTGGCTCACCGCGAGATTCCCGATATCGCCCGCGCCATCCAGAACGGCATCCAGGCCAGCCCGACCTTGCAACGCTACGCGCTCGATCTCTGGCAGGCCACCCGCAAGCCCCAGGATTACGGGGTGAAACTGGACGGCGTGCATATGGAGCAGTTGATCCTGGCTGGGGCCAGTCCCCGCGGCATGAGTATGATGATGCGGGCGGCGCGGGTGGCGGCTTGGCTGGACGGGCGCGATTATCTGCTGCCGGAGGATATACAGCGGGTGTTCGTCGAGACCACGGCGCACCGGGTGTTCCTCACCCCGGTCTACGAATTGCGCCGCGAAGCCGTGATCGGCGCGTTGATGGCGGGCATCCTGGGGCGGGTGGCCGCGCCGTGATCCCGGAATTCCATTATGCCGTCGGTTGGCGCACGGCAGGCTTGCATCCGGGCGGCCATGTCGGCGCCCGTTTCGGCGGCGGCCACGAATTCGCGGGCCATGCGCCGTTCCTGGCCCATCCCGATCCGCGCCATCTCGATTTCCGCGCCAGCCTGCACGATCCGTTCGGGCAATTATTGACCCGTACCTTCCGCCAGCGCTGTTCCATTCCGGTTTATGTGCTGGCCGATCTTTCCGCCTCGATGGGCTTCCGGGGCAGCGCCGCCAAGCTCGACCTGCTCGCCCGGTTCGCCGCCGCCTGCGCCTATTCCGCCTACCGGAGCGGCGATGGGTTCGGGTTTATCGGCTGCGACGAGCATATCCGCTGGGAACTGTGCCTGCCTTGCCGTTTCCACAAGGGCGCGGGACCGGAACTCGAAGCCCGGCTGAAGGATTTCACGCCGACGGGCCGTTCCGCCGGGGGATTGTTGGAAGCCGCGCCACATCTGGGCCGGCGGCGGGCGCTGGTGTTCCTGGTGTCGGATTTCCATTTCCCGCTGGCTTGGGCCGAAGGGCTGCTGGATGCGCTGGTGCGGCACGATGTGGTGCCGGTGGTGGTGTGGGATAGCGCCGAATACCAGCGGCTGCCACAATTCGGGTTGGTGGCTATCGGAGACCCGGAAACCGGGGCGCGGCGGCGTTTGTTCATGCGTCCGGCGCTCCGGGAGCGGTTCCGGGCCGCGTTCGCCGCCCGCCGCGAGGCTTTGATCCGCTTGTGCGCCCACCGGGGGCGCGAGCCGTTTTTCCTGGCCGACCGCTTCGACGCCGACGCCATGACGCGCTATTTTGTTTCCGGGGCCGCTTGAGTTTCCATCGCCGCTGTGTTCCGGGCTACGGGTTCCGTTGCCAAGCCCCGCCACCAGCCTGGGTCCCCCAGGCCCGGCCTTCACCGCCAAGGAGGATAGGATGAACCGACCGATGAATCCACGCTTGCTGCTGGCCCTGTTGACCCTGCCCTGGCTGCCCGGCGGGGCCGGGGCCGCGGGCACCGACCTCGCCTTGACCCTGGACGCCATCCCCAATCCGGTCGCGGTGGGCGAGAACCTGACCTATGCGCTGACCGTCGCCAATCCCGGTCCCAAGGCCGCGCTGGGCGTGGTGCTGACCGATACCCTGCCCGCCGGGGCGGTGTTCAAATCGGCTTCGCCCGGTTGCCGTTTCGCCAGCCCCAAGGCCCGCCGCCAAAACCGCATCACTTGCAAGCTCAAGCGGCTGCGGCCCGGTGCCAGCGCGTCCTGGTCGATCCTGGTGACGCCGCGGGCCGAGGGCGGGCTGGACAGTAGCGCCAGCGTGAAATCGGCCAAGCGCGATCCCAACCCCGCCAACAACAGCGCCAATGCCAGCGTCGTCGTGGCCACCGCCAACCGCGCCCCCACCGCCCACGCCCTGGGCCAGACCGCCGACCCGGCGCTGCCCTATCTGCAAGTGCAACTCTCGGGCAGCGATCCCGACAACGACACCCTGAGCTATGAACTGACCGCCCCCGCCCAGGGCACCGGCTATACCAGCGCCTATGTCGATTCCAAGAGCGGGCTGCTCTATGTCGCCTTCGCCGCCGGGTTCCAGGGTACCCTCGCACTGTCCTACCGGGTCAGCGATGGCCGGTTGTTCAGCCCCGAGGCCGAGGTGCAAATCCAGGTCCAGCCCGACAACGGCGACAAGGGCACCGGCGGGCAGACCATCGACGGCAAGACCTATTCCGGCTACGGCCGTTCCCAGCTTTCGGGCGACCTGCTGGGTTCCGCCGGGGCCGCGCCCACCGAACCGCCTTCGGTGGACCTCAGCCCCAGCTTCCCGGTGCCCGGCGACCAGGGCCAGCAGGGCAGTTGCGTGGCCTGGGCCGTGGCCTATGCCTTGAAGAGCTATCAGGAAGAGGTGGAATTGGGCTGGTCGCTCGATACGGTCGCGCATTTGTTCAGCCCGGCCTATCTCTACAACCAGATCAACGGTGGCGAGGACAACGGCTCGCAGATTTACGATGCGCTGGATGTGGTGATCGGCCAGGGACCGGCGGCGGGCAAGGGCGCGGCCACGCTGGCCACCATGCCTTATTCGGACCGGGATTATTGGACTCAGCCCGATCTGGCGGCCATCGAGGAAGGGGCCAAATTCAAAGGGCTGGACTACAAGCGGGTGGAAGACCTGCAAGGCTTGAAAGCCGCGCTGGCCCAGCGCCGCCCGGTGGTGTTGGGGATCAAGGTCTACGACCAGTTCTACCACCTGCAAGGGACGGATTCGGTCTACAACTCCGACGCCGGCAGCAACAACGGGCCGCATGGCCTGCACGCCGTGACCGCCGTGGGTTACGACAACAACCGCTATGGCGGGGCCATCAAGGTCATCAATTCCTGGGGCACGGGCTGGGGTGATAAAGGCTTTTTCTGGATGCCCTACGACTTCATCCGCGACAAGGGCATCATCTTCCAGATGTGGGTGATGGACGACGCGCCCGACGGCGATATTACCCCGACGCCCGATCCGGTGCCGCCCCCGCCCGCCAGCGAACTGGCCGATTTGCAGATCAATAGCTGGGATGTGCGGGTGACGGGCTATACCCTGGGCGGCAGCGGGGAGTTGGAATGGGAAGTCTCGAACGGCGGCCAGGCCACGGTGGCGGAAGGCGCGGCCAATGTCAGCCTGATGTTGTCCAAGGACCGCGTCATCAACGCCAGCGATCTTTATCTGGTCTACGAGCCCATCCCCTTCGACCTCAAAACCGGCGAAAGCGCCTATCGCAATATCGCCGAGGGCAATGGCATCGAATTCCAGTTCCCCACCGGTATCGAGCCCGGCGATTATTACCTGGCCCTGCTGTTGGACGATCTCAACGATATCCCGGAGTCGAACGAGTCCAATAATGTGTCCATCAGCGAACAATCCATCCCCCTGACCAATAGCCTGTCCGATCTTTATATCGGTAATTGGTATACCTATTGGGATAGCACCGGGGAGGGCTATTTGAGCTACGATATCTATAACTACGGTGCCCAGGCCGCGCCGGGCGGTTGGACGGTCAAGCTGGAGTTGATCGATTTTTCCGGGAATTATTGGGTGGTGGCGAACGATACGATTAGCCAGGGCTTGGCCCCGAACCAGGCTGTTTCCCGCGATGATTTTTCCAATCCGCCGCCCTTGCCGTTCAATGTGAACTACGACGAGGATTCCAACAAGATTCCGGTGGGGATTTATTACGTGGCCTTGTCAGTGGACGAGGAAAACATGGTACAGGAATCGGACGAGGATAATTTTTCCTATTATTGGGATTATGCCTATCTGCCCACCGATTGGTTCGCCAGCGCGAAACCGGCAACCCAGGCGCAGGCCGCCAGCGGTGCCCTGTCCGCCACTGCGTCCACGGGGACGGCCACCCAGGCTTTCCAGAATGGGCAAGCCGCCTATAACGGCAAGCGGCTACCGGGCCAGGTCGCGCAGCTACGCAAGGTGCGTATCGGCCAGACCTTGGGCGGGCAGCGGACCATGGAATTCATCGACGAGGGCTTGAACGTCGGCACCGCGTCCGCTTCCAAGGCCGAACACACCTACACCAAACGGATACGGGGCGCCAACGCGGCCATTTTCCCGATCACCCAAGCCAAACCCATGCCCTAGGCGTGGGCCATCGAGGAGGTTCCTATGCGACGGGGAATAAGATGGGGCGCGATGCTGGCCTTGCTGCTGAGCGCCTGTGGTCCGGCGGTTTCCCAGGAGCCGCCCGCGATGGCGCGGCTGCCCAATCCCGCCGATGTCAAATGCGCCGCCGACGGCTGGCGTACCGAGCCTGTCCTGACCAATGGCGTCCCGACCGGCACGATTTGCATCGAACCGGACAGCGGACGGCGTTGCGAGGCCTGGGCTTATTTCCGGGGCGAGTGTCCGGCGGCGGCGGAGCGGTCCCCGCCCGCGACGCCGGAGCCGGTCCGCGGGCATTAGCGCCAAGCTTCAGGCCAAGCGGTCGATCCGCAGGCTATCGCCTTCGCCCGCGATGCGGCAGCGGGTTGCGGAACCCAGGCCGTGTAGATGCCCCTCGGCCAGCGCCAGTTTCCGCTCGATATCGGCGTCGCTGTGGTCGGGGTCGTGGTGGAACAGGTAGAAATAGCGGGCATCGGCCTCGTGGGCCAAGCGGCTGGCCTGCCCGATGCTGGAATGGCCCCAGTTCACCCGCTTGGGATATTCGTCGTCGAAATAGGTGCAATCGTGGATCAGCACATCGACGCCCTCCAGGAAGCCGATCAATTCCCGTAGCGAGGCGTCGTCCGGGCCGCGCGTGCCCAATTCGTTATCGGTCACATAGGCGACCGAACGGCCTTGGTAATCGACCCGGTAGGCGAGGCAATACCCCGGATGGCATAGGCGCTTGGCCTCGACCCGCACCCCGTCGAAGCGATGCACGCCTTCCCACAGGTCCAGGTATTCCACCTCGGCCTGGAACGCCCCGACCGTGATCGGGAAGAAAATCCCGTCCATCTGGTCGTCGATCAAATTCCGCAGCTTGCGCTCGCCCTGGGGCGGCCCGTGCAGGACGATATGGTTGCCGGGGAAATACAGCGGTTGGAAAAACGGCAGGCTGTTGAAATGGTCCCAATGCGGGTGGGAAATGAAAATCCGCCCATCGAAGCGGCCCCCGCCGGTCTGCATCAGGTGGTTGGACAGCAGGCGTAATCCCGTGCCGGCGTCGAATACGAAGCGGCGGTGCCCGCCGATGCGGAGTCCGACGCAGGAGGTGTTGCCGCCATATTTCAGGGTCTTGGGGCCGGGGATGGGCAGGGTGCCGCGCACCCCCCAGAAGGTCAGCTCGAAACGCCCGTGTTGGTGGAATGCCTCGGCCAGTTGCTCAGGCGTACAGGGCTTCGGCAGGCATTCGTCGGCCCCGAGGGCGTAGGCCGCGGCGCGGGTCGCGGGGGAGCGCGACAGCAGGAACAAGCGGGTCGCGTCGAGTTCCGGGCAGCGCCGGATCGCGGCCAGCAACTCCAGCCCTTCGGATTCCGGCGCGTCGCCGTCCAAGGCCAAACCGGCGGGGTGGGCGGCGAGTATCGATTCCAGGAGAGGGGTGCCGGGGGTCCGGTCCAGCAATGTGAAGCCGGGGGGATGGGGTGGGTTCCAGTCCGGGCAGGCTGCGAGCAGGTGCAAGGGTTCGGGCGGGTCCGCCAATGACATGGGCTAATCCGGGGCGTTCGTGGGAAGATTGGGATTCCATGCCCGCTGGTGCCTGTCCGCTCGGCGGTTTCCCCGGACCGAAGCCGTCCGGGGGCGGTAGAATGATAGCCTCAAGATGAGCATCGAGTTTTGCGAGAAGTCCGGTTTTATCAAGCGGCCCTTGAAGAAAAGGGATATCGGACCGCGCCGGCCCGGAGATTTCCCCATGCCCCCGTTTCCCCAACTGCTAGGCCTTTTCCCGCCGCGTTCCGCCACCGTCGGCTTGGAAGGGCTTTATCTCGGTCTCGGCCTGCACCGGCTGGGCAGCCCGGCGGCTCCTTTCGTCTACGCCAATTTCGTCAGCAGCCTGGATGGCCGCATCGCCCTGGAGGACGCCGGGGGCAAGACCTATCTGCCCAAACGCCTGACCTCGCCCAACGATTTCCGGCTGTTCCTGGAATTGCACGCCCAGGCCGATTGCCTCGTCACCCATGGCGGCTATCTGCGGGCGCTGGCGGCGGGGAGGCTCGGGAATATCCTGCAAGTCGGGGCGCACGAAGCCGGGCACGATCTGCCCGCTTGGCGCGAGGCCCAGGGCTTGCCGCCGCAGCCCGCCGTGGTGGTCGCCAGCGCCAGCCTGGATTTCCCGCTGCCGCCATCGCTCCGCGCCCACGGCCAGACTTGTTATATCGCCACCGGCGCCAAGGCCGACCCGGCCAAGGTCGCGTACTGGCGGGACCAAGGCTACGAAGTGCTGGTCGCGGGTCCGGGGAAGGCGGTGGCAGGCGGTGCCCTGACCCGCCAATTGGGCGGTCTGGGCTATCGCACCCCGTATCTCGTCGCCGGGCCGCGGATGCTGGAAACCATGGTGCGGGATGGTTGCCTGTCGCGCCTGTTCCTCACCACCACCCATCAACTGCTGGGCGGGCTGGGTTTCCATGGCTTGTTGCCGGGGCCGGAATTGGGGGAGGCTGGGCGGCTCAGGCTGATATCTTTGTACTACGACGCCGAAATGCCCGCTGACGCGGGCCAGTGTTTCGCGCAGTTCGCGCCCGGCGCGATCCTATAAAACCCGCTATTCCCCCCGTCCCCATGGGGTCGGCAACCGCGTCCGGGCCAGCCCGGCCTTGTCGAACGCCGCCCACAACTCGGCATAGCGGCGGCCATCGACCGGATGCCGGTGGTCCGGGGCGATTTCCGCCAAGGGTTCCAGCACGAAGGCATGGCGCAGGATATCCCCGCGGGGCAGCTTCAACTTGCCTTCTTCCATCACCACATCGCCGTAGAGCAGCAAATCGATATCCAGGGTCGGCGGCACGGGCGGGTCGGTTTGTCGGACCCGGCCCTGCCGGTCTTCGATGGTTTTGAGCAAGGGGAGGAGCGCGGCGGGGGGCAGCGCGGTCTCGCAAGCGACCACGAGGTTATGGAAGGCCGGTCCCGCGAAACCGACCGCCGCCGTTTCGTAGAGGCTGGACACCTTCAAGGGACCGAATAGCCGCGCCAATTCGGCCAGCGCGGCGGGGAGGTGGCGTTCCCGGTCGCGGGCGCTGCCCAGCCCTAGGAAAACCTCAGGCATGTCCCGGCTTGCGTCCGCGCTCGATCACGAGGCCCACGTCGCAGCCCTGGATCGCGCCTTGCTTATTCAAGGTCAGCCGCAGCCAGGGCACGCCGAATTCCTCGATCACGATCCCGGCGATGCGCTCGGCCAGGGTTTCGACCAGGAGGAAGCCGCTCGTTTCGACGAAGCTTATCAGCCGCCGCGACACCGCCTTGTAATCGACGGTATGGGCGATATCGTCGGACGCGGCGGCGGGCCGGATATCCGTGGCCATTTCCAGGTCCAGGATCACGGCCTGCTTGGTTTTGCGCTCCCAATCGTAGAGGCCGATCACCGTCTCGATCCGCAAACCCCGGAGAAATATAATGTCCATCGCCAATCCGTCCTGTGTTGAGTGTGCGGAATTGGTAGCATAAAAAGATCGAATTTTACAACCGGGGTGGTGCTGCGATGTTGGAATGGCTTTTGATTCCTTTGGCCTATGGGTTGGGTTCCTTGTCCAGCGCGGTGCTGGTCAGCCGCCTGTTCGATCTGCCCGACCCCCGCGAGGAGGGCTCCAAGAATCCCGGCGCGACCAATGTGCTGCGCCTCGGCGGCAAGAAGGCCGCCATCATCACCCTGCTGGGCGATGCGCTGAAAGGCTTGATCCCGGTGTTGATCGCCAAGGCTGTGGGCGTGGAACCCATGGTTTTGGGCTGCGTGGGCTTGGCCGCGTTCATCGGCCATTTGTTCCCGGTGTTCTTCGGCTTCAAGGGCGGGAAGGGCGTCGCCACGGCCTTGGGGATTCTGAGCGGGTTCGCTTGGGGGGTCGGCGCGGCGGCGCTGGCGACCTGGATCGGCGTGGCCTTCGCCTTCCGCTATTCCTCGCTGTCGGCCTTGGTGGCGGCGGCTTTGGCCCCGGTCTATGTCTGGCTGTGGGCGGGGCAGTCGCCCGCGCTGACCGCCGTCGCCGTGGTGATGAGCGCCCTGCTGTTCTGGCGGCATAAAGGCAATATCGAACGCTTGCTCAAGGGCGAGGAGAGCAAGATCGGCAAGAAAGGGTAGAAGCAGTGAATACCCACGGTCCTTGGTCCACGGAAGACTTTGACCATATGTCGTGGCACGATGTCCATATCCATGGGTTTAGGTTCGAATTATTCGACCAAGGGAATGGCGTTGCCGATCTGGTTTTGGATATCGATTACATGCTTGAGTGGCACCAATCGAGCAACGAGTGTTTATTCACAGTCTCTCAAGCGGTGCTGCGCTTTCACCAAGTCTTTGGATTTCAATTCAATCTCGATTACAAATCGCCAACGGCTGGCATGTGCCCGTTTTCTATAAATGGCATCCAGAGGGAAGCGCTGCATTCTTCCACGGGTTTCGAGTCCTATCGGTGGAGCCTTCCAATCAATTGGCCGCAGGGCTGCCTGCAATTCGAGTCCCCCGGCTTCACGCAAACACTGGTAGGTGTTCCCCGCGTACAACGACAGCAAGCGCTGGACCCTAAATCGCGTCAGAGTCCACCAATTACCAAACGATAAGGGGTTCAAAGTCACGGCCCTATTGGGCCTTTCCGTCCAACCCGGATAAAACCTGGATGAACTACGGCGGCGTCAGTTCGGTCAACGGCCAACGCGGCTGAGCCCGGATTTCCGGCGGTTCCACATGGCCCGCCAACAAGCGCTGGCAACCCGCATAGGCGATCATCGCCCCGTTATCCCCACAAAAAGCGAGGCGCGGGAAATACACCCGATAACCTTCCTTCCGCGCCATTTCATCCAGCTTTTCCCGCATCAAACGGTTGGCGCTGACCCCGCCCGCCACCACCAAGCGCTTCAACCCGGTTTCCCGCAAGGCCCGCCGCGATTTGATCAACAAAGTATCCACCACCGCCGCCTGGAACGCCGCCGCGATATCGGCCTTGTCCTGGCGGGTGCCTTCAGTCGTGGCGAGCGTGGTCAAGGTGTGGGTCTTGAGCCCGCTGAAGCTGAAATCCAAGCCGGGCCGGTCGGTCATCGGCCGCGGGAAATCGAAGCGGTCCGCCCGGCCTTCATCGGCCAGCTTGGCGATTTCCGGGCCACCCGGATACCCAAGGCCCAGCATCTTGGCGGTCTTGTCGAAAGCCTCCCCGGCGGCGTCGTCCAACGATTCGCCCAGGATGCGATAGCCGCCTATGCCTTCCACTTCCACCAACTGGGTATGTCCGCCCGACACCAACAGCGCGATGAACGGGAATTCCGGCGCGTCGGTTTCCAATAACGGCGCGAGCAAATGGCCTTCCATGTGGTGGACGCCGACGCAAGGGATATTCAGGGTCCAGGCCAAACTCCGGGCCACGGCGGCCCCCACCAGCAAAGCGCCCACCAACCCCGGCCCCCGCGTATAGGCGATGCCGCCCAAATCCCGCTGAGTCAGCCCCGCCTCGCCCAAGACCCGGCGGATCAAGGGAATCAGCTTCTTGACGTGGTCGCGGGAGGCCAATTCAGGCACCACGCCGCCATATTCCGCATGGGTCTTCACTTGGCTATAGAGCGCGTGGGCGAGCAAGCCCCGTTGCGGGTGGTAGACCGCGACGCCGGTTTCGTCGCAGGAGGTTTCGATGCCGAGTACGAACATTGCTTTTTGCCTTCGTGAGCCGAGAGCGTATAATTATCCCCTTTTAATTCGGGGCCGGGATATCCGGTTGTCAATTTCCAGCTAACACCCTTGGGGAGCTACATGCCTTCGATCAAGATCAGAGAAAACGAACCGTTCGAAATCGCCATCCGCCGTTTCAAACGGGCCTGCGAAAAAGCCGGCGTCCTGTCGGAAGTCCGTCGCCGCGAGTTCTACGAGAAGCCCACCGAAGAGCGTAAGCGCAAAGCCGCCGCCGCCGTCAAGCGCCACCTGAAAAAGCTCTCCCGCGAACGCTTCGCCCTGCAGAACCTCCGCAAAGGCCGTCCGCAAGTCTGATCCTGGATTCCCCGCCATGAGTTCCCTGAAAGAAAGCCTGCAAGCCGACATGAAGGCCGCCATGAAAGGTGGCGACAAGGATCGCCTGGGCGTGATCCGTTTGATCATGGCGGCGATCAAGCAGCGCGAAGTGGACGAGCGCATCAGCCTGGACGATGCCCAGGTCGTCGCCCTGCTCGACAAGATGGTCAAGCAACGGCGCGAATCCATCGCCCAATACCAAGCGGGTGGCCGCGAGGATTTGGCGGCGATTGAAAGCGCCGAGATCGCGGTGATCCAAACCTATCTCCCAGAAGCCCTCACCGAAACCGAGATCGACGCCCTGATCCAGGCCGCGCTGGCCGCAACCGGAGCCACTGGCGTCGGCGGCATGGGCAAGGTGATGGCCGCGCTCAAACCCCAGATGCAGGGCCGGGCCGATATGACCGTGGTCAGCGCCAGGGTCAAAAGCCTGCTCGGTGCCTGACTGCCACGGGGCACCGCGCCTCCCGCCGGATCATGAACGATGGCCGGCAAGATTCCCGAACACTTCATCCAAGAAGTCCTCGCCCGCGTCGATCTGGTCGAACTGATCGACGCTCGGGTTCCCCTCAAGCGCTCGGGCGGCAACTTCATGGCCCGCTGCCCCTTCCACAACGAAAAATCCCCCAGCTTCTCGGTCAGCCGCGACAAGCAGTTCTATCACTGCTTCGGCTGCGGGGCCAGCGGCAACGCCATCGGCTTCCTGATGGAATACGACCGCCTGAGCTTCCGCGAAGCCATGGAAACCCTGGCCGATACGGCCGGACTCAAAATCCCGGAAGAACCGCGCCCCGGTAAACCCGACGCGCCGGGCCCGGAACGGACCACCGATCTATACGCCGTGCTGGACTGGGCCGCCCGCTTCTACCAAACCCAGCTCAAAACCCATCCCGAAGCCGCCCGCGCCGTCGAATACCTGAAAGGCCGCGGCGTCACCGGCGAAATCGCCCAGCGCTACCGCCTCGGCTACGCCCCGCCGGGCTACCGCGTCCTGCCCCAGGATTTCCCGCCGGAAACGCTCAAGGCGGCGGGCCTCGTCACGGTCAAGGAGGGCGGTGCCGCCTACGATTGGTTCCGCGACCGCGTGGTCTTTCCCATCCGCGACCGCCGCGGGCGGGTGGTGGGTTTCGGCGGGCGGGTACTGGGCGACGGGGTGCCCAAATACTTGAATTCCCCCGAAACCGCCACATTTAAGAAAAGCCACGAAGTCTATGGACTCTATGAACTGCTGAACGCGGTCAGGAAGCCGGAATTCATCCTGGTGGTCGAGGGCTATATGGACGTGATCGCGCTGGCCCAATTCGGCATCCCCAACGCCGTCGCCACCCTCGGCACCGCCACTTCCGGCGACCATATCAACCTCTTATTCCGCTACGCCGGCGAACTGGTGTTTTGCTTCGACGGCGACACGGCGGGGCGCAACGCGGCCTGGAAAGCCCTGGAAGCCAGCCTGCCGCATTTGCGCGACGGGCGGCAACTGCGCTTCCTGGCCTTGCCGGAACAACACGACCCCGATTCGCTGGTGCGGGCGGAGGGCACCGAGGCTTTCCTGGCGCGGATCAAGAATGCCAAGCCATTCTCGCATTATTTCTTCGAGCGCTTGACCCAAGGGCTGAACCTCACGGCCATGGCGGGCAATACCGGGGACCAGGCGGGCCTCGTCAACCAGGCCAAGCCCTTGATCAAGCAAATGCCCCCCGGCGAATTGCGCGAAATGATGCGGAAACGGCTGATGGAACTGGTCGGCCAGACGCCGTTAGAATCGCCCCGTAATTCGGCTAAGCTTGTCGGAACCCGGCGCGGCGGCGGCAAGCGCGGCCAACCTTCCTTGTTAAGGCTGTGTTTGGCTTTGCTCCTGCAAAATCCGCGGCTCGCCGCCACCATCGCCGCACCAACCCGCCAGCACCTGATCCAAACCGGGAAAGGAGGCCAGCTCGCCGCCCGGATCCTCGGCCTGCTGGACCAACACCCCGGCCTCACGCCGGGCGCGATCCTGGAGTATTTCCGGGAATCCCAGGAGGCCAAGACCGTCGCGGCGCTGCTGGGACTGGATACCTTGGTGCCGCCCGAAAAAATACAAGAAGTCTTCGCCGATACCCTCGCGGGACTGGAAAGACAATTCAAAGCCCAGCGGCTGGACGAACTGAAAAGCAAGCCCTTGACGGCCCTCGGCCCCAAGGAGCGGGAAGAGTTATTAACCTTGTTGGGGGAAATCAAATAACGGGAGGCCATCGATAGGTTTGTGCGACTTAGTGATTAATGGGGAATTTGGGTATAGGAAAGTCTCACCATAAATAGCCGAGCGGGTTGGGTTGATGAGTCTGGAACAGCAACAATCTCAGATCAAAGAATTGATCGCCAAGGGCAAGATGCAGGGTTATCTCACCTTTTCCGAGGTGAACGACCACTTGCCGGGCGATCTGGTCGATCCCGAGCAGATGGAAGATATCATCTGCATGATCAACGACATGGGCATCGAGGTCCACGAAGACGTGCCCGATGCCGAACTGATCGCCGACAGTGCGGTCATCAGCGAGGACGACGAGGAGGAGGCGGCGGAAGTCGCGGCGACCCTGGCCTCGTCGGTGGACGCCGAACTCGGGCGCACCACCGACCCGGTGCGGATGTACATGCGCGAAATGGGCACGGTCGAACTCCTGACCCGCGAGGGCGAATTGAGCATCGCCAAGCGCATCGAGGAGGGCATCAACCTCGCCGCCCACGAACTGGTGCGGTTCCCGGCGGCGATGGAGCGCTTCCTAGCCGCGTTCGAGACCGTCGAAGCCGGCGAAATCCGCCTGTCCGACCTGATTTCCGATTTCTTCGATCCCGCCGCCGCCGGCGAACCGCCCTTGGAGGAGGACGCCGATACCGAAGCCGATCCCGGCATCCTCGCCGACGACGACGCCGAGACCGGACCCGACCCCGAGTTGGTGAAGCAAAAGCTGGAGCAATTCGCCAAGCGCCATAAAGCCGCCCTCGCCGCCCATCAAAAATACGGCCCGCACCACGACAAGACCCAGAAGGCGTGCGACGCCCTGGCCGAGAGCTTCATGGAGTTCAAGAAGACCCCGCAGTTCTTCAAGGAATTGACCGATGTCCTGCACGGCGCTTTCGACAAGGTCCGGGGGCAGGAACGCATCATCCAGGATTGTTGCGTGCAGAAGGCGCGGATGCCCAGGCCGGAATTCCTCGCCAGCTTCGTCGGCCACGAGACCGACCCCGAATGGGTCCGGCGCTGGCTGGATTCCGGCAAGCCCTATGCAGCCGCCCTGGCCCATTACGCCGGCGACATCGAGGCGGCGCAGGCCCGTCTGGTCGACATCGAGCGGGAATACCGGCTGTCGATCCGCGATATCCGCGAAATCAACCAGCGCGTCGCCGCCGGCGAAACCCAGGCCCGCATCGCCAAGAAGGAAATGATCGAGGCCAATCTGCGGCTGGTGATTTCCATCGCCAAGAAATACACCAACCGCGGCCTGCAATTCCTGGACTTGATCCAGGAGGGCAATATCGGCCTGATGAAGGCGGTGGACAAGTTCGAGTATCGCCGGGGCTATAAATTCTCGACCTACGCCACCTGGTGGATCCGGCAGGCCATCACCCGCTCCATCGCCGACCAGGCCCGCACCATCCGTATCCCGGTCCACATGATCGAGACCATCAACAAGCTGAACCGGATTTCCCGGCAGATGTTGCAGGAGATGGGGCGCGAGCCTTCGCCGGAGGAACTGGCGTCCAAGATGGACATGCCGGAGGACAAGGTCCGCAAGGTGATGAAGATCGCCAAGGAACCGATTTCCATGGAAACCCCCATCGGCGACGACGAGGATTCGCATCTGGGGGATTTCATCGAGGATTCGCGGGTGTTGTCGCCGGTCGATCACGCCACGGTGGCGGGCCTTAGGGAAACCACCCAGCAGGTATTGGCCGGGCTGACCGCCCGCGAGGCCAAGGTGCTCAGGATGCGCTTCGGCATCGATATGAATACCGACCATACCCTGGAGGAGGTCGGCAAGCAGTTCGATGTGACCCGCGAGCGCATCCGCCAGATCGAGGCCAAGGCTTTGCGCAAGCTCAGGCATCCTTCGCGCTCGGAGCAGCTTCGCAGTTTCCTCGATATGGATTAGAATACGCGCTTCATTCAGGGCCCTTAGCTCAGTTGGTTAGAGCAGGGGACTCATAATCCCTTGGTCCAAGGTTCAAGTCCTTGAGGGCCCACCAATAAAATCAAAGGCTTAGGCGCATCGCCTAAGCCTTTTTTATTTGCCTCGCGCCCAAATCGTGCCCAAGACGTTTTCGGACGATGAACAGGGAGTGCCCTATGACGGTATAGGGAAATTGCGAGACCGGATCAAGGCCATCGTGGACCAGATACAAGATGAGCGAAGGTTGCGGGTCATGGTGGCGAATGCCGAAGAAGCCAAGTACGGTGCCGAGATGGAGCGCCGCCTGGAAGAGTTAGAGCTATCGAAACGGGACAATCAGGCCGGTTAAATTTCGGGCGTCTAAGCCCGGTCCATTAGGCGTTCGCCTTGTGCCAAAAACCGCGCATATTCGGCGCGCTCCAAACGCCAATTCCCTAGCCGACTCCTGGGCCAGACGCTTGGAGTCTTGTGGGAAATCCAGGTTTCACGAAGGAGTATCGGGGCACCGCGCGGGCCGGGTTGATCTTTTAGGAAAATCTTCTATACCTCTTCCATGCCCCCTGGAAATACCATGGGGTTTTTTCTCATGGATACATATGTCTATGGGGAATGCCGTATATTTGTATGTGATTGGAGGATAGCGGTATGGAAAATAAAGCAACAAGATTCGCCATGGCGATAGCGTCGGTAGCTGCTTTGATATGGGTATTCGACGCTTCTGCGGAGACCTTGCTAAAACCAAGATACAACTTATCGGGCCAATGGCAGGAGAATGGCGATCCCAGTCAATCGATCAATTATTTCCAAGAAGGGACGCAACTCACCTTTATCAACATCGCCCATGGCTTTGCCCATTACTTCGTGGGCAGATATATCGCCCCCACCAAAATCGAAGGGGTCCAGCACCGGGTGAATATGGGAAGCGGATGTTCCACGGAAATACTGACGATCATCACCGCCACCAGCGCCTCCACCGTCGAGGTATCGATGAAAGGTTTGGATTCGAACTGCGACTTGGCGAAAGGTTGGTCCGCCGTGGGTGGCAGCGTCAGGGTCCAGTGATTCGATGGGTTTGGCCCCAATGGTTTTTTATACGCTTTCGCCTCGAATCCATCCGCAACGGCGATAAGCGCCAGCGCGGCCCATTGCGTCGGCTGAGGGTTGCCGTTTTTCCAGGATATTGAACATGACGATCCATAAGAAAATGTTGTTGCTGATCATCTTCAACTTGTTGGGTTTGATCGGCCTGGCGGCCTTGTCGAACTACCAAATCCAACAGGTATTCGCTGCGGCCAATTATGCCAATGTCAATAGCGTGCCTTCCTTGGTCGCGGTGAATTCGATCATCAAAAGATTTGGCGTGGTTAGGATTCGCCTGTTCCGGCACGTACTCAACGAGGACCGCAGCAAGCAGGAGCGGTTGGATCAGGAGTTGAAGAGCGCCAAGAGCGACTTGGCGGCGGCCTTCAGGGCGTACGAACCGCTGGTCTCGGACGACGAGGACCGCCGCCTGTACAAGGCCAACTTGGCGCAATGGAACCAATACGAGGCCGGGCTTGCCACGGTGCTGGCGCTCTCCCAGGGCATGGACAAAAAGCAGGCGCGGGAAGCCCTGGATCGCTTGACCGATCCTGCCCGGAGCCTGCAAAACAGTATTGAGGACCATGCCAAGTACAATGCCGACCTGGCGGGAAAAGCCGCCGCCGACGCCGTGCAAATCCAAGCGGCCGCCGTGTGGCAAAGTTGGGGCGGGACGCTGTTCACGGCGTTCCTGGTCGCCGGGGTCGGCTATTACATCGTCCTGACCATCGTGCGCCAATTGGGCGGCGAGCCAGCAACGGCCACCGCCATCGCCAACCGCATCGCCGATGGCGACCTGTCCATGCCCATTACCTTGAAGACCGGCGATACCGGCAGCCTGATGGCCGCCATGGCGCATATGTCCACCAATATCAAGGCCCTGGTCGATGACGCGCTGATGTTGTCCCAGGCCGGCATGGAGGGCCAGCTCGCCATCCGTGCGGACGCCTCCAGGCACCGTGGCGACTATCGCGGGATCGTCGAGGGCGTGAACGCCACCCTCGACGCCGTGGTCGGGCCGGTGGAGCGCATCCGCGAGGCCATGGGCCGCGTGGCCGGGGGCGACCTGACCGCCACCGTCGACGGGGATTGCCGGGGCACTTTCCTGGATTTGCAGGAGACGATCAACGCCAGCCTGCGCAAGCTGGCGGAAACCCTATCCGAAGTCGGCAACCTGGTGGGCACCTTGTCCTGCGCGTCCGAGCAATTGCGGGATACCTCCCAATCCCTGTCCCAGGCCGCTTCCCAGCAGGCCACCAGCGTCGAGGAGACCTCCTCCTCCACCGAGCAGATGGCGGCCTCCATTAACCAGAACAAGGACAATGCCAAGATCACCGACAACATCGCCGAGAAATCCTCCCGCGAGGCGGTGGAAGGCGGCGAAGCCGTCGCCCGGACCGTCCAGGCCATGAAGCAGATCGCCGGCAAGATCGGCATCGTCGACGATATCGCCTATCAGACCAACCTGCTCGCCCTGAACGCCGCCATCGAGGCGGCGCGGGCCGGCGAGCATGGCAAGGGGTTCGCGGTGGTGGCCGCCGAGGTGCGGAAGCTGGCCGAGCGTTCCCAGATCGCCGCCCAGGAGATCGGCGAACTGGCCGCATCCAGTGTCGGCATGGCGGAGCGGGCCGGGACGCTGTTGGGCGAGATCGTGCCCTCGATCAAGAGGACCGCCGGCCTGGTGCAGGAAATCGCGGCCGCCTCCGAGGAACAGGCGTCCGGTGCCAAGCAGATCGCGGAAGCCATGAACCAACTGAGCCGGACCACCCAGCAGAATGCCTCGGCCTCCGAGGAACTGTCCGCCACGGCGGAGGAGATGAGCGGGCAGGCCATGGAATTGCAGCGGACCCTGGGCTTCTTCAAAACCTCGGCAGCCGAGGACAAGCACCCCGCGGTTCCGCGCCACACGGCAAGGCTGGAGCCTTTCCATCCCCAGGTCCGGCTTCGGGACGGCGCGGACAGGGAGTGCAACGAACGGGGCTTCTCCCGCTTTTGAGCCGGGACCGGTGGGGACGAGGCCGGGGGATCGCGTAAGCTATGGGATTCATCCATCCACCCGTCCCGCGAGGAATCCCCATCCATGAAGAATCCCGTCCGCTTCCCCGGCCTGTCCGTCCTGTGCATCGCCCTCGCCGCCTGTTCCAGCGTCCGCGACGGGGCCAACGCGGTCAAGGCCCAGGCCGTCGCGCCCGCTCCCGACCAGGGCTTCATCTGGCAGCCGGAGCAAGCCTCCCATCGTAACGATTTGCCGTTCCAGAAGGTTTGGATCAAGCCCGGCTTCGACAAGGGCGGCTATGGCGAACTGGTGGTCGCGCCGGTCAACACCCAGTACATGATGGAGATGGATTGGTTGCACAAGGCTAGTTCGGCCAGTTGGATCGGCGATGTGAAGAAGGATATCGCCGAACTCGCCGTGTATTTCCATGACCGCTTGGTGAAGGCGTTCAAGGACGACCCCAACCACCGTTTCATGGTCCTGGAAAATCCCGCCGACCATCGGCGCCCGGCCCTGCGGCTGGAGTTGGCCCTGATCGAGATCGACCCCTCGACCCCCGTCCTGCACGCGCTGTCCTGGGCCGGGCCGATCGGCACGGGTTCGGCCATGGGCGCGGTGAACCAGCGCCGGGCGGCGTTCGAGGGCCGCCTGCGCGATTTGCAGACCGGCGAGGTGGTCGCGACCTTCGCCGACCGCGACATGGCCGATGTCGGGCCCTTGGACCTGACCCGGCTCACTTGGTACGGCCCGGCCAAGGGCATCATGGACCGCTGGGCGCGGCAGTTCGTGCAGATCGCCAACAAGAAGCCCGGCGAGGCCGTCACCGATCCCGTCCCGTATACCTTGAGGCCGTTCTAGGCGGGCGGCGGGCTTGCTCAGTCCCCCAGCATCGCCCGGTTCCGTCCCGCGTGCTTGGCCTCGTAGAGCGCGGCGTCGGCGCGTTCCAGGAGGGTGCCGACGCCCGTATCCCCCGCGGAGAGGCTCGCCACCCCGATGGAGGCCGTGACGTTGATCGGGGGCTTGTTGTCCAGCGCCACCTGCGTGCCGGCGATCACCCGGCATACCCGCTTCGCGATTTGGAGCGCCCTCGGGCCAGCGGTTTCCGGGAGCAGGGCGGCGAATTCCTCCCCCCCGAGCCGGCCCAGCGTGTCCACGTTGCGCAGGCTCTCGCGGCAGGCCTGCGCCGCCTTCCGCAGGACGGCGTCGCCCGCGGGGTGTCCATGGGTGTCGTTGATTTGCTTGAAGTGGTCCAGGTCGAGCATCAGCATCGACAAGTTTTTCCCCTGGTAGCGCCGGGCGCGCTCGAATTCCAGCTCCGCCAATTCCAGGAAGCGCCGCCGGTTGTTCATCCCCGTCAGCGGATCGACATGCGCCATGTGTTCCAGCCGCCATTCGAGCGCCTTGCGATCGGTGATATCGCGGCCTTCGGGGATCAGCAGGCTGATCTTGCCATCCCCGTCCAGGATCGGCTTGAGGGAGAAGTCCACATAATGGATCCGCCCCTCGGCGCTCATGTGGGTGGCCTCGAAACGGACGAACTCGCCGGCCCCCGCTTTCGCCACCGCCTCCCGCAGCTTCGCCTGGAGTTCCTTCGAATGCGTCCACCAGGGCGTTTCCCAGAAGGGCTTGCCGATGACGTCGGATTCCCAAAGCCCCGCGAATTCGAGCGCCGTGCGGTTGGCGTCGACCAGCGTCCCGTCCGGCGTCATCAGGCCGATGAACTGGAAGGTCTGGTCGAATATGGCGCGGAATTTCCGCTCGCTTTCCAGGAGCGCCTGCTCGGTGCGCTTGCGTTCGGAGATATCCTGGATTTGCGAGATGAAATAGAGGGGCGCGCCGTTGGCATCGCGCAGCAGGGAGGCGGTGAGCAAGACCCAGAGGGTCCAGCCGCCCTTGTGGATGTACCGCTTCTCCATCTGGTAGACATCGGTCTCGTTATCCAGGAGGCGCTGGATATTGGCGAGGTCGGAGGAGAGGTCGTCGGGGTGGGTGATGTCCTGGAAGGTGGTTTCCGCCAATTCTTCCGGGGTGTAGCCGACAAGCTTGCACAGGGCCAGGTTGACTTCGAGCCAACGCCCGTCCAAGGCCACGATGGCCATGCCGATGGGGGCGTGTTCGATGATTTTGCGGAAGCGTTCGGCGCTTTCGTAGGACTCGTCGTTGCTCAGGGATTTCAGAAAGGGCATGGCACGGAACAGCGTCGTCTAGGGATAAGCAGGGAAAGCCCCCCTGATTATGGCAGCCATCCACGGACCCGCACCCGCCAAAAGGGATGAGGGCCGCGGCGCGCGTCCCTTGAGCCAGGGCGGAGGCCCGGATCGGCAAGTCCTGGCCCAAGGACCGGGCCGGGTGTTCCGGTACCCGGCCATGCCGGGGATCGGTTCCGTCCTGGCGGGGCGGGCGCGGTCGATAGGCGGTCCCGCGCCGCCCCTGTATCATGGCCCCGCCCACCACCACGCCCCGGTATTACCATGGATACCCGTCCGCCCGCGCCCCCGCTGCTCACCGTCACCGACCTCCGCGTCGGCTTCCAACAAGGCCCGGACCACACCCCCGCCGTTGATGGCGTGTCCTTCGGGATAGGCCGGGGCGAAAGCTTCGCCCTGGTCGGTGAATCCGGCTCGGGGAAATCGGTCACGGCCTTGTCGGTGCTGCGCCTGCTGCCGCACAACGGGCGCGTCCGGGGCGGTTCGGTGCGGCTGGGGGGGACCGAGGTGTTCGCCCTGCCCGAATACGCCATGGGCGGGATACGCGGGCGGCGCATCGGCATCGTGTTCCAGGACCCCATGAGTTCGCTCAACCCGGTCATGGCCATCGGGCGGCAACTCGGCGAAACCCTGCGCCTGCACCTGGGCTTGAAGGGCGCGGCCCTGCGCCGCCGCGCCCTGGAGCTTTTGGACCACGTCGGCCTGCCCGATCCGGCCCGCCATCTGGACGAATACCCGCACCAGCTCTCCGGCGGGATGCGCCAGCGCGTCATGATCGCCCTGGCCCTGGCCGGGGAACCCGAACTCCTGATCGCCGACGAACCCACCACCGCCCTGGACGTGACCCTGCAAGCGCAAATCCTGGAATTGCTCAAGCGCCTGCGCCGGGAGCGCGGCATGGCCCTCTGGCTCATCACCCACGATTTCGGCATCGTCGCCGAACTGGCCGACCGGGTGGCGGTGATGCGTTCGGGCCGGATCGTGGAGCAGGGCGGTCCCGAATTCTTCCAGCGCCAGAACCATGCTTACAGCCGCGAGTTGCTGGCCGCCATGCCCCGGCTCGACGCCTGCCTGGACCGGCCCGCCCGCGCCGAAACCGGCCCGGCCTTGCTGGAGGTCGAGGATTTCCGCGTGCATTACCCGATCAAGCGCGGGCTGTTGCAGCGCACGGTGGACCAGGTGCGGGCGGTGGACGGGGTATCGTTCCGCCTGGGCCAGGGCGAGACCTTGGCCCTGGTGGGCGAATCGGGTTGCGGCAAGACCACGCTGGGCAAAGGCATCCTGAACCTGATCGAAACCTCCGGCGGGCGGGTGCGGTTCGAGGGCGCGGAAATCGCGGGACTGGCGGGCGCGGCGCGGCGCAAGCGCTGCGCCGAGATGCAGATCGTGTTCCAAGACCCTTATTCGTCCATGAACCCGCGCATGGTGGTGGGCGATATCATCGAGGAAGGTTTACGCGCCCAGCGTCCCGGACTCGGGGCCGGGGAACGGCGCGAGCGCTGCGGGGATTTGCTGCGGGCGGTGGGTTTGCCGGTGGCGGCGCGGCTGCGCTATCCGCACGAGTTCTCCGGGGGCCAGCGCCAGCGCATCTGCATCGCCCGCGCCCTGGCGGTCGAACCCAAGCTCATCGTCTGCGACGAACCGACCAGCGCCTTGGATGTCTCGGTGCAGGCGCAAATCCTCAAGCTGCTCAAGGAACTACGGGAACGGCGGGCCTTGAGCTATCTCTTCATCACCCACGATTTGGCGGTGGTGGCGGAACTGGCCGACCGGGTGGCGGTGATGCACCGGGGCCGCATCGTCGAACTCGGGGAAACCCGCCAGGTGTTGTACGAACCGGCCCACGACTACACCCGCAAGCTATTGGCCGCCGTGCCCAGGTTGCGCCTGGGCCGGCCCACGCGGTAGCCGGGCCGTCAAGGCCCGTCCCGTCCCGCCACGGCGTCGCGCAGGATTTCCCGGATCGCGGCGGGAACGTCCGCCGCCGCCGCCCTGGCCTGGAATCCGGCCCGTAGCGCCCGGTCGCGTTTGGTCCCTGTTTCGCTATGGGCGAGGAACCCGCCGAGGCTGCCCACCGCCGCCATCCCCACCGCGATATCCGGGTCGCGCAGCGCCGCGAACAGCGCGTCCAAGGTGGCTGGATTGGGTTTGCGGACATGGCCCAGGCCGCGGGCGGCGGCGACGCGGACCTCGGCCACGGGATCGCCGGCCAGCGCTTGGACCAGGGCGGTTTCCGCCGCCCGGTCGGCGTAGGCGGCGAGTTGCTCGGCGGCGTCGGCGCGGCGTTCGGGGTCGATGTCACCGAGCCGGGCCAGGGCCGAATCGCGTTGCCGTACGGCGGGGGTTTCGTCTTCCCTGGCGGGGGATGCGGGGCGCGGCGCTATGGAGGATGGGCCGGGCGCCTGGGGAACCACGGACCGGGGAGATACCTGGGGGGGTGGGGTATCGGCAGGTCCCTGTGGTGTTTCCGGGACGGGGTGATTCCCAGGTGGCGCGATGGTTTCCTGGTAGGTAAATACCATTATGGACAAACCGGTAATCCAGGCGGCGGCGATAATTTTGTTGCGGTGATTGGACATGGCGGCGATTCGTCGTGGATTCGGAGGGGTGGGGTTTGGGAGGCCGCCCGGTGGCGATCCACCGGAACCCTGGGGTTGGATGGCATGGGCGCGGGGCGGCGGGGTTTTGTGGGCTTGTTCAAAAAACTGGGCGGATTCCCTTGTAATCCGAATCGCCGCTTGGATAATTGCCCGGTCGATTCTGCGGGATCGACCCGCGTCTTAATAGGCTTAGAAGAATTGGAGTGGACAAATGCATAAGAAGATACTCGGCGGCGTTATCGCCGCGCTATTGGCCGTTTCGGCTTCCGGGGTTTGGGCCAAGTGCAGCGATGTTTCCGACACCGACCTGGAAAATGCTATCGCGGCGGCGGCTAAGGCCAAAACCGGCGGCTATGGCTTGAAAATGTGGGTCACTTTGGTCGATGAGACCGGCTTGGTTTGCCGGGTCGAAACCAACGGCAGGGAAGGCCCCTTCGCGGGCAACCGGGAATGGTTGGGCAGCCGGGTGATCTCGGCCCAGAAGGCCTTCACCGCCAACGCCTTCAGCCTGGACGGCTACGCCATTTCCACCGCCAACCTCTACACCCCGGTGCAGCCGGGCGGCAGCCTCTACGGCCTGCAAGCGAGCAACCCGGTCGATGCCAGCCAAGCCTATCTGGGTTCCCCCAAGCTGTACGGCACCGAGACCGACCCCCTGGTCGGCAAGCGTATCGGCGGCATCAACGTCTTCGGCGGTGGCTTGGCGCTGTACAAGGACGGCAAGAAGATCGGGGCCATCGGCGTGTCCGGCGATACCTCCTGCCGCGACCACGCTTTCGCATGGCAGGTGCGCGGGGCCTTGAACGCGCATCCGGGCGCGGGCACCGTGGGCATCACCACGTTCAACTACGGCGCGGACGGCACCGTGTACAGCGCGGCCCAGGGCAACCTGCTGCCCAACGCCGCGGTGGGCGACGAACTGGTCATGGGGAGCAGCACGGGCGGGCTCGGCGCCTACTGGAACGCCTGGGCGCACCCGATGTGCCCGAACTCCTTGCCCTTCGCCAACGCGGGCAACGGCACCCTGATGGCTCCCTGATACGGGACGGTCCGGGTTGGTCAATGGACCGGAAGCGGGCGGTCGCGCCCGCTTTTTTAATGCCTCCGACATGCTTATGCCGAACAAGTCCTTGCCTATCCTGCTCTTGGCGGGCCTGCTCGCGGCCTGCGCCACGGACCGCCGGAACCCGCCCCCCGCCGCCGGTCCGCCCGCGCCGCCCGACCTCGCGGCCCTGGCCGCCGGACTGGGCGCGGGCCTTGCGCCCACGCCCGACCAAGCCGCCGAACAGCGGCGCTTGGTGGATAGGCAGGTGGCCGCGGCTTCCCATATGCTGGACAGCCCGGAGGCCGAGGCGCAGATCGCCGGGGCGGAGCAATTGGCGGCCTACCCCACGCCGGAAGCCGAGCGGGCGCTGCTGCGGTTCCTGGACGCGCCGCGCCGGGCCGAGGCCCAGGTCGCGGCGCTGCGGGCGCTGATGGCGTTCAAGGAGCCGGAAGCGGCCACGGTCGCCCTGCTGCTGAAGGCGGTGGAATGGCCCGGGGAGGGGGTTCAGGCGGCGGCGCTGGCCAGCCTGTCGGCCTACCTCGACCACCTCGACCCCGGCTCGGCGCGGTTCCGGGAGGTGTACCGGGGACTCGAGGGCGCGGCGCGGTCAAAACGGGTGGAACCGGCGGTCCGGCAGGGGATCAGGGACATGCTGGCCGGGTTCCCGCCCCTGGGGTGAGGGACGGGCCGGGGCTCAGTGGGTGGCCTGTTCCGCCTGGTCTTGCAGGATATCGTGGATGGCTTCCCGGATATCCTTGGGCGTGCCCTGGTTGGACATCTTGGCCCGGAGTCCGGCGTCGAGTTGGCGGTAGCGCTTGGAGCCTTCGTCGGTGGCGGCGAGGTAATCCTCCAGGGAAGACAGGGCGCTGGCCCGGACCTCCTCGTTTTGATCCTCCAGCGCGGCCATCAGGGCGGCGACGGTGTCGTCCGAGGGCTGTTCCACATAGCCGAGGCTCTGCGCCGCCGCGTTGCGGACATCGGCCTCCGGGTCGCTGTTCAGCACCTGGGCCAGGGCCAGTTCGGTTTCCTCGCTGGGATAGGCGCCCAGGATCTCGGCCCCTTCCAGGCGTTGCGTCGGATCGGGGCTGCCGAGCTGGGCCAGGGCGGCATCCATCTCCTCTTGTTCGGTCCGGTCTTCTTCCTCTTCCGTGGTGGGCGCGGCCTGGGGCGGCGGCGGTACCGGACGCGCCGCGGACGGCGGCGATACCGGGCGCGGCGTTGGCTGCGCCGCGGCGCGGGGGGGCGGGGGGGTGGCCGGCGCGGCTTCCGGGGGCGGGACGGGTTCCGGCATGGGCGGGAACAGCGTGTCCACGAGGTACCACGAGGCGGCGGCGAAGGACAGTATCACCAGGATAAGCAGGCTGATTCTTTGGAACGACATGGGCGGTCGGCGGGTGCTGGGGGATAGGGAGGGGGCGGCTCCGCGCCCGTTGCCATAGTCTAGCAACTTATGGGGCGCGGCTATCGGTAGGGTTGCGCTATGGGCCGGGCGGGGTCCAGAACACGCCCGCCGGTAGCGTGCCGCCCACCGCCGGGGTCGCGCCGCCCGCGACCTCGCCGAGCCGCCGGTAAATTTCCCCGGCGGCCCGGATTTCCTGGGGACCGAAGCCCACGACCCGGCCCGCGCAATAATCCCGCCGCAGGGCGTCCTGGACCTTGGGGTCGCTTTCCTGGGTCAGCGGGACGATCCTGCGCCACGCGGCGTCGGATTCGCACAGGTGGCGCTGGGCCTCCGCGGCCATCTTCAGGAAGGCGTCCAAGGTGGCGGGGTGGGCCTTGGCCCAGCGCTCGTGGAAGATATAGCCCAAGGCCGGCACCGGCACCTCCACCCCCAAGCCCTTCAATAGCCCGTGCCCGTCCAACACCCGCCGGTAGCCCTGGGCTTCCAGCTTGGCGGCCGGGTTCCAATAGTTCAGCACGGCGTCGAGCTTGCCCTGTTCCAATTGCTGGTTCAGCAGCGGCGGGGCGCCGAAGGTTTTTTCGACCGCCCGGTCCAGGTCCAGCCCGTCCCGCTGCCGGGCCAGGGCGCGTAACAGCAGCCAGTTCTTATCCAAACCGCCGCCGGCGATGCCGAGCTTCTTGCCCTTGAGGTCGGCGATGCCCTGGATCGGCGAGCCGGCCGGAACCATCAGGGCGCCATGGTTGGTGGAGTAGGGCGCGAAGCTGAAATCGGCCCCTTGCCCGCGCTGCTGGGCGACCCAAATCCAATCCCCCACGATCATGTCCACGCTGCCGCCTTGCAGGGCGATCCTGCCCGCCTCGGCGCTGGCGAGCGGGGTGGGTTCGAGCCGGACGCCCCGGCCCTGGTCCAGTCCTTCGCTTTGGATCGTGGCGAGTTCCCAGTTCAAGGTGCCGAAGGCCAGCACGCCGATGCGGAGGGTCTCGGGCGGGGTCGCGGCCAGGACGGGGCGGGCCAGTCCGAGCAGCAGGAACAGGGCGGGGAGGATGCGGGGGCGGTGCATGGTCGGGGGAGCCGGAAGTGGATGGAATCCTTATTGTAAGCCGGGGTGGGGGATAAGCCACTAGGGCATGATACGGCGTGCGTCCGGCACGGTTTTTTTTGGCCAAATTCCTGGAATATTTGATAGAATTTGATAATCACCGGTCCGGCCATCCGCGTGGGACACGAGAGGGGTGCCCAAGCGGATGCGGGTATGCTCCTTGGTGTCCGTGGTCATGCCGGAATCCATCCGCCATGGGCCGGGCCGGGCGCGCGGAACATCCACGCCATCTTCCTGGTTTTCAATGCCTATTTTGCCTAGCGAGGGGACTATGCACACGGCGGGGCCATTCAAGGGCCGGCTGCCCGCGAACAGCCACGGGCCGTTGTTGGCGGGGTTTTTGGTCTTGCTCTTGGTGCTGGGCTTGGGTGGCGTGGCCGGGGTGGCGTTCTACCATGACCAGGTCGGGCAACTGCGGCAAAAGGTCGAGACCGAACTCAACACGCTCGGAACCTTGAAGGTGGAGGCGCTGAGCGCTTGGCGGGCACAGCAACTGGGCAACGCGGGCACGCTGATGGACGATCCGTTCTTGATCACGGCCCTGACCCGTTGGCGCGCCACGCCCAAGCCGGAACTGGGGCGGCAAGTCCTCGCCAAGTTCCAGAGCCTCGGGCGGCACCATGGCTACCGGGATGTGTTGTTCGTGGCCCCGGATGGGCGTATCGGCCCGAGCCTCACCGGCGTCACCGACGCCGAGGGGGACAGGGACCGCAGCTTTGTCGAACTGGCCTTGCGCGAACACCGTCCCATCCTCACCGAGCTGCACTACGATCCCAACCATGGCTTCCCGCATTTGGGACTCATCGCGCCGCTGTTCGACCAGGGCCGGCCGGTCGGGGCGCTCGAACTGATCATCGATGCCCGCCAGTCGCTCTATCCCTTGCTGCTGTCCGCGCCCATCGCCAGCGCCACCCTGGAGAGCTTCCTGGTCCGGCGCGACCGGGGCGGGGCTTTGGTGCTGAGTCCGCTCCGCCACCGCGCCGAGGCCGAATTGGATTTCCATATGCCCCCCCAGCAAAGCTGGCTGCCCTCGGTGCGGGCGGTGCGGGGGCAGGTCGGCGTGGTCTATACGCGGGACTACCGGAACCGGGAGGTGGTGGCCCTGTTGTCGCCGGTGCCGGAGTCCTCCTGGTTCCTGATCACCAAGATCGACACCGCCGAGGCCCTGGCGGAAGGGCGTCAGCGCGTCGCCGCCAGCCTGGGGATGCCGGTGCTGGGCGCGGGCTTGCTGGCCGTCTCGCTATGGGGGCTGTGGTCGCGGCAAAAACGGGCCGAATACCAATCCCTGTACGAGGCCGAGGCCGCCCGCCGCGCCAGCGAGGAACGCTATGCCCTGGTGGTCCGTGGCATCAACGACGGGATTTGGGATTGGAACCTCGAAACCCACGCGGCCTATATTTCCCCGCGTTGGAAGGCCATCCTGGGGTTCGCCCCGGACGAAATGCCGGACGCCGAGGCCAGCTTCTTCGAGCGGCTGCACCCGGACGACCGGGACACCGTCCAGGAAGCCGTCCGCCGCCATCTGGAGGCGGGCGAACCCTACAAGGCCGAATTCCGCCTCCGGCACAAGGATGGCGAATACCGTTGGGTGTTGTCGCGGGGCGAGGCCCTGCGCGACGCCGGGGGACGGCCCATGCGCCTGTTGGGGGCGATCACCGATATCACCGAGCGCAAGCGCACCGAGCGGCAATTGCGCGAGGAAGTGGAAGCCCGCCGCAAGCGCGAGAGCGAGGTCGAATCGCTCAACCGCCTGTACGCGGCGCTGGGCCAGCTCAACCAGGCGCTATTGCTCAGCCGGACCCGGGACGAGATTTTCGGGGAGGTCTGCCGCATCCTGGTGGACACCGGCCAGATCGCCATGGCCTGGGTGGGCTGGCTCGACCTCCCGACCCGGACCGTGGTGCCGGTGGCCGCCGTGGGCGACGACACCGGCTATCTGGACAGCGTCGCGATCCGGGTCGGGGACGCCTGCCCGGAAAGCCGGGGTCCGACCGGCACCGCGATCCGGGAAGACCGCATCCAGATTTGCCAGGAGTTTTTCCAGGACGAGAGTACCCGGCCCTGGCGGGCGGCGGCGGCGCGGGCCGGTTGGGTGGCCTCGGCCAGCCTGCCCATCCACTGGGACGGGCGGGTCGGCGGGGCTTTGACCTTGTACGCCCGCCAGCCGGGGGTGTTCGACGGCGGGGTGGCGGCCCTGCTGGAACGGGCGGCGGCCAATATTTCCTTCGCCCTGGAAACCTTGGACCGGGAGGAGCGGCGGCGGCGGGCCGAGGCCGGTTTGGCGCGGGCGGCGGACCGCTACGCCCGGATGCTGGCCACCACCAACGACGGCTTCTGGGTGGTCGATGCCGGCACCGGGCTGCTGCTGGACGTGAACGAAGCCGCCGTCAGGATGAGCGGCTATGCGCGGGAGGAGCTGCTGTCGATGCGGGTGGTCGATTTGGATATCGAATACGACGAGGCGGGCCGGGGCGCCCGCACCCACACGGGAGGCTGGGAGGTGTTCGAAACCCGGCACCGCACCAAATCGGGCCAGATCGTCGATGTGGAAATGAGCGTGATGCCGGAGGCCGATTCCCAGACCCTGCTCGCCTTCCTGCGCGATATCACCGGGCGCAAGCGCGCCGAGCGCGAAATCCTGGCGCTGAACGCCGACCTGGAGGCGCGGGTCGCGGCGCGGACCGCCGAACTGGCCAAGGCCAGCCAGGAGGCCGAGGCCGCCAGCCGGGCCAAGAGCATGTTCCTCGCCAACATGAGCCACGAAATCCGCACGCCCATGAACGCCATCCTGGGCTTCACCTATCTGTTGCAGCGCGAACTGCCCGACACCGCCCACCTGGACAAGCTCGGCAAGATCGATAGCTCGGCCAAGCACCTCCTGGGGATCATCAACGATATCCTCGACCTCTCCAAGATCGAGGCCGAGCATCTGGTGCTGGAGGAAATCCCCATCAACGTGTTCTCCATCGCCGAACACGCCTACGCCATGGTGGCCGAACGCGCCAGGCAGAAACACCTGCTGCTCGTCAAGGAGATCGATCCGTGCCTGTTGGACCTGCCCTTGCTGGGCGATCCGCTACGCCTGGGCCAAATCCTGCTGAACTACCTGAGCAACGCCGTCAAGTTCACCGAGCAGGGCGGCATCACCCTCCGGGCCGGGGTGATCGAGGAGGATGCGGATTCGGCCCTGTTGATCTTCGAGGTGCAGGACACCGGCATCGGTATTTCCGAGGAACAGCAGGCGCGGGTGTTCGGGGCGTTCGAGCAGGCCGAGAACTCCACCACCCGGCTCTATGGCGGCACCGGCCTGGGGCTGGCCATCAACCGGCATCTGGTGCGGATGATGGGCGGCGAGGTCGGCGTGGTCAGCGCGCCGGGGCAGGGCAGCCTGTTCTGGTTCACCGCGCGTTTGAAACACGGGCTGGCCTTGCCGGCGGCGGACGCGGGGGGCGAGCGACCCCGGCTGCGGGCCGGGGCGCGGGTCTTGCTAGCCGAGGACAACCCGATCAACCAGGAAGTGACCCTGGCCTTGCTGGACGAGGCCGGGCTTAGCGTGGAGGTGGCCGGGAACGGGGCCGAGGCCGTGGAACAGGCGCGGACCGGCGGTTACGACCTGATCCTGATGGACATGCGGATGCCGGTCATGGACGGCTTGGAGGCCACCCGCCGCATCCGGGCGCTGGACGCGGGCCGGAGCGTGCCCATCCTCGCCATGACCGCCAACGCCTTCGAGGAGGACCGCCAGCTCTGCCTGGATGCCGGGATGAACGGCCATGTCGCCAAGCCGGTCGATCCCGAGAACCTCTACGCCACCCTGGCCTGCTGGATACCCGCCGATCCGGCCCAGCTGCCGACGGCGTTCGCGGCCATGGAATGCCAACGCGCCGCCCGGTCCGGGGCTCCGTGCTTGATCGACCAGGAAGACGGGTTGCGGCGCTTCGGCGGCAGGCTCGACCATTACCACCAGGTGTTGGGCGGTTTCGCCAGGTTGCACGGTGATGACGCCGGCGCGCTCCGGGCCGCGCTGGCCGGGGACGACCGCGAGACGGCGGAGCGCATGGCCCATTCGCTCAAGAGCGCCGCCGCCACCTTGGGCGCGGAGCGCGTGTGGCGCTCGGCCCAAGATTTGGAGGTCCATATCCGCGAGGGCCGGGACGCCGTTGGCCTGGAGGAAGAATTGGACGGGCTGGCCGAGAGCCTGGCCGCGACCTGCGCCGAGGTCCAAACGCTTAGGGTCGCCCGGCCGGCCTCGCAACCGCCCGACCCGGAGCGCCTCGAAGGTTTGCTGGCAGAGTTGGAGTTCCTGCTGGACCAGGACGATATCCGGGCCATGAACGTGTGGCGGGAATTGCGGCCGCTCTTGGTCCTCGTCCAGGGCGAGGTGCCGGTCATGCCCCTGGAGCGCCGCATCGACGGCTTCGATTTCCCGGTCGCCCTGGACCTCTTGCGCGGCTTGCGTTTGCGTAGCCGGTCGAGTTAAATGGGCCGCTTTGCCGGTATCGCCGGGGTCGGCGGACGGGCGTGATCGATCATCGACAGGGTGGCTTATGGCGGGAATGGCGTTGCTGACGGGGATGGACGGCGGAACCGGCTCCGGTCCGCGTCCATGCCATGGACCTCCCGCCGTCCTGGAGCCGGGCAAGGAACCCCGGCTTTGAAGGGGGGGCGTTCCAGCGCGGGGCCGGACGCCGTTGCGCATCCCGCCGACGTGTTCGCCCAATTGGGCCTGATGGTCTTCGCCCTGTTGGCGTTTTGCGCCCCTTTGGCCAGCGCGTCCGGCCTGGGACTCGTCTTCCTGGCCGCGCTGTTTTCCCCTGGGGCCCGCCAATCCTTCCGCCGCGACCCCCTCCTGCGCTGTTCCCTGGCGTTGTGCGCCTATCTGGCGGTGGAAGCCGCCTGGGCCGCCATCCGTTTCCCGGAAACCTGGCTGGTCCAACTCCGGTTCCTCGGCCAATGGACCTTGTGCCTGGGGTTCCCGGCGCTGGCCTGGGTTTTGCAAGGCCGGCCCGGGCGGGTCGGCTTGGTGTTGGTGGCGGCGTTCGCCGGTTTGGTGTTCGGGGCGGCCTTGCACCTGCGGGGGAGCGACTTCTGGGCCTTCCGGGTCGGCCAGCAGACCGGCTTCCAGATGCGGGCGGGCTGCGCCGGGCTGGTGTGGGCCACGGCCTTGCTGGGGTTGCTCCTATACGCGGAGCCGGCGCTGCGGGCCGTGTGGGGCACGCCCAGGCTGTGGCCACGGCTGTTGTTTTTCGGGGGTGGCCTTTATCTGGCGGTCTACGCCTTGGTGGCGAGCCAGTCCCGGATTTCCTGGATCGCCCTGGCGCTGGCGGTGGCGGCCAGCGTCGCCCACCGCGTCCGCAGATCATGGGGCCAGGAAGGGGCCGGGGCCAAGCGGCCCTACATCCTGGTGTTGGCCCTGGTCCTGGTCGGCGCGGGCATCGCCCTCAACACGGATAGGATCGGGGAGCGCATCGCCGCCGACCGCGTGGTGGTGGCGAAAATCCTGGGCGGCGATACCGCCGACCTGCCGCTGTCCTCCTTCAAATACCGATATTATGTGCAGCGTTTCGGCCTGGAAAAATGGTGGGAAAGTCCGTGGTTCGGTTGGGGACCGGGTTCCACCGCGTATTTGATCAAACTGGCCGACCGCGAGGAACTCGTCAACCAGACCGACAACGGGCGGATGATGGGGCAGTTGCATAATACCTACCTGGAAATACTGATGCAGGGCGGTATCGTGGGCCTGGGCTTGTTCCTGGCCTGGGCGGCGATATTCGCCAAGCCACTGTGCCAGCCCGGATATCGCGACCCTTTGCCGGAACCCCTCGGGCTATTCGTCCTGGGTGGACTCTCGATACTCGCCATCTGGGGGTTCGCCGCCTATGGGATGATCGTCGAGAATTGGCCTTATTGGCGCTGCTATTGGCTGTTATTGGCGGGCATCGCCCATACCTTCGTCGTCTACCCGCCCGCTGTGCGGGCGGGTGTTTTACATATCTGATTATGAGCGCAACTCGGGAAATCGTCATTACCCCAGGCCGGGCCATGAGCAATTATTGGCTGGACCTGTGGCGGTATCGGGAATTGTTTTATTTCATGGCGTGGCGCGATATTTTGCTGCGCTACAAGCGGATGAGTATCGGTTTCGCCTGGGCGGTGATCCGGCCCGTGCTGACCATGCTGATATTCACCCTGGTTTTCAGCCGTATCGCCAAACTGCCTTCCGGGGGGATGCCTTATCCCCTCCTGGTATATACCGCCATGCTGCCCTGGCAGTTTTTCGCCACGGCTTTCGCCGACGCGGGCAATAGCCTGACCAACAAGGAATCGATCATCGCCAAGGTGTATTTTCCCCGGTTGATCGTACCGGCCAGCGCGGTCATCGTGAGCTTCGCCGATTTCGTGGTGGCCTTGGTGATTTTGGCCGGGCTGATGGTGTGGTATGGCATCGTTCCCGACCTGCGGTTCTGTGCCTTGCCCGCGTTCGCCCTGCTGGTGGTCTTGGTCGCCCTGGGCGCGGGGTTGTGGATTTCCGCCCTCAGCGTCAAATACAAGGATTTCCGTTATATCATTCCGTTCGCGGTGCAACTGGGTTTATATATTTCCCCGGTGGGTTTCAATAGCACGGTGGTGCCGGAAGCTTGGCGCTGGGCTTTCGCCTTGAATCCCATGGTGGGGGTGATCGATGGTTTCCGCTGGTCGGTGCTGGGGATGGAGCCGCCCGACTTGGGCTATAGCCTGGGGGTTTCCCTGGCGCTCGCCCTGTTTTTGCTGGTTAGCGGTACCGCCTATTTCCGTAGGTTGGAACGTTCCATAGCGGAGCTACTATGACAGTCGCCATCGCCATCGAAGGTTTGGGCAAGAAATTCGCCCTGCGCCATCAAGCCGGGCGCAAACCCTATTCCACGTTCCGCGATGCCTTGACCGACGGGGTGAAATACCTGGGTAAAAAGCTCGTGGGCCGGGGGGGCGGCAAGGATTCCATGGAGGAGTTCTGGGCGCTCGACGATATCAGCCTGGATATCCGCGAGGGCGAGAAAGTGGGTGTGATTGGGCGCAATGGGGCCGGGAAATCCACCTTGCTGAAAATATTGTCCAGGATCATCGAGCCGAGCCGTGGCCGTATCCGTATCCGTGGCCGCGTGGCCAGCCTATTGGAGGTGGGTACGGGGTTCCATCCGGAATTGACGGGCCGGGAGAATATCTTTTTCAATGGCTCGATCCTGGGAATGACCAAGGCCGAGATCGTCCACAAATTCGACGAGATCGTCGCCTTCGCCGAGGTGGAGAAATTCCTCGATACCCCGGTCAAGCATTATTCGTCGGGGATGTATGTGCGCCTGGGATTCGCGGTGGCCGCCCATTTGGAACCGGAAATCCTGGTGGTGGACGAGGTCTTGGCGGTGGGGGATGCGCGGTTCCAGAAAAAATGCCTGGGTAAACTCGAAGAGGTCGGGCGACAGGGCCGTACTGTTATGTTTGTCAGCCATAATATGAGTTCCATATTGCAATTCACCGACCGTACCATCCTGCTGGGGGGTGGTCGCGTCCTGTTCGACGGCGATAGCGAGGCCGGGGTGATGCAATATATCCGGGTCAACGAGGAAGCCGGCAAAGCCACCGATCTCGATACCCATTTGCCTTGGTTCAAAATCGATAGCCTGACTTTCGACCAAAGCGATATGGCGATTGGTTTCAACCGGCCTTTGCGTTTCCGCCTGGATGTATCGGTGGGACGGGAGGTGAAGGAATTCATGATGACCTTCGGCATTTTCAATAGTATTGGTGCCCGCATTATCACCGCCAGGGGAATGATACCGTTCTTGCCTTCCGGTACCCACGGCATTGCGTTGGACATCCCCGATCACCGCTTGATTCCGGGTGATTATTCTATTTCGGTGGTGCTGCGGTCCGCGGAGGATTTGATTTTCTCCAAGGAGCAGGTGATCGCTTTTGAATTATTGGCCGATGATATCGACGATCCCTTGCTGCTTCCCATCGTGGCGCGGGCCAAGGATCGCTGGGGTTCTTATTGCGCGATGAGCGCCAGGCTCAATGGCTTCCAAGCGGACTGAATCCGCGGTAACGGATGGGAATTTCAATGCAAAGCAGTTATCCGGTACATTCGGAAAACCCGGTGCGGACCCTGGCCCGTTCCGTCCGGGATTTCCTGGTATGGGAATACTATCGATGGCGTTGCCCGCTGGTGAGGGCGGCTTTGCAATATAAGCCCGCGCAGGATTTGTTGTTCAGCACCAATGTATCACCACGTTATCGTTATGTGTACTTGGGGAATCCAAAAACCGGGACTTCGAGCTTGAAGTCGGCTTTGGCGGACGTGGAAGCGCGTGGTCCCGATACCGACATGGATAGGTATGATATGGAAGTGATCCATAATACCGAAGCTTCTCCTTTGCAAAGGATAACTTGTTTCGGGGCACCAAACCCGTTGTCGTATTTGGTGGATCATGGGTTCCGTTTCTTCACCTTCGTGAGGAATCCTTATCATAGGCTATTATCTTGTTATCGCGATAAGATTTTGAATTATCAAGCACACCAGATGCAAAAACCCAGGCTGTTGCGGGCCATGGGGCGTTCCGAAAAAGATTTGGCGATGCCGATCACCTTCGAGCAATTCATCAGGGCTATCGTGCCGCAGAGCGATTACCAGATGGACCCCCATTGGCGTCCCCAGACCTCCAATACCTTGTACGAGGTGCTGGATATTGCCTTTATCGGCAGGTTCGAGAGATATTCGGAGGATTTCGCGGCGGTGTTCGAGTGGATCGGCGTGGAGCCGGACCGGATACCGCGATGCCGCCATTTGAACCGGTCGGGCGCGGCGACCGGTTGCGCTGAATTTTATACCCAAGAATTGCGGGATTTGGTTTATCAGAGATATGAAAAAGATTTCATCAACTTTTCCTATGACTACGATCTCCCGGATTGAGGCTGGATAAATCGGGTTGAAGGGGTATCTGGCTGAAGTTTCGGGTGGAAGATATGCCTAGGGTTACAGTTTTGATGCCGGTCTATAATGGTGGGGAATTCCTGCGACCGGCCATCGAAAGCGTTATCGGACAGACTTATACCGATTTCGAGTTTTTGATTATCGACGATGGCTCCACGGATTCCAGTTTCGCGGTGTGCCAGGAATACCGGGACCGGCGCATCCGCTTGGTCAGGAATGAAGCCAACCTGGGTTTGATCGCGACCTTGAACAAGGGTTTGGAGTTATGCGAGGGCGAGTTCATCGCCCGCATGGACTGCGACGATATTTGTCTGCCCTGGCGTTTGGAAAAGCAATTGGCCTTTTTGGACGCGCATCCCGATATCGGTATCTGCGGGACGTGGTTCGAGAAATTCTATGGGAATTGTTCCCAGATCATGCGGGTGCCGGTGGAGGATGCCCATATCCGGTTTTCCCTGGTGATGGACAACGCCTTTGGCCATAACACCATCCTCATGCGGCGGGAAGTTTTGGAACGGCATGGCCTGCGCTACGACCCGGATTACCGCTACGCCGAGGATTATGAATTCTGGGTGCGCTGTTCGGCCCATACCCGCCTCGCCAACCTGCCCGAGGTGATGGTGCGCTACCGCTACCATCCCGGCAACACCAGCAACCGCTTCCGGCGCGAACAGGGCGCGACCGCCGACCGGGTCCGGCGGCGGCAGTTCGAGCGCCTGGGGCTGGCCTTGGACGAGGACACGCTGGCCCTGTTCAACAGCTTGGTCAAATTCGAGTTCCGGGGCGATTTGCGGCGCCTGGCCCAGGCCGGTTCGGGGTTGGTGGCGCTGGCCGACCGGGTCGCGGACCGGCTGGGGATTCCGAGGGCCTTCGCCTACCGCAAGCTCGGCCCGCATTGGTACGGGGCTTGCGGCAGCTTGGCGGACGAAGGCTTGCGGGTGTGGAGTTTGTTCCTCTCGACGCCGATAGGCCGGAGGGCGCTGTGGACCTGGGGCTGGAAGCTGTTGGCCCGCTGCGCGGCGCACCGGCCCATCACCGGGCCGGGCCTGGGGGAAGGGCTATGAGGCTGGTCCTGCTGATCCCCGCGCTGGGCGCGGGCGGCGCGGAGCGGGTGATGTCGCTGATGGCGAACCACTGGGCCGGGCGGGGTTGGGATATCCGCCTCCTGACCCTGGACGACGGGGCGCGGCCGCCGTTCTTCCCCTTGCACGAAGAGGTCCGGCACCGGCCCTTGGGCTTGTTGCGGGATTCCGCCAACCCGGTCCAGGCCGTTTGGAACAACGCGCGGCGGCTCCTGGGGCTGCGGGCGGCGATCCGCGCCGAGCGGCCCGAGGCCGTCATCAGCTTCCTCGACACCACCAACGTCCTGTGCTTGCTGGCGACCCTGGGCCTGGGCCTGCCGGTGGTGGTGTCCGAACACACCAATCCCGAGCGCTATTGGCTGAAGCCGATATGGCACCGGCTGCGGCGCTGGGTCTATCCCCTGGCCCACCGGGTGGTGGTGCTGACGCCCCGCACGATGGAGTTTTTCCCGGTTTCGCTGCGCCCGAAATTACGGGTGGTCCCCAATCCCGTGGTTCCGTCCGCGGTCGGGGGCCGGGTCGATATTCCCCTGCCCGCGGGCCGTTTGATCGTCGCCTTGGGGCGCTTGGTGGAGTCGAAGGGCTTCGACCTCTTGCTTGAGGCGTTCGCCCGCTTGGGTCCGCGCTATCCTGACTGGTCCTTGCTCATCCTGGGCGAGGGTCCGGCCCGGGCCGGGCTGGAAGCCTTGCGCGGACGCTTGGGGCTCGACGGGCGGGTGGGTTTGCCGGGATGGGTGTCCCGTCCCGAGACGGTGCTGGGCCGGGCCGATTTGTTCGTGCTGTCCTCGCGTTTCGAGGGCTTCCCGATGGCGCTATGCGAGGCCATGGCGGCGGGGGTGGCGGTGGTCGCGGCGGATTGCCCGACCGGCCCGCGCGAAATCGTCCGCGACGGCGTCGATGGGCTGTTGGTGCCCGCCGAGGACGCCGCCGCCCTGGCGGTGGCGATGGAGCGGCTGATGGCCGATGGGGAGGAACGGCGGCGGTGCGCGGCGCGGGCGGTCGAGGTGGTCGAACGGTTCGGCATGGACCGGATCATGGCGCTGTGGGAGGCGGCGCTCGAAGGGTGTGGCGGTTTGCCCCGAACGGGGTTATGAGGGTATGGGAATGAAGTATAAAAGTGTACTCGTCGTGACTTATGGGCGGAGCGGATCCACGCTGTTGCAGGGGGTTTTGAATGGCATTCCCGGCTGTTTGGTCCGGGGCGAGAATTATAATTTCATCTTCGACCTGTATTCCGCCCATGCCAAGCTGGTCGCGGCCAGAGTGAAAAAAGGCGAAAAACCCTCGAATTCCTGGTACGGGGCTGGATTGCTGGACGATGAATTATTCCTCCGCGACACCACCGACCTGATCCGGCGGCTATTGCTGGCCGACCGCGCCGGGGACGCCTCGGTCCGGGCCTATGGCTTCAAGGAAATCCGCTATTTCCAGGTCGTGGACCGGTTGGAGGGGTATTTGGATTTCCTGGGCCGGGTTTTCCCGGAGGTGGCTTTCGTTTTCCTCACCCGTGATTTGGACGAGGTATTGCAATCGGGATGGTGGGTATTCGCCAATCCTTGGAAAACCAAGCGATCCTTGCTGCGCTTCGAGCAAAAATGCGCCGATTACCGCGCCGGGAAAGCCAATTGCTTCCATGTGGATTACCGGGACATGGTGGAGAAAACCCCCAGGTTCCGGGAAATGTTCGCCTTCCTGGGCGTGGACTACGATCCCGCCGTGGTCGATGGGATACTGGCCGTGCGCCATAGTTATCCGGGCGGGCGGGAAGTGCCGCGTTGGCGGCGGCTACTCCATTATTACCGGGAGAAATGGCGGGGCGTGAACACCGACGGGTCGGCCCCATGAAAATCATCCTGTTCATCCGGGCCTTGACCGTCGGCGGGGCCGAGCGGCGGGCTGCCTTGCTGGCCAGGGAACTGCGCGGGCGCGGCCATGATGCCAAGGTCGTGGTGTATTACGGCGGCGGTGCCTTGGAGGACGACTTGCACGCGGCGGGCGTGCCCTTGATCGTGGTCGGTAAAAGCGGGCGTTGGGATGTGTTCGGTTTCCTGTGGCGGCTGGTCCGCGTCCTGCGGCGGGAACGGCCCGATGTGGTGTATTCCTGGCTGCCGTCCTCGAACCTCCTGGCCTTGGCGCTCAAACCTTTCGTGCCGGGGACCGCGCTGGCCTGGGCGATCTGCGCCTCGAACCTGGACTTGAGCCACTACGATGGCTTGTCGCGCTGGGCCGTGCGGGCGGAGGCGTGGGCCTCGCGCTTCGTGGCGTGCAGCATCGCCAATTCCCAGGCGGGCCGGAATCACGCCATCGGCTCGGGTTTCCCGGCGGATCGCCTCAAGGTGGTGCCGAACGGCATCGACACCGCCCGCTTCCATCCCGACCGGGCCTTGGGCCTGCCGCTACGCGCCGGATGGGGCGTGGACCCGGCGCAGACCTTGATCGGCTTGGTCGGGCGGCTCGATCCCATGAAGGGCCATCCGGTGTTCCTGCGGGCGGCGGCGCGGTTGGCCGCGGGCCATCCCGAAGCGCGGTTCGTCTGCGTCGGCGATGGCGCGGCGGATTACCGCCTCGGCCTCCACGCCCTGGCGACGGAACTGGGCCTCGATGGCAAACTGGTCTGGGCCGGTACCCGCGTCGATATGCCGGAGGTCTACAACGCCCTGGATATCGCCGTGTCCGCCTCGTCCTATGGCGAGGGTTTGTCGAATATGCTGGGCGAGGCGATGGCCTGCGGCCTGCCTTGCGTGGCGACGGCGGTGGGCGATTCGGCCTGGGTGGTGGGCGACACCGGCATCGTGGTCCCTCCCGAGGCACCGGAAGCCCTGGCCGAAGCCCTGGCGGCGCTGCTGCGGTTGCGGACGGAGCAAGGCCCGGCACTGGCGCGGGCGGCGCGGCGACGCATCGTGGACCGGCTCAGCGTCGAGGCCATGGTGGGCGGCACCCTGGCCGAATTGGAGGCGCTGTCTTGACCCGCGTTTGCCATATCATCAGCGGGTTGGGCACCGGCGGGGCCGAGATGATGCTTTATAACCTCGTCGGGCGGATGGACCGCTCGCGCTTCGATGTGGCGGTGATTTCGCTGCTGGACCGGGGCGATCTGGGCGGGCGGATCGAGCGGACCGGGACGCAGGTGCGGGTATTGGGCATGAAGCGCGGAATCCCCACGCCCACCGCGCTGTGGCGGCTGCGCAAGCAACTCAAGGCGCTGCGCCCGGAGGTGATCCAGGGCTGGATGTATCACGGCAATCTGGCGGCGACGCTGGGTGCCGCCCTGGTCGGCGGCGATATCCCGGTGGTGTGGGGCATCCATCATTCGCTGTACGACCTCGGCCAGGAGCGTTTTTTAACCCGGCAGGTGGTCCGGCTCGGTGTCCGGCTGTCCCGGAGTCCGGCGGCGACGGTCTATGTCAGTCGCCTGGGGGCCGGACAGCACGCGGCTTTCGGTTTCGATAATACGAGGGCGCGGGTGATCCCGAACGGCTTCGATGGCGAGCGGTTCCAACCCGACCCGGCGACCCGCAGGGCGGTGCGCGCCGAACTGGGTCTGGACCGGGACGCGGTCCTGGTCGGCCTGTTCGCCCGCTATCATCCGATGAAGGACCATGGCAATTTGCTCCGCGCCGCCGCCCGCTTGATCGGCAGCCAGCCCCAGGCCCGTTTTCTCTTGGCCGGTACCCAGGTGGACGCGGCCAATCCCGAACTCCGCGGCCAGATCGACCGGCTCGGCCTGCAAGACAAGGTGATCCTCTTGGGCGAGCGCCGCGATATTCCGCGCTGGATGGCCGGGCTGGATATCCTGTGCATGAGTTCCTCGCATGGCGAAGCCTTCCCCATGGTGGTGGGCGAGGCCATGGCGTCCGGGGTGCCCTGTGTCGTGACCGATGTGGGCGATGCCGGGGGGTTGGTGGGCGACACGGGCCGGGTGGTGCCGCCCAGGGACGCCGAAGCCTTGGCCGCCGCGCTGGCCGCCCTGGTCGCGCTGAGGCCGGAACAGCGGCTGGCGTTGGGCTTGGCGGCGCGGCGGCGGGTGCTGGACCATTTTTCGCTGGACGGCGTGGTCGGCGAATACCAAGCCCTTTATCAAGCCCTGGCCCGGCCCCGCTAAAGCATTTCCGGGGTGGGTGTGCGGTCGTGGCGCATCGGTTGGAGTCCAACGCTTGCTTTGGAATACGCCCAGCCGCCCCCCAATCCACAGCCAGCTTTGAACGCCCAAACACCGACAGCCCCATCGCTTTCCCCTCCTCAACCATCTAACGAGAGCAACCTTCCATGTGCGGATTCGCCGGCTTCCTGGACCGTTCCGAAAACACCTCCGCCGAGGACTTGGCCGCCATCGCGGGCCGCATGGCCGCTACCCTGGTCCATCGCGGTCCCGACGATGGCGGGGTGTGGACCGACGCCTTTTCCGGTTTGGCGCTGGGCCACCGGCGTTTGTCCATCCTCGATTTGTCGGCGGCGGGGCACCAGCCCATGCTGTCGCGGGGAGGGCGCTACGTGGTGGCGTTCAACGGGGAAATCTACAACCACCTGGACTTGCGCCGGGAACTGGAGGGCGGGGGGATGGTACCGGACCATCCCTTGTTCGACGCGCCCGCCGAGGCGTTCGCCATCCCGGCCAAGGCGGGTTGGCGCGGCCATTCCGATACCGAAACCCTGTTGGCGGCGGTGGAAGCCTGGGGCGTGGGCGAGGCGCTGAAGCGATGCGTGGGTATGTTCGCCTTCGCGTTGTGGGACCGGCATGACCGGGTGTTGTACCTGGCCCGCGACCGGCTGGGCGAAAAACCGCTGTATTACGGTTGGCAGGACGGGATGTTGCTGTTCGGCTCGGAACTCAAGGCGTTCAAGCCGCATCCCGCCTTCAAGGCCGAAATCGACCGTTCCGCCCTGAGCTTGCTGCTGCGGTATGGCTATATCCCGGCCCCCTACACCATCTACCAAGGCATCAAGAAACTCCCGCCCGGCACCTTCATCGCCCTGAGCGCCCGCCGCCAGGAGGGCGTGCCGGTGTCGTATTGGAGCGCCCGCGATGTGGCTTTGCGCGGCCAGATGCAGCCCTTCGCCGGGACCGGGGCCGAGGCGGTCGAAACCCTGGATGGCCTGCTGCGGCAAGCGGTGGCCGGGCAGATGCTGGCCGATGTGCCCTTGGGCGCGTTCTTGTCGGGCGGTTTCGATTCCTCGACCGTGGTGGCCCTGATGCAGGCGCAATCATCCCGGCCGGTGCGGACCTTCAGCATCGGTTTCCACGAAACCGGCTACAACGAGGCCGGACACGCCAAGGCCGTGGCCGCGCACCTGGGCACCGACCATACCGAACTCTATGTCACCCCCGAACAAGCCATGGCGGTGATTCCCAATCTGCCGACCCTGTACGACGAGCCGTTCGCCGATTCTTCGCAGATTCCCACCTTCCTGGTATCGCAACTGGCCCGTGGGCAGGTCACGGTGAGCCTGTCGGGCGATGGTGGCGACGAGGTGTTCTGTGGCTATGCCCGCTATCCCTCGGCGGTGAATGTGTGGCGGCGGATCGGCTATGTGCCATCGCCTGTCCGGGCCGCGGTCGCCGCCGCCGCGACCGTGGTGCCGCCGCATTGGTGGGATGCCTTGTTCCGGGGGGTGGGGTTCGCGCTGCCGGGGGGGCTGCGGGCCGCGACGCCCGGCGACAAGCTCCGCAAGCTGGCCCTGCTGTTCCGGGCGCGGCAGCCGGAGGAGGTTTACCGGGAACTGGTTTCGCAATGGAAGGAACCGGCCCGCGTGGTGCGCGGCGCGGCAGAGCCGGGGACGGTGCTGGACGATCCGGCGCAATGGCCGCGCTTGCGCGAGTTCGAGCATCGCATGATGTTCCTCGATACCGTGAGTTACCTGCCGGACGATATTTTGGTGAAGGTGGACCGCGCCGCCATGGGCGTGAGCCTGGAGACGCGGGTGCCCTTGCTCGATCACCGGGTGGTGGAATTCGCCTGGAGCCTGCCGGCGTCGATGAAACTGCGCGATGGCGTGGGCAAATGGCCCTTGCGGCAGGTCTTGTACCGCTACGTCCCCAAGGAGTTGATGGACCGGCCCAAGATGGGCTTCGGCGTGCCCATCGATCAGTGGTTGCGCGGCCCGCTCAAGGACTGGGCCGGGGCGCTGCTCGACCGCAAGCGCCTGAAACAGGAAGGTTATTTCAATGCCGCGCTGGTCCACGAGAAGTGGACGCAGCATCTCGCGGGGCGGCGCGATTGGTCTTATTACCTGTGGGATGTGCTGATGTTCCAGGCGTGGCGGGAGGCCAATCCTTGAACCGGCGGCTGTTGTTCTTCTGCACGGAAGATTGGTTCGTCTGTTCGCACTGGCTGCCGCAGATCGCCGCCGCGCAGCGGGCGGGCTACGAAGTGCATGTCGCGACCCGTGTGCGCGGGCATGGCGCGATGATCGAGGCCACCGGGGCGAAGCTGGTGCCGCTCGACCTGTCGCGGCGTGGTATGAATCCGCTGGCGGAATTCAAATTGCTGTTCGGCCTGGTCCGGCTGTATCGCCGCCTGCGCCCCGACCTGGCCCACCATGTCGCCATGAAGCCGATGGTCTACGGCACGCTCGCCGCCCGCATCGCCAATACCCCCGCCATCGTCAACTACATGGCCGGGCTGGGCTGGCTGTTCACCGCCGACAGCGCCCAGGCCCGGCTGTTGCGGCCTGGGGTGCGCTGGACCTTGGGGCGGTTGTTGGCGGCGGGGCGGGTGATCGTCGAGAACCCGGACGACGCGGCCCAGGTGTTGGCCTTGGGCGTGGAATCCGGGCGTTTGCACCGGATACGCGGGGCCGGGGTGGATTTGGCCGTGTTCAGCCCCAGGCCGGAAGCGGAGGGCGTGCCCTTGGTGGTGTTGCCGGCCCGGATGCTATGGACCAAGGGCGTGGGCGAATTCGTGGCGGCGGCGCGGCAATTGAAGGCCGCGGGCGTGGCGGCGCGGTTCGCCCTGGTCGGCGACCCCGACCCCGAGAATCCCGCCAGCGTGCCACAGGAACAACTCGAAGCCTGGGCCGAGGAAGGCGCGGTGGAGTGCTGGGGGCGGCGCGGGGATATGCCGGAGGTGTTGGCCGAGGCCCATATCGTCTGCCTGCCGTCCTACCGCGAGGGCTTGCCCAAGGCTTTGATCGAGGCCGCCGCCGCCGGGCGGGCCATCGTCACCACCGACACCCCCGGTTGCCGGGAAGTGGTGGCGGCGGGCGATAACGGGTTGTTGGTCCCGGCCCGGGACGGGGCGGCCTTGGCGGAAGCCTTGCGGGCACTCATCGCCGATCCCGGCTCGCGGCGGCGGATGGGACGGCGCGGGCGGGAAATCGCCGAAGCGGAGTTCGCGGTGGAGCGGATCGTGGCGGAGACCTTGGCGGTCTATCGGGCCTTCTCCGCCTGAAGCACGCGGGGCGCCTTCCGGTCCAACAATTCCTGGATCGCCGCCGCCACCGCCCCCGCCGGGTCGGGCGGCGTATAGGTCCAGGGCTCGAAACCGCCGTCCAGATGCCGGGCCGCGCCATATTCGAGCAACTTGCCGACGATGGCGCGGTGGAAACTTTCGGTGGCGCTCTCGGCCAGGTCCACCAACAAGGGTTTGCCGGTATGGCTGGCCTCGGAACACATCGAGATCGAATCCCCGGTGGCGATGAACACATCGCCCTCCGCCAGCAGGGCCGGATACAGTCCGGGGTCCTGCCGCCAGTCGAAGCAACGGCGATCCAGGCCGTCGAATTCCGCCAACAGCGCCGCCCAGGCGTCCGCCGGGGTGCGGCGGCTGTTGGTCGCCACCAGGCTTCCGCCCAGGGATTCCACCACCCGCCGCGTCTTGCGGCCCAGCGCCTGGGCGTGCGCCACGTCGAAGCCCGCGCAATAACGGGTGTTCCCGCCCACCAGCAAGCCCACCAGGGGCCGTTCCAGTCCCGCGAACCTGTCGGCGTGCGCCCGCCGCGCCGCTTCCAACCGCGCCGGGTTGAGCTTATGGGCGACGCCCAAGGTGGTCACGACCTTGTCGCCCTGGATTTGTGGCGAGGCGATCAGGTCGTATTCGTGGAGCCGCGGATCGGGCGGGTCCGGTAGGATCGAAGCCAGGAAGACGTTCAGCAGGCGGCCATCGAAGTCGTGCCGGAGGTCGGCGACGGGGCCGAGGGTATCTTCGCCGGTGCCGCTCAACAGCACCAGGGACCGTTCGCCCCCCGCCCCGCAGGCGAGTTGGTAGCGCGCCCTGAGCATCCGGGCGTATGCCGCCGCGTCGGTGCCGGGGAGCGGGATGGTGTCATAGCCGTAGCCCAGGCGTTCGGCCACGCCGACGCGGGCACCGAGTTCGCCGGTATAGGCGCTGTCCAAGACCCAGACCAGCGGTTCGGCGGCGGGCGGGGCGGGGGGCTGGATGGGTTTGCTCATGGGGAGGTCGGGGGGCTAGGGGCCGTGAGGTCCAGCGCGAGGGTCCGCGCCGCCATCGCGCCGTCGGCGATGGCGGCGACCACGGCGGGCAGGGCCGGATTGGCGACATCGCCGATGGCGTAGACGCCGGGCTGGGAGGCGCGGCGTTGCGCATCCACCCGCACATAGCCTTCGGCGTCCAGGTCCAGCCGGGCCAAGGGACCGAGCGCGGCGGGGAAATCGGTGTTGGGGACCAGCCCCGCCCGCACGAATATGCGGTCCACTTCGATGTGGTGCTGTCGGCCTTCCCGGTGGAAATCGATGGCGATGCCGTCGGTGGTGATTTGGAAGGCGTCGAGGGTGGCGCCGGGATGTTCGGCTAACCCGCCCCGCCCGGCCAACGCCCGGACTTCGGCCTGGAAGCGGGCTTGCGCCCTGGGCTGGCCGCGCAGCAGCAAATGGACCTGGGCGGCGCGACCGGCCAGGTCCAGGGCGGTGCAATAGGCGTTGTCGCCGCCGCCCAGCACCGCCGCCCGCAGGCCGGGCTGCGCCAAGGCCGGGTCCAGATGGTCCAGCGGGAAATAGGACACCCGTCCGCTTTCGTGTGCCGCGCCGCCGCCGGGGATGGGGTCCAGCACTTCGCGGCTCCTGGGCCTGAGGCCGGTGGCGACAACCAGGGCGCGGACCGACAGGTTTTCCCGTCCCGCCGGGCCGTCCAGGTCCAGCCGGAACCCGCCGCCCGCCGCCGCGACCGCCACCACGCGGCGGCCCAGCCAGGGTTCGATGCCTTCGTCCCGGACATGCCCGGCATAGCGCGCGGCCAGTTCCGGCCCGGTCTGCCCCGGCAAGCCCAGCACCCAGCGATTCACCCGGTCGAGGCGCAACAATTGCCCGCCGGGTGCCGCGCCGGGATCGATCAATACGGGCCGGAATCCCAGGTGTTTCAGCCACAGGGCGCAGGACAGCCCCGCCGCGCCGCAGCCCAGGATGGCGACGCTATCCGCCGGAGGCCGGGTAGGTTCCATGGAGCGCGGTTTAGGCGGGATATTCGGAAAGCGGCGGCGGTTCGGCGGATTCCATATCGAACACGAAATACAGCCGCTCCGATAGTTCCTCCACGAACAGTAGTCCCACCCGTTTTCGCGCCAGATCGACATGGTGATAAGGCTGGCGGCGGAACACCGTCCCCGGATATCGCGCTTGCAAGAATGGAATGGCCCGGAACAACCCGTCCCAGCCGCCCGCGGTGGATTCGGGCGAGAAGGGCATCAGTTGCCGGAACAGGGTGGCGGGAATCGGATCGTAGATTTCGGCGTTCACGGCAGGGGCTCCCCCAAAAACCATACAGGATTATTTTGATACCGCCCCGAATATAACGGTGGCGGGTAACAGGCCGGTGAAACCGCCGACGGCGAGTCTCCGGGTCCGGGCGTTATTCGGCGGAGCTATCCTGGCCGCCGGCCACCGTCATTTTATCGATCAGGATCGAGCCGGTCCGGGTATTGCCGCGCAAATCCACGTCGCTCCCCACCGCTTGTATCCCGAGGAACATGTCGCGCAGGTTCCCGGCGATGGTGATTTCCTCGACCGGGTATTGGATGACGCCGTTCTCGACCCAGAATCCCGCCGCCCCGCGCGAATAATCCCCCGTCACCAGGTTCACGCCCTGGCCCATCAGATCGGTGACGAGCAGTCCCGTGCCCATCCGCGCCAAGAGTGCCGCGAGGTCCAGTTCGCCCGGCTGTATGACGAGGTTATGCACGCCGCCCGCGTTGCCGGTGGTTTTCATGCCGAGCTTGCGGGCCGAGTAGGTGCTGAGGACGTAGGATTCCAGGATGCCCGCGCTCACCAGGTCGTGCGGCACGGTGCGGACGCCCTCGGCGTCGTAGGGGATGCTGCCCAAAGCCTTGATGAGATGCGGCTCTTCGCGGATGCACACGAAGTCCGGGAAGACCCGCTTGCCCAGATGGTCCAGCAGGAACGAGGATTTGCGGTACAGGTTGCCGCCGCGGATGGCCCCGATGAAATGCCCGAGCAGGGTGGAGGCGATATCCGCCGCGTAGATCACGGGACATTGCCGGGTGGTCAGCGTGCGCGAGCCGAGTTTGCGGATGGCGCGTTCCGCCGCCTTGCGGCCCACGGCCTCGGGGGCTTCGAGGTCGCGGGCGTCGCGGGCCACGGTCCACCAGTCGTCGCGTTGCATTTCCTCGCCGCGCTCGCCGATGACCGAGCAACTCAGGCTGTGGCGGCTGGAAGCGTAGCCGTGCAGGAACCCGAGGCTGTTGCCCATCACCCGCACCCCTTGGAAGGTGTTGAGGCTCGCGCCCTCGGAGTTGGCGATATCGGGATGGTAGCCGCGGGCGGCGTCCTCGCAGGCGACGGCGATGCCGATGGCGGTTTCGGCGTCGGGTTCCCAAGGGTGGTAGACATCGAGGTCGGGGAATTCGGTCGCCAACATGTCCTGGTCGGGAAGCCCCGAGTATGCGTCCTCGGCGGCGTAGCGGGCGATGCGGACGGCGGCTTCGACCGTCTCGCGCATGGCCTCGCGGCTGAGGTCGGTGGTGCTGGCCGAGCCTTTGCGCTGGCCGATGTAGACCGTCAGCCCCAGGCCGCGGCTGCGGTGGTGTTCGACGGTTTCCACCTCGCCCATGCGGGCGGTGACGGAGAGGCCCAGTTCGATGCTGACCCCGGCCTCGGTGCCGGTCGCGCCTTGCTTGGCGGCTTCTTCCAGGCAGTCGGCGACCAGGGATTCGAGGTGGGCGAGTTGGGCTTGGGTGGATGCGGGTAGGTTGGACACGGGGACTCCTGGTGAAATTGATCTTCGTGCGTGCGTGCTTGCTTGGCTGGGTCGAAAAGCGGGGGGTTATTCCTGGGTTATACGCTTTGGAGGCTCAAACCCTGGTCCCGCCCACCGTCAACCCATCCACCCGCAAGGTTGGCTGGCCTACGCCCACCGGCACGCTCTGCCCATCCTTGCCGCAGGTGCCGACGCCGAAATCGAGTTCCAGGTCGTTGCCCACCATGCTGACGCGGGTCAGCACATCGGGACCGTTGCCGATCAGGGTCGCGCCCTTCACCGGGCGGGTGATCTTGCCATCCTCGATCAAATACGCCTCGCTGGCCGAGAACACGAATTTGCCGGAAGTGATATCCACCTGCCCGCCGCCGAAATTCTTGGCGTACAGGCCGTGCTTGACCGAACGCAGGATTTCCTCGGGGTCGTGCTGCCCTGGGAGCATGTAGGTGTTGGTCATGCGCGGCATGGGCAGATGGGCGTAGGACTCGCGGCGGCCATTGCCGGTGGGCGCGACCCCCATCAGCCGGGCGTTGAGCCGGTCCTGCATATAGCCCTTGAGGATGCCGTTCTCGATCAGGGTGGTGCAGTGGGACGGTGTGCCCTCGTCGTCGATAGTGAGGGAACCGCGCCGCTGGGGCAGGGTGCCGTCGTCCACCACGGTGCAGAGCGGCGAGGCCACCCGTTCGCCCACCCGGCCCGAGAAGGCCGAAGTGCCCTTGCGGTTGAAATCGCCTTCGAGGCCGTGGCCGATGGCTTCGTGCAGCAGGATGCCCGGCCAGCCGGAACCCAGCACCACGGTCATGGTGCCCGCCGGGGCTTCCTCGGCTTCGAGGTTGACCAGGGCTTGGCGCACGGCTTCGCGGGCGTAGCCGGACGCCCGGTCGCCTTCCAGGAATTCGCGGTAATCGGTGCGGCCGCCGCCGCCGCAACTGCCTTGTTCGCGCCGGCCGTCCTGCTCCACGATCACGCTGACATTGAGCCGCACCAAGGGCCGCACATCGCCGTGCATCGCGCCGTCCTGACCGATCACCATCACCACGTCGTGGCAGCCGGTGAGGCTCACGAACACCTGTTCGACCCTGGGGTCGAGCTGGCGGCATTCCTGGTCCAGCCGCTTGAGGAGGGCGATCTTTTCCTCTTCCGGCAGGGATTGCAGCGGATCGATGGGAAGATAAAGCGCGGGCGGGCGTTCCACCGTGGTGATGGCGCGTTGGCCTTCGTTGCCCAGCCGGGCGATGGCGCGGGCGTTCTTGGCGGCTTCGACCAGGGTCGGGAGGGCGATCTCGTCGCTGTAGGCGAAGCCGGTCTTTTCGCCCGACACGGCGCGGACCCCGGCTCCTTGTTCGATGCTGTGGCTGCCTTCCTTGACGATGCCGTCCTCCAGCGCCCAGGATTCATAGCGGGTGCTTTGCAGGTAGACATCGGCGGCGTCCACGTTCGCGCCGAGCAGGTGGCCCATGACCCGGTCGAGGTCGCCCTCGGCGAGACCGGCGGGTTCGAGGAGGGTGTATTGGGCGATGGCGATGGGGTCTTGCATGAGAGTGGCGATTGGTTGGTGGTTAGCGATGGGTGGCGGGCGGAGGGGAGGGCTTTGCTCGCCGCTCGTCGCCACGCGCCACTTTGAATTCAGCGGCAAAAGAGCTTGATGTGTTCCAGGGCCGGGAAGGCGCTGCGGACCTTGTCCAAGCGGTCGCGGTCGTATTCGGCCAGGACCACGCCCGCGCCCTGGGCTTGGCGGGCCAGGACCACGCCCCAGGGGTCCACGATCATGCTGTTGCCGTAGGTTTCGCGGCCATTCAGGTGGAAACCGCCCTGGTTGGCCGCGATGGTGTAGCACAGGTTCTCGACCGAGCGGGCGCGGACCAGGATTTCCCAATGGGCCGCGCCGGTGCGGGCGGTGAAGGCCGAGGGCACGGCCAGGATGTCCATGCCGACGGCGGACATCTGCCGGTATAGTTCCGGGAAACGGAGGTCGTAGCACACCGTGAGGCCCAGCCGCCCGAACGGCGTGTCCATCACCAGGGCGTTCTCGCCGGCCTCGATGGTGGCGGATTCCTTGTAATGCTCCTCGGTGCCGGGCACGCTGACATCGAACAGGTGGATCTTGTCGTAGCGGCCCACGCGCTGGCCCTTGTCGTCGTGGACCACGCAGGCGGCGCGGACCTTGCCCGGCGCTTGGCCCCGGATCGGAAGGGTGCCGCCGACCAGCCAGATTTTATGGCGCTCGGCGGTCCTGGCCAGGAAATCCTGGATCGGTCCCTTGCCATCGTCCTCGCCCGCTTCCAGCTTGTCGCTATCCTGCTTGCCCATCAGGGCGAAATTCTCCGGCAGCACCACCAAGCGCGCGCCCTGTTGGGCGGCTTTTTCGATCAGCCGTCCGGCCTCGATCAGGTTGGAACCCACGTTGGGGCCGGAAGCCATTTGGATGGCGGCGAAGAGCGCTTTTCTCATCGGGATTGTTCCTCTTGCTGGGGGCCGAAACCGGATAGGTCCTTGATGCCGCCCCAAGCCCGGTCTAGCACATCGAGCGGCATATAATCATGGTTGACGCGGGTGATCGTGGGATGTTCCCAGGGGCCGCGCAGGGCGTAGTGGGTGGCGGCGATGTGTTCGACCTGTTCGCCGATCAGCCGTTGGGCCACCAGCATCGCCGCGCCGACCGCCGGCCCGCCCGCCAGCGCGCCCGCGATGGGCAGGGCCACCGCGGTATGCGGGATGACCGTCACGGTTTGGTCCATATCCTTGGAGGCCAAACCGATGCGGCCATTGACCAGTATCTTGGCCGAGACGGCGTCGATCAACAGACCTTCCGTGATCGCCTGGCCCCCACCGAGTTTAAAGGTTCCGGCGCTGCCGTCATAGGCCAGCCCCTCGCCGAACAAATCGCTGAAATCGAGGCTGAGCCGCCGCCATAGGGTGTTCAAGTTTAACATACCGATCATCCGTCCCAGGCCCGGCTCGACCTTGAGCAAACTGCCCTTGCCGAGGCTCAGCTTGAGGCTTCCGGCCATCGCCGCCGCCGCGTAGTGCTGGGGCGAACCGGGCCAATCCAGCGTGAATTGGGCGTCGGTCTGGGTTTCCCGCACATGGCCGCCCTGGCCGACGCGGGCCAGGAAATCGCCCAGGTTGTCGATGTGGAGCTTGCCTTCCAGATGGGTGCTGGCGGGGCGGGCCGGGGTGCGGGTCCAATCGCCCCGCAGTTCCAGCGCGTGGCCTTCGGTCTTGAGCGAGAGTTTCCTGATGACCATGCCGTGGGCGTGGCGCTCGGTGGCGAAGTCGAGCGGGCCGAGTTCGGCATTGCGCCAATAGAGCTTGTCGGCATGCAGCTTGAGGCTGGGCAGGGTGGCGGGATCGATTTCCGGGGGGTCGGCGGCGGGGCGGGCGGCGGGCGGCGGCTTGGGGGCGTCGGCGGGCTTGGGGATTTTCAAGGATTCCAGCTTGAAATCCACGAGGTCCGGCGTCGCGCTGATGTCGCCCTTGGCATAGGCGCTGTAGAGATGGCCTTGCCAGCGCCCGCCTTCTTGCTTCAGCCGCAGCGAGGCGGGACCGAGCGGGGTGTCCTTCCACAGCAATTGGCCGCAATGCAGGTTCAGTTCCCGCAGTGGGAAGGCGGGGTCGCCACCCGCGTCGCCGCCGTCGGCAAGCGTCCGCTCCCACCAGTCGTGCCAGGCGCTGGCGTCCCATTCGTCCAGATGCAGATAAAGGCCCAGACCCGCCGCGCCGCCCGTGGCGGGCAAGGGCTGGCCGAGGGCGAGGTCGGCGCTGTCCAGCTTGAAGCCGCGCCCCAGGCGGTCCGCCGCCAGTTGCGCCTGGGCTTTGACCTCCGCGCCATAGGCCAGCTTGACCGGGATCGGCATCCCGGTTTGGAGGCGGGTTTCCAGCGTGAGCGGGCGTTCGGCCTGTGCCGGCTTGCCCAGGGGCGCGGGCAAATCCAGGGCCACGCCCTTGAGGTCGGATTGGAGCGCGAGCCGGAGCGGGGCGCTCTTGGCGTCCAGGCTTGCCGGGAAACGCAGGTCCAGCCGGTAGCCCAGCGTGCCTTGGGCGGGGTTCCAGGCGGGCGAGGGGAATTGCTTTTGTAGTTCGGCGATGGGGGCGCTGCCGTTGACCGCGAGCGCGATATCCTGGTGTTCGTCGGCCACGGCGACCGTGGCGGGACCGTCCAGGATGCGGGCCTGGAGGCGGTCGGCGTGGATGCCCCCGGCGTTGAAGTGCAGCAGGCCCTCGATGGACTCCACCCCGAGCTTGGGATCGCGCAGGCGGAACCCGGCCCGGTGCAAATCCGCCGTGCCGGTGACGACGGTGGGTTCGGTGGGCGAATCCAGCGGGGCGAACAGGTCCAGGCTGATATCGGCCTCGCCCGAGACCTCGGCGATGCGGCGGAGCCGTTCGGGTATCCGCCGCAGCGGCGAATGGGCCAGGAACTCCAGGCTGTCGGCCACTCCGGCGCGGGCCTTGCCGGTCAGGGTGAGCCGGGTATCGCGCAGCAGGTCGGGGATGTCGGCGTGGACCTCGACGATGCGGCCGGCGCCGATCTGCCCGCCCTGGGCCGTGCCGACCACGCCGGGGCCGCGGAAGGCGACATGGGCGCTGGCCTCGGTCACGGGTGGCCAATCCGGGCTGAAACGCAGCTTGACGTGGTCGGCGTCGAACTCGGTCTGGAACACGCCCTCGCCATGGTAGAACGGGAAGTCGTCGACGAAGCCGCTGAACAACATATCGGCCTGGGGGATGCGCCCGCCTTCCAGGGCTTGTTCCAACCAGCGGCAGGTGGCGGACATCATGGCGCAGGGCAGGTAGCCCGCGAGCCGGGCCGCGTCCACCTCGCTCAGGCGGGCCAGGAGTTCGAGGAAGGGCGCTTGGTCCGGGCGTTTATAGAGCGCGGCCCGCAGCCGCAGCGCCAGGGCCAAATCCGGGGTCCGGGCCGAGAACCTGGGTAGGTCCAGCCACCAGGCATCGGCGGTTTGTTCCCAGTACAGCCGCGCCTGGGCGGCCAGGAATCCGACCGGATGTTTGAGTTTGAGCCGGGCCAGGGTCAGGCCGTCCAGGGCGAAATCCACCCGGCCCACCGTGTCGGTGCCCCGGAAATCGCCGCTCAAGCCCGCCACGCCGGGGATGTCGTCCCAAGGCTCGAAACCCACATGGTGGAACCGTCCATACACGCCCAGCCGTTCCCCCACCGCCGCGTCCGGGGCGTAGAACAGCCCGGCGTCTTCCAACTGGCCGCGTGGGGCTAGGCCCGCCAGCGCCGCTGTGATTTCCGGGGCCGGTAGCTCCAAGGTCTGTAGCGCCATCGCGATATCGCCCAGGTCCAGATAGGAGGCGGCGGCGGCGACATGGCCCAGCCCGCCGTCGCCGCGCCGGGTGAATGCCAGGGCCAGCCGGGTGGCGGGCCAGGGTTCGCGCAGGGCGGGCCGGAACTGGGCGAGATCCAAGCGCCAGCCGTCCGCTTGGGCCTGCCAATGGAAATGCCCGGCCAGGGAGGCCAGGGACAAGGCCCGTTCGTCCCGCGGGCCGGTATGGCGGACCAAGGTCGGCGCGGCCAGCTTGAGTTCCCCGCTCGCCGCGCCGAGCCCGTCGGCCCAATGCAGCCAAATCCGCGCATCGGCGGTCCCGCTCCGTAGGCCGAGGGCGCTGTCCGGCAACAGGGTTCGCAGCCGGGCGATATCGAGGCCCTGGGTTTCCAGATAGGCCGTGCCGTGCCAGTCCGCGCCGGATTCGCCACAACGGGCATCCAAGACCACGCGCAAGCGTCGGCCCAGGGTTTCCGGCAAATGGATTTCGGCACCGAGGCGGTGGCGGCCTTGCCGGTTATCCAGGCTGAGGTCGGTGCGGCCCAGCTTGAGCGGCGGGGTGGCGGCGCGTTCGTCCTGCCAATCCACCTCCGCGTCGAGGATTTCGATCCGGCCATCGGCCAGCAGCCACGCGGGCGGCGGACCGTCCCCGGTGGGGGCCAGCCCCAGGATGGCGATGCCGCCATCGGCCTTGCGCCGGAGCGAGAGCTTGGGACCGATGATTTCGGCCCGGTCGAAACGCGGCCCGTGGCTGGCGAAGCTGCGGAAGGGGTCGATGTACAGCCGGACCTGGGCGAAGCGCAGCGCCGGCCGGCCTTGCGGGTCGAGGATGTCCAGGCCGGCGATGGCGAGTTCCGGCTTGAGTCCGCGCAGCCGGGCGGAGAGGGTTTCGATATGGACGGGCGCGCCCACCACGGCGGCGAGCTGGGTTTCCAAATGGGACCGATGCGCCGCCACCCGTGGCAGCAGCCAGAACCGCAGATAGCTCAGGCCCAGCGCGATGGCGACGAGTCCGGCCAATCCCAGATGGAAGGCCGTGCGTAGGGCGTGGCGGAACAGCGGTTTCAAGGGGGCGGCTTCACAGCAGGACTACATCGTATTGTTCCTGGGTGTACTGGGATTCGGCGCGGAATTTGATCCTGACGCCCAGGAAGGTTTCCAGTTCCGACAGGGGATCGGCTTCCTCGTCCAATAGGCGCTCGACCACTTCGTTCGAGGCCAGGACCAGCAATTCCTGCACATTGTACTGGCGCACCTCGCGGATGATTTCGCGGAAGATTTCCAGGCACACGGTTTCCGCCGTCTTGAGGACGCCGCGCCCGCCGCAGGTGGGGCAGGGTTCGCACAGGATGTGTTCCAGGCTCTCGCGGGTGCGCTTGCGGGTCATCTCGACCAAGCCCAGGGCCGAGACTTCGCAGATGGTGTTCTTGGCGTGGTCTTTCTCCAGGCTTTTTTGCAGGCTGTGGAGGACTTGGAAGCGGTGTTCCTCGTCGCGCATATCGATGAAGTCGATGATGATGATGCCGCCGAGGTTCCTGAGCCGGAGTTGGCGGGCGATGGCCTGGGCCGCTTCCAGGTTGGTCTTGAAGATGGTTTCTTCCAGGTTGCGTCCGCCGACGAAGCCGCCGGTGTTCACGTCGATGGTGGTCATGGCCTCGGTCTGGTCGAGGATCAGGTAGCCGCCGGATTTGAGCGCCACCCGGCGCTCCAGGGCTTTCTGGATTTCGTCCTCGACGCCGTAGAGGTCGAACAAGGGCCGCTCGCCCGAGTAATGTTCCAGCAGGGGGGCCAGCTCGGGCACGAATTCCTTGGCGAACTTGACGATGCGGCCATAGGTTTCCCTGGAATCGACCCGGACCTTCTCCACCTTGGCGCGGTGCATGTCGCGGAGGACGCGCATGCTCAGGGGCAGGTCTTCGTGCAGCAGGGTCTTGGGCTTGGCGGTCTTGCTGCGCTGGGAAATGGAGTTCCACAGCTTGAGCAGGAACAGCATGTCGGCCCGGATCGCCGCTTCGTCGCTGCCTTCGGCGGCGGTGCGGGCGATGAAGCCGCCGGTGCTGTGTTCCTTCTGGAACGCCTCCACGCAATGGCGCAGCCGCGCCCGCTCGCGGTCGCATTCGATGCGCTGGGACACGCCGCAATTCTTGGCGTAGGGCATGTAGACCTCGTACACCGAGGGGATGGAGATTTCGGTGGTGAGCCGCGCGCCCTTGGCCCCGAGCGGGTCCTTCACCACCTGCACGATCAATTCCTGGCCGTCGCGGAAGGCCAGTTCGATCTGGTCGTGGACGGCGCGCTCCTTGTCCTGGCTGTTGAGGTCGGAGATATGCAGGAAGGCGGCGCGTTCCAGCCCGATATCGACAAAGGCCGCTTGCATCCCCGGCAGGATGCGGCAAATCTTGCCCTTGTAGATATTGCCGACCAGGCCGCGGCGGCGCTGGCGTTCGATCAGGACTTCCTGGAGGACGCCGTTCTCGACGATGGCGACGCGGGTTTCCGGGGGGGTGACGTTGATGAGGATTTCGTCGCTCATGGGCGCTGGGAGTCCGTGGCCTCTGGGTGGGGGCGGACATGGTAACGTAATGGGGACGGGTTGGGCATGGCCGGTAAAGCGGGGCCGGTCATCGCCCGGCTTGGCGTCCGGGTATGATCGTTTAGCCGAAGCCGGTTTTCTCCAACAATTCCGCCGTCTCGAACAAGGGCAAGCCCATCACCCCCGAATAACTGCCCGCGATATGGCGGATGAACCGCGCCCCCCGGCCCTGGATGGCATAGGCGCCGGCCTTGCCCTGGGGTTCGCCGCTGGCCCAGTAGGCCGCGATTTCGGCGGGCATCAAAATACGGAAAGCCACGGTGCTGATGCTCAAGGCTTCCCAGTGTTGGCCCGCCGCCCGCAACGACACCGCGCTCAAGACCCGGTGTTCCCGCCCCGACAGCCGGGCCAGCATCCAGGCGGCATGGTCGGAATCCTGGGGCTTGCCGAAAATCTCCCCGTCCAGCACCACTTCGGTATCCGCCGCCAGCACGGCGAGGCCGGAGTCTTGCGCTTCCCATACCGCCAGCGATTTCTCCGCCGCGATGCGCCGCACATAGGCTTCCGGGGGTTCGCCAGGACGCGGGATTTCGGGAATGGCGGCGGGCAGGATGGTGTGGGCGACGCCGATCTGGTCCAGGAGTTCGCGGCGGCGCGGCGAGGCCGAGGCGAGGATGAGGCGGGGCGTGGTGGGATCCATAAGGCTTCAGCGGTGATAGGGATGGTTCTGCGACAGGCTCCAGGCCCGGTAAATCTGCTCGGCCACCACCACCCGCACGATGGGATGCGGGAAAGTCAGCCGCGATAGGCACCACACCTGCTGCGCCCGTTGCAAACAGGCCGGGGCCAGGCCATCCGGTCCGCCCACCAGCAGCGCCACGTCGCGGCCATTCCCCAGCCAGCGCTGTAATTGCTGCGAGAGGTCGGGCGTGGACCAATCCTTGCCGCCGAGGTCCAGGGCCACCACGTGGCTATCGCGGGGCAGGGCGGCCAGCATCCGCCCGCCTTCGTCCTCGCGCAGCTTGCCGATATCGGCATTCTTGCCGCGCTTGGCCGGGGCGATTTCCTTGAGGACCAGGGCGCATTCGCGGGGCAGGCGCTTGGCGTATTCTTCGTAGCCGGCCACGACCCAATCGGGCATGCGGTGGCCGACGGCCAGCAGATGGATTTGCATGGGGGTTGGGCTGGATAGGAAAGCGGCGATTATAAGTCCGGGCCGGGTGCGATGGGCTCGTCCAGCAGTTCGATCCAATGCCGCACCGGCACGCCCGCTTGGGTTTGGAGATGGCTCAGACAGCCGATATTGGCGGTGGCGATGCAATCGGGTCCGCCCGCTTGCAAGGCCCGCAGCTTGTCCGCCAACAGCCGTTGCGAAAGTTCCGGTTGCAGCAGCGAATACGTCCCCGCCGAACCGCAACAGAGGTGCCCATCGGCCACCGGTACCCACTCGAAACCCAGCTTGACCAGCAGGCTTTCCACCAGTCCGCCCAGCTTCTGCCCATGTTGCAGGGTGCAGGGCGATTGGAAGGCGATCTTGCGTGGCGTGGTGGTTTTGAAGCCGCTCAAATCCTCGCGGGCCAGGATTTCGCCGATATCCAGGGCCAGCGCCGCCACCCGCGCCGCCTTGTCGGCATAGGCCGGATCGTGCCGCAGGGCATGGCCGTATTCTTTTACCATGGCCCCGCAGCCGCTGGCGGTCAGCACGATGGCTTCGGCCCCGCGCTGGAGATGCGGCCACCAGGCGTCAATATTGCGCCGTATGAAATCGCGGGCTTCTTCTTGCGCCGCGAGATGGTGGCTCAGCGCACCGCAACAGCCGCCCGCGACCGGAATCAAGCCGATGCCGAGCCGGTCCAGCACCCGCGCCGTGGCGGCGTTGATCGAAGGGGCCAGGACGGGCTGCACGCAGCCTTCGAGGATCAGCATCTTGCGGGGATGCGGTTTTGCGGGGCGGGGCGCGGGCGGTGGGGCGGGCGCGGGCAGTTTGGCTTTGAGCTGCTGCGGCAGGAAGGGACGCGCCAGCCGCGCCGCCCATAGCAACAGGCCGAACCTCCGGGGATGGGCCAGGAACTTCCGCAGCGCCAGCCGTTGCAGCCGTTCGCGCCAGGGGCGCCGGGCCTTGGATTCGATCAGGGGGCGGCCCAGGTCCAGCAGCTTGCCGTATTCCACGCCGGAAGGGCAGGCGGTTTCGCAGGCGCGGCAGGTGAGGCAGCGGTCCAGGTGTTGGCGGGTGCGGGCGCTGGTGTCCTGGCCTTCCAGCATCATCTTCAACAGGTAAATCCGTCCGCGGGGTCCGTCGCGTTCGTCGCCCAGCACTTGGTAGGTTGGACAGACGGCGTTGCAGAAGCCGCAATGCACGCACGTGCCCAGGATGGCGTCGGCTTCCCGGCCTGCCGGGGTGTCCTTAATGAAGTCGGCGAGTTGGGTTTGCATCAATAATCCGGGTGGAGCCGTCCGGGATTCAAGAGGCCGTCCGGGTCGAATGTGCGCTTCAGGTCCAGGTGTAGCCGGTGCAGGGCGGGCGCAAGCGGTTGGAATACCCGGTCCCCGGCGTTTCCGCCCCGGAACCGGGTCGCGTGCCCACCCGCCTGGGCGGCGGCGGCGAAGACGGCCTCGGGATCGGCCCCGGACCGGAGCCAGCGCAAGGCACCGCCCCAGTCGTAGAACCAATGGCCGGGCAGGTCCAAGGGTGGCGTGGCGGGTGGCAGCGACAAGCGCCATAGCGTCCCGCCCAAGGCCGGATATTGGAAGAAGCGCGAGCGCTGTTCCCGCAAATCTTCCCAGAAGCCGGGGCCATCGGCGGCGGGATCGCCGCCGAGTCGGCGGTGCGCGGCGGCCACCGCCGCTTCCGCGCCCGCCAGCCGCAGGTAGGCCCAACCGCCATCGTAGGCCAGCCCGGAAACCGGCCAGGGTTCGCGGCACCAGCGGGTCATCGCCGCCAGGGCCGCGGGCGTGTCGAGGGCGTAGACCAGGGTGCGCTCGCATTCGGGCCGGGGCAGCACCTTCAGCGAGATTTCCAGCAATACCCCCAGCGTCCCCAGCGCCCCGACCATCAGCCGCGACAGGTCGAAGCCCGCCACGTTCTTGATGACCTGCCCGCCGAAAGCGAGGATTTGGCCCTGGCCGTCGAGGATTTTGCAGCCCAGCACGGCATCGCGCACCGACCCCGCGAACGGGCGGCGCGGTCCCGACAGTCCCGCGGCGACGGTGCCGCCCAAGGTCGCGCCCGCGCCGAAGTGTGGCGGCTCGAAACCGAGCCTCTGGCCGTGTTGGGCCAAGAGGGCTTCGATCCCGGCCAGGGGCGTGCCCGCGCGGGCGGTGAGGACCAGTTCGCTGGGCTCGAAGCCGACGATGCCCCGGTGGGGCGAAGTGTCCAGCCTGCCGTGGCCATCGGCGCTGTGGCGTCCGTAGAAGGCTTTGGTGCCGCCGCCCACGATGGTCAAGGGACGGCGCTCGGCGCGGGCGGCCAGCAGGGTGTCGCGCAGGGCTGCGCTGTGGTCGGTGTTCATGGCGGGCGTCCGGGGAGGCCGGTAGGTCTGGTCATCTGTGTGATTTCCTTGCGGGTGGGCCGGGGTAGTTTGTAGACCGGGAGGGTTTCGATCAAGTCCAGCCATGCCCATCATGCTTATAATCCCGCTATCCCGGCCCTACCCGCCATCACAGGAGATCAGCCCATGAGCCTGGCCCAACGCGATGATGCCTACCACACCTATGCCGATTATCTGGCCTGGCCGGAAACCGTCCGTTACGAACTGGTCGACGGGGTGGCCTATCTCATGGCCCCCGCGCCGGTGCTGGATCATCAACATATCGCCGGGGAGGTCTACTATCAGCTACGCCGTAGCTTGGCCGGCAAGCCCTGCCGCCCTTTCATCGCCCTGGTGGATGTGCGCCTACCCAAGCACGACGAGGCCGACGAGCGCGTCGACACCGTGGTGCAACCGGATGTGTTGGTGGTGTGCGATCCGGCCAAGTTGGACCGGCGCGGGGTGCGCGGTGCCCCGGATTTCGTGGTGGAGGTGTTGTCGCCCGCGACGGCGGGCCACGATCAGGTGCGGAAGCGCCGCCTCTACGAGCGCTCGGGGGTGAAGGAATATTGGCTGGTCCATCCCACCGACCGCCTCGTCATCGTCTACCGCTTGGCCGGGGACGAATACGGCAAGCCGGATATCCAGGAATTGAGCGGGGAGACGCCGGTCGGGGTGTTGCCCGGCGTCGCCATCGCCTGGGACGAGGTGGTGTCGGGCCTGTGGCCGCAGGAACTTTGATCCTGCGGCCAGGGGGCACTCCGGCCCTTATACGCTTAGGCTGTCGTCGTCGTTGTCGTCGTAGGCATCGAAGCCATCGTCCTGCGGATCGAAGCCGCTGTCCAGGAAGCCGCCGCCCTCCGGCGCATCGTTGTCGTCGTTGCCGTAATATTCGTTGATGGTGACGTTTTCGACCCGCTCGTCGTTGCCCAGGCCCGCCGTGTCGAAGAAGCCGTTGCCGGAATTATGGTGTCCACCGAATAGGTTCTCCAGCCCTTGGAACAGGAACGCGCCGCCCGCGATCCCCGCTGCGGTCGCCGCCGCCGTGCCGAGGAAACCGCCCAGGCCACCGCCGGAACCGGCTTGCGGTGCCGCGGGGGGGGCGGCTCCCCAGGACGGGGTGGGCGCGGCGGGACGCGGCGCGGCGTTGGCCCAAGGGTCGCCGCCGCCGAGGAAGCCGCCGCTCCGGGCCGGGGCCGGACGCGATTGGGCCTGGGCGAGTTGGTTCCTGAGGTCGGCGATCTGGGCGCGGGCGTTGTTGAGCGCCTGTTCTTGCAACAACGCTTTCTGCACCAGCAGATAGCAGGCGTCGGGTTGTTTGGCGGCGGCCTGGGCGATCAGGGCGTCGGCGTCCGGGTCTTTCGCCACGCCCTTGACCTGGGCGAGCTGATCGAGGAATTCGCTAAGCAATCGGCGTTCTTCGTTGTTCATTGGGGTACCTGCTGGTTTGGACCCTGGTCCAGGGTCTGAAATCGCCCGCGGTTCGCGGGATTCTCCTGCCATGGGCCGGACTCCAAGGCGGGTGGGCCCACCACCGGCCCTTGGACTGGCGACAATGTGCTGCCAAATTCCGCATTATTCAAGACCCGAAGGAGGGAAAAACCATGACCACCGTACTCATCACCGGGGCCAACCGTGGCCTGGGCCTGGAATTTTGCCGCCAATACGCCGGGGCGGGCTGGCGGGTATTGGCCTGTTGCCGCGAGCCGGAAACCGCCGGGGCCTTGCGCGGCTTGGCTGACAGCCATCCGCAGCTGTCCTTGCACCGCCTGGACCTGGGCCAACTCGGCCAGATCGACGCCTTGGCCCAGGAATTGGCGGATCAACCCATCGATGTGTTGCTCAGCAACGCCGGGGTCTATGGCGATTCGGCGCAGACCGGCTTCGGCCAGCTCGATTACGCGGCCTGGCGGCGGGTGTTGGAGATCAACCTGCTGGCCCCGGTCAAGCTGGCCGAGGCGTTCCAGTCCCAACTGGGCTTGGGCTCCCGCAAGCTCATCGTCGCCCTCACCAGCCTGATGGGCAGCATCGCCGACAACACCAGCGGCGGTTCGATCCTCTACCGTTCCAGCAAGGCCGCGCTGAACGCCGCCATGAAGAGCCTGTCGCTGGAATTGCGGCCCCAGGGCGTCGGTGTCCTGTTGTTGCATCCGGGCTGGGTCAAGACCGATATGGGCGGGCCGGACGCGCCGACCCTGCCGGAGGCGAGCGTCGCCGGGATGCGGCGGGTGATCGAGGCCTACGGGCCGGGCGATAGTGGGCGGTTCCTGGATTTCCAGGGTGAATCCTTGCCTTGGTGAGGCGGCGGCGCGGCATTTTCGGGCATGGAGGCCCGCGTCCGGGCCACGCCGATGGGACATCGGTTTGAAAAAAACCGCCGGCTTGCCTAATCTTGATGGGATGGTCCAGCCGTCCGGGGATGCGTCGCGCCGGTTCGGACGGGCGGTTCCCCCCCTGTTTTGCCAGCCATCCCGCGAGGTCGCTATGTCGAAGATGCCAAGAATCCTGCTGCTCGCCGCGTTGACGGCGCTTTCCACCGCCGCCCCGGCCAGCCCGCCCCCGGCCCAGGCGGTCCAGGGGGCGCGGGTCGTCAACGCCCCGGCCCCGCCCGCCGACGATTATGGCGACAAGGTCCGGCTGAAGCTGGCTTCGGGCATCATGAACATGATGACCGGCTTCGTCGAGGTGCCCAAGAACATGATCAACACCGCCAACAACACCAGCAGCTACGGCAGCGCCTTCGACCGCGGCGGCTATGTGCTGTGGGGGATCACAGGCGGCGGGCTCAAGGGCGCGATGCACATGCTGGGCCGCACCTTGGCCGGCCTGACCGATTTCGTGACGTGCTTCGTGCCCACCGAACCCATCACCCATCCGGCCTTCGTCTGGCAGAATTTCTACACCGACACCCAATACGGCCCTTATTTCAAGGTCGATAGCCAGCCCAAGCCCGCCGCGCCCGCCCCCCGCAAATGAAGCCCGAGCCGATCCGGGGAACCGGATCGGTTTCCCCCGCGCAGGTTCATCCCGGTTCCACCCACCCCGCGCCATGCCCGGTCCTTGCCTGGACCCGGTGGGCCGTGCTTGCATAGTCCTTCGAGGCCGGAACCCCGGTGGCGGACCGGGGGTCCGAAGGGTCATTGAAGGCGGCTTCCGCCAGCCTGCGAGGAGGGCATTCCCATCGACACCAAAAACCAAGCGTTCGGGCTGGCCGACCCAGGCGGCGGCGGGCCGGGGGGTGGGTTCGCGCTGCCGGGCCGGGAGGTGTTCGCGGTGGAGTCCGGTCCCGCCTGCGATATCGTTTCCAATTTCCGCGCCATCCTCGACACCGTCGCCGACGGCGTGATCGTCATCGACGAGGCCGGGACCATGCATTGGTTCAACCCGGCGGCGGAGCGCCTGTTCGGCTACCACCGCGACGAGGTCATGGGCCACAACGTCAGCCTGTTGATGCCCGAGCCCGACCGTTCCCGCCACGACGGTTATCTGGCCGATTACCTGCGCACCGGCATCAAGAAGATCATCGGCGTGGGGCGCGAGGTCCAGGGGCGGCGCAAGGATGGCTCGCTGTTCCCCATGTATCTTTCCATCGGCGAGCAACGCCAGGGCGATCAGCGCTTGTTCGTCGGCATCGTCCACGACCTGACCCGCCGCAAGCAGGCCGAGGCCGCCCAGCGCCGCGACCACGAGGCGCTGCGGGAGAGCGAGGCGCGGTTCAGCCAGGTCGCCGACATGGTGGGCGAATGGCTGTGGGAACAGGACGCCGCCGGGCGTTATCTCTATTGCAGCAACGCGGTGGAGAGCATCCTGGGCTACCGGCCCGAGGATGTCCTGGGCCGTTCCTACCTGGACCTGATGACCTTCGAGGACCGCCGGCACTGGTCGGAAGGCGTGCCACCGCAGGGGCGCAACGCCCGCCCCTTCCAGCGCCTGGTCAACCGCTACCGCCACCGCGACGGGCACGAGGTATTCACCGAGTCGACCGGCATGCCCATCTTCGACGAGGCCGGGCGCTTGCTGCGCTGGCGCGGCGTAGACCTGGACATCACCGCCCACAAGCGTTTCGAGGATGCCCTGCGCCTCCGCGAACGCGCCATCGAGGCGGCCAGCGTGGGCATCGCCATCGCCGACGCCCGCCAGGACGATTATCCCAACCTCTATGTCAATCCGGCCCTGGTCCGCATCACCGGCTACCCCCGCGGGGAACTCCTGGGCCAGGGCATGGCGATGCTGCAAGGTCCGGGCACCGATCCTGAAGCCAGGGCGGCGATCCGGTCGGCCTTGCGCGAAGGCCGGGTCTACGAGGGCGTCCTGCTGAACTACCGCAAGGACGGCACGCCGTTCTGGAACGAATTGCTGCTATCCCCGGTGCGCGACGAGGCCGGGGCCGTGACCCATTACATCGGCGTGCAGGCCGATGTCACCGAGCGCCGCCGGGCCGAGGCCGAGCGCCAGGAATTGGAAATCGCCAAGCAAATCCAGCTTTCCCTGCTGCCCAAAGCCCCCTTGCGCCTGCCCGGTGCCGAGATCGCCGGGGTGTGCGTCCCGGCCACCCATGTCGGCGGCGATTATTTCGATTATTTCTCGCACGATGGCCGGGTGGACCTGGTGATCGCCGATGTGTCCGGCCATAGCGTCGGGGCCGCGCTCATCATGACCGAACTCCGCAGCACCCTGAAGGCCGAACTGCGCCGCGCCCACGAAGATCGGGCCGCGCCCGGTCCCGCCGCCTTGCTGGGTGCGGTCAACGCCGCCCTGTTCGAGGATTTGCAAGGGGCCGAACTCTTCATCACCCTGTTCTATCTGCGCTATGAACTCGCCACCCGCCGGCTGCGCTTCGCCAACGCCGGGCATAACCGGGTCTTGCTGCGGCGGCGGGCGGGGACGGGCTGTGTCGAACTGGATGCCGATGGCTTGATCCTGGGCGTCAAGCGCGAACCGGGCTTCGAGGAGAATGGTTTGGTGCTGGAGCCGGGGGATTGCTTGCTGCTCTACACCGACGGGGTGGTCGAGTCCCGCGACGAGCAGGGGGAGTTCTTCGGGGCCGGGCGTTTATGCCGCTGGATCGGGGCTTATGGGGATTTGGCCCCCGGACAGTTGGTCCGGTCCTTATTGGAGGAATTGCGTGGCTTTTGTGGCAAAGCCGCGTTCGAGGACGATATCAGTATGGTGGCGATGCGGGTGATGTGACGGGGGCGCGCCCCGCCATCGTGGCGGCACCGGGGGCCGGGGGCGATGCGCCGTCCCGGCCCGGTGGCCCGGACCCCGGAGAATCCGGCCTTGTATATGCCTTGTATATCGGTTGGGAATATCGTGCCTGGATTTAAGGTTTCCAGGGTTTCGGGGCGTCTTGCTTTTGTGCGAACCGGCTACCGGAGCGCTCGTCCTTTTTGGCCGGCGCTTCCTCGGCTTTGTCGGTTTGCGCCGAGGGGGTGGGGTTCAGGCCGGCCAATTGCCCTATCGCCAGGTGTATTTGCTGGGCTTGGCCGGTGGGTACCAGCAGGCGCACGGTATCCAAGGGTTTGCCTTGCTGGTCCAACTGCATGAACTGGATACGGGCCACGTCGTTATGGATGGCGATGGTGGTAATACCATCGACCAGGAATGCGGGGTTGGAATTGCTCATGGTTTTATATCTTGTTGGCGGAGAAAGCGGATGTGGCGAAAATAATATCGTGGCGCGATGTTAGGTTCATGGGGCGTTGCTTGCAAAGGAACTGGCAAGCTTTTGTGACCTCCGTCTGCCTTTTAAGTTTAGCGAATTCAATGGGGTCGCGGGGAAGGTAGCGGACCGAATTTGTATCGGATTGTAGTAGCTTGCCACCCGCCTGGCTATCCCAAGACGGGCGGCAATACGCCGCCCTGGCATCGGGGTGGACGGAGGCCATCGAACCGCCCGGTGTCCGGCGTGGCCGGCCGGCTTTGCCGTGGTTTCCGGGTCCGGGATAATGCGCCGACGATGACGGATCATCAAGGAAAAGCCATGGTTTTGACATTGAAGCTGCTGTTTTTGCTGGTCGTGGCCAACGGTGCGCCGATCTTGCTGCGCAAGGCCCTGCAAGCCCGCTACGATTGGCCGGTGGATGGTGGGTCACGCTATTTCGATGGCCGTCCGCTGTTGGGTCCGTCCAAGACTTGGCGTGGCGTGGTCGCTGCCCTGCCGGCCACCGCGTGCGCCGCTTGGGCCATGGGCCTGCCGCCGGGCTTGGGGGTGTCGATGGGCGGCGCGGCCATGCTGGGCGATCTTTGCTCCAGTTTCCTCAAGCGCCGGCTCGGGGTGTCGTCCAGCGGCATGGCTTTGGGATTGGACCAGGTGCCGGAATCTTTGTTTCCCCTGCTCGTGGCGCGGGCCGAACTTGGGTTGGAGCCGGGCTATATCGCCGGGGTGGTGCTGGCGTTCCTGGTGTTGGAACTGGCCTTGTCGCGCCTGTTGTTTTGGTTGCGCATCCGGGAACAGCCGCACTGAGTCCCGCTCATGCCCGCCGCAGCCGGTGCAGGGTGATTTCCGGCGGGCAATTCAGGCGCACATCCACGATGCTCGCCCCGCTCCCCGCCGAGGTATAACCCCGCAAATCCCGGTAGCGCCAAGGCCCCTGGCAGAACCGGCGCGGCGCGTTCGCGTTCAGCAGCAGGGCGATACCGCCCGGCAGGCAGATTTGCCCGCCATGGGTGTGGCCGCTCAACATGGCGTCGCAGCCGGCGTAGGCGGCGTGGCGGTACATTTCCGGCGAATGCGAGAGCAGGATCGACACGGCGTCCTCCGGGATGCCCTCGACCGCCTTTTCCAGGTTGTCGGCCCGGTAATAATGCGGGTCGTCGATGCCGGCCAGATAGATCGCCGCCCCGTCCCGCCGCACGGCCACCGCTTCGTTCAGCAGCATGTGTATTCCCAAATCCTCCAGGCCCGGCACCATGCGGATGGTGTCGTGGTTGCCGAGGATGCCGTAGATGGGGCTATGGATATGCGGCACCACCCGCGCCATGGCGGCGAGCGCGCCCTGGTAGGGACCGAAGGTGCGGGCGCGGTAATCGCCGGTCAGGACGCAGAGGTCGTACCGGCCCGCCCGGCCCAGGGCGTCGATCAGCGCGTCCGGGAAATCGCCGCGCAGGTCCAGGTGCGGGTCGCTGATATGCAGCAGGGTGTAGCCCTCGAAGGCTTGGGGCAGGCGCGACAGGTGGAAGTCGTTGTGGCGGACGGCGATGCGACGGGCGTTGGCCCGGCCCCGCCGGTGGAGTCCCAGCAGCCGCAGGGCGTGGCGCATCAGCCCATGCGCCGAATACCAGTTCTCGATATGGAACCAGGTCCGGCCCTGGCCGAACACCCGCGCCTCGCAATCCTGTTCGATGCCGAGCCGCCGGCTCAGATGGCAAGGCTGGACCCGCTGCCGGAGGCGGGCCTGGGTCTGGGGGTCCAGGGGCGGGCAGCGGTATGGCGGGTGCTGGGGGCGGGCGGCGGAGCCCGGCGCGGTGGGCGGGGGGAGCATGGTGCAATTCCTCGGAAGGCCATGCCGTAAGCTTGGCCCCGCCGCCGGGGCACGGGGACGGGCGGGAGGGGCCGCGCCTTGGGCGGCGCGGCGGAAGCGGGGTCAGGTCAGGACGTGGTTGAGCAGCTTGGTGAGCTTGCCGATAGCGTCGGTGACGGCGGGGAGCGCTTCCTTGATCTGGCCGGGGTCCTTGGCGGCTTTTTCGCAGCGGGAGGCGGCCAACCCCATGGCTTGGTGGGCCTGTTGGTAGGGGGTCGCCGCCTGGTTGGTGTTGAGGTTGGCGAGATCGATCTTTTGCTGGAACAGCTGGTCGAGCAATTCTTCCACCCGCTCCACTTGGGGCGGATTCTTTTCGCTCAGGGCTTCCAGGGCGCGAATCGTGCGTTGTAGGCTTTGCTGTAAATTATCCATAGGCTTGTACCCTCGCGAGCGATTGTTTATGGTCCGTGGCGGCTGGCGGGAAGCCGCTGCCACTCGTTCTTATATCGGTTATTTTCGCTTATTTCCGAATCAATCAGAAAGACCTGTCGAGGGAGGGCCGCTATCATGAATGTCGATGCGATTCAGAAGAGCCTCCGGGAGTTTGCCGAGGAGCGGGACTGGAACCGCTTCCACAGTCCCAAGAATATCGCGACCGCCCTGGCGGTGGAAGCGGCGGAGCTATTGGAGAATTTCCAATGGCTCACCGAGGAGGAATCGCGCCGCTTGGCGGAGCGGCCCGAGGATTTCCGGGCCGTGCGGGAGGAAATCGCCGATGTGCAGATTTATCTGCTGCGGCTGGCCGACCTGCTGGGGGTCGACCTGGAGGCGGCGGTCCGCGACAAGCTGGCCCTGAACGCCGCGAAATACCCGGTGGCCTTAGCCAAGGGCAAGGCGCTGAAATACAATCGCCTCCGCCCCTGAGACCGCCCTTCCCGTTGCCCGGACATCCCTATGATCAAAACCCTCCCCAACCAAGTCATCGCCCTGGCCGGCCTGTCCCAGGCGGCCTGCCTCGTCCAGCAGATCGCCAAGAAGGGCGCGGCGGAGCAGGAACCCATGCGGGCCAGCATCGCCAGCACCTTGAAGATCGACGCCGACGATGTGCTGGATGTCTACGGGGGGTTGGAGGGCGTCCGCCTGGGCCTCCGGTGCCTGGATAACCAATTGTCCGGACCGGAGCAGGCCAACCCGGAACAGGCCCGCTACGCCTCGACCCTGCTGTTCCTGGAACGCGCCCTGATGAAGGAGCCTTCGATGGTCGAGGCCATCGGGGTATCGGTGCACCGGGCGGCGGAACGGGCGGAGGCCGTGGGCGTGCTGGACGAAGGCGTCTTGAAAATCCTGGCCGAGGCCTATTCGCGCACCCTGAGCCAGTTGCGGCCCAGGGTCTTGGTGGCCGGGGAGCAAAGGTTCCTGGCCGAGGGCGAGAACGCCGACAAAATCCGCGCCCTGCTGCTGGCGGGGGTGCGCTCGGCGGTGTTGTGGCGGCAGTGCGGCGGGGCACGGTGGAAGCTGTTGTTCCAGCGTGGCCGCTTGCAGCAGGAAGCGCGGCAATTCCTCAAGGCGCTGTGAGCCGGCTCAATCGTATTTCAGATATTTGAAGCGGGGGTCGTCCGGCGTCCCTTCCAAAACCCCGCCACTCTCTTCCCGCGGCTTCCATTGCACCACCGCCTCGATCTGGCGGGCCAGGGCGAAATCCTTGTCGGTGATGCCCTTGGCCGAATGGGTCGTCAGTTTCACGATCACGAAGGCATAGGACACGGTGAGGTCCGGGTGGTGCCAGGCGGCTTCCGCCAGATGCCCGACCGTGTTCACCACCATCAAGCTGGCCTTCCAGCCGCTGGTGCGGTATTTGCGCCGGATCCAGCCGTTTTCGTAATACCAGTGCGGTAGCTCCTGGGCGAGGCGCTCGCTGATTTGCGCCTCGGTGTAGGTTGTTTCCGTGGTCATGGCTTGGGTTCCTCTGGGTTGAAGGGACGGCAGGTTCCGGTTTCCGCCCGGCCCTGTCAAGCGGGGCGTCAGGGCGCGGCCACCGTGATCCGGCTGGTGGCCGGGGCGCTGTCGTGGGTGCCGTCGTTGACGATGAGCTGGACTTGGTAGGTGCCGGCCTGGTCGGCCACGAAGCTGGGCGAATCGGTGTCGGCATCGGCCAGGGTGGCTTGGCTGCCCTGGGGCTTTTGGGTGAAGGTCCAGCGGTAGTCGAGGTCCGCGCCCTCGGGATCGTAGGAGGCCGAGCCGTCCAGATAGACGGTATCGCCGGTCGCGGCGGTTTGGTCGAAGCCGGCGTCCGCCACCGGGGGCGTGTCCGCCTGGGCCGAAGCCACGATATTGGCGAGGGCCGGGGCGCTATCCACGACGCCATTGTTGACGACGAGTTGGACTTGGTAGGTGCCGGCCTGGTCGGCCAAGAAGCTGGGCGAATCGGTGTCGGCGTCGGCCAGGGTGGCTTGGCTGCCCTGGGGTGCCTGGACCAAGGACCAGCGGTAGCTCAGGTCCGCGTCCTCGGCATCGTAGGAGGCCGAGCCGTCCAGGTAGACGGTGTCGCCGACGCCGGCGGTTTGGTCGCCCCCGGCATCGGCCACGGGCGGCGGGTTGGCGACGGTCAGCGTCAGGTTGGCGGGGTCGCTGGCGGCGTTGCCGGCGGTGACCAGCAACTGGATTTGGTAGTTGCCGGGCTGGTCCGGGGTCAGGCTGGGCTGGGCGCTGGCCGGGTCGCTGAGGCTGGCCGTGCTGCCGGTGGGCGCGGCGGCGATCGACCAGGAATAGCGCAAGGGCAATCCCCTGGGGTCGCTGGAGCCGGAGCCGTCCAGGGTGACGGTGTCGCCGAGGGCGGGGTTCTGGTCGGGACCGGGCACCGCCGTGGGCCGCTTGGTGCCGGGGTAGCCATACAGCTTGCGCTGGAATTTGAAATGGGCGTCGTCCGGGTTGGCGAAGCTGAGGCTGTTGCCCTTGACCCGTTGGTGCGGGGCCAAGCCATGATCCGGCAGGACGATGAGCAGGTAGGGTTTGCCGCCCGCCGTGGTGCCGCTGGCGTTGGCCAGGCTGATCCCGGCCGGCTCGATGGGGCCGACCACCAGGTTGATCGCCCCGTGGAAGGTTTTCTTGGCGCTACGGTTGTGAAGGGTGACCGGGGCGTCGTAGGTGTCGGTGTCCGGGTTGTAGGCGGGAACCCCGATGCTGAGGCCGATCTGCGCGCCCAGCGGAGTGCCCAGGGCGGGTTTCCGGGCTGTTTGGGACCAGCCCGCGCCGGGCCAGGCCAGGCTCGCGCAGAGTCCGACGAGGGCGGGCAGGGAATGGAAGCGATGGCATTGCCGGGGCATGGGCTTTCCTCCTGGGAGTGGAATCGAACTCGTGGGCCGGGAGGCCCGCGCCAAAAAAAGCCGGTCCAAGCTGGGGGAAGCCTGGACCGGCAAGCATGAACAAACGACACACCCAAGGGGTGTGCGGATCGAGGTTAGCAGAAGGCGTGCCGTCCGCCCCGGAATAAAAAATCCCAATGGAATCAGTGGTCCGCCGCCCGGCGGGAGGCGCGGGCACGGCGGGATGGTGGAATTGCACAAGCGCTATCGGGGGCTTGGAACCCGCGGGGGTGGATGCCGCCCGCCCGGTTTAAGGGGCGGGGGGCCGGTAGAGTCCCAGCGTCTGGATCGAGCGCAGCACCGCGTCGGGCAGCAAATAACGGGCGCTCAGTCCTTGGGCGAGGGCGGCGCGGATGCGGGTCGCCGAAATCTCCAATTGCGAGACCTCGATGAAATGGACTCCGCCACAAGCCCGCTCCCTGAGCGGCCTGGGTTCTGGCACGAGGCGTTGGTCCAGCCAGGCCCGCAGTTCGCCGGGGAAATCGGGTTCGGCGCCGGGCCGCCGCATCACCGCGATATGGGCGAGGCCGGGCAAATCCCGCCAGCGGTGCCAGCGGTGCAGTTGGAGGAAAGCGTCCAGCCCGAGGATCAGGCACAAGGGTTTCCCGGCCCCGATCTCGGCCCGGATCGAGGCCAGGGTATCGACCATGTACGAGGGGCCGGGCCGTTCCAGTTCGCGGGTATCGATGCGGAAGCCAGGTTCGGCGTCGGCGAGCGCGGCTTCCAGCAGGGCGAGGCGCTGCGCCGGGGTCGCGCCCGGCGTGTCCCGGTGCGGCGGGATTTGGCAGGGTACCAGGCGGATCTGGTCCAGGCCCAGGATTTCCTTGGCTTCCAGCGCGGTGCGGAGGTGGCCGTAATGGATGGGGTCGAAAGTGCCGCCGTAGATGCCGATCATGGGGGGTTCGCAAAGGCTGGGATGGGTGGGGCGGCAAATTTCCGCGTGGGCCTGGTTAATCTATAGTTCCATGCCTAACTAAATCATTCGCGATATTAATAGGGGGGAATGCCATGAAACTCATCCGTGTGGGGTGTGTCGCTACGCTGTTGGGTTGGTCGGGCCCGCCGCTTTCCGCGCTGGCCGACGAATCCCCGGACAACCGGCGGACCAAAGGCTCCAATCCCCAGGAAATGGTCAGCCGCCTCGAACTCCGCTACGAATACCTGGACCTGCCCGCCGGGGAGTATCTGAACCAGTTGTATTTCCGGGGCGATTACGCGTTCAACGAAAAAATGGCGGTCGGGGTGCAACTGCCGGTGGCCTTCGGTGGCGACGAAACCACCGGCACCCAATCCGGGATCGGCGACATAGCCATGGGCGGGCGGAACAAGCTCACCTTCGGCGAATCCATGGCCTGGATCACCGGGGTGGACCTGTGGTTCGACACCGCCAGCCATGGGACGCTGGGGGCGGGTTGGAACCAGGTCGTGCCCAACATGGCCCTGACCTATTGGCCCAATCGGCGGCTGCTGGTGTGGGCCATGTACAAATACACCGGCTCCTTCGGCGATGGCCGGGACAAACCGCCGATCAGCGAATCCTTGATCCAATCGGGCGGGCTGTATAACTTCCCCGGCGGCTATTGGCTGCTGTTGACCCCCGGCGTCGCGCTCAACCACGAGGAAAGCGACCAGGCCAGCCTGTTCCTGGAGGGCGAGGTCGGCAAGGTGGTCGCGCCGGGGGTGGAACTCTGGATGCGGGGCGGCGACCATCTGTTCGGCATCGGGCGCGACGAGCGGATGGGCTGGAAGGCCGAAACCGGCATCCGCTACCTGTTCCATTGAGCGCGGCTCAGGCCCGGACGTGGCCGTCGCCCAGCACCACGAACTTCAGCGTGGTCAACCCCTCCAAGCCCACCGGCCCCCGGGCGTGCAACTTGTCGGTGGAAATGCCGATCTCCGCGCCCAGGCCGTACTCGAAGCCGTCGGCGAAGCGGGTCGAGGCGTTCACCATCACCGAACTCGAATCCACTTCCCGCAGGAAGCGGCGGGCGCGGCCATAGTCCTCGGTGACGATGGCCTCGGTGTGCCGGGAGCTATGGCGGGCGATGTGGTCCATCGCCGCGTCTAAATCCGCCACCACCCGGATCGAGAGGATGGGCGCGAGGTATTCGGTGTCCCAATCTTCCTCCGTCGCCGGGATGCAGTCCTCGATCAGCCCGCGGGTGCGCGGGCAGCCGCGCAGTTCCACGCCTTTCCCGCGCAATTCCGCGGCCAGTGCCGGCAGCAGGCTGGGCGCGACGCCCTCGGCGATGAGCAGGGTTTCCATGGCGTTGCAGACGCCATAGCGCTGGGTTTTGGCGTTCAGGGCGATCCTGATGGCCTTGTCGGGGTCGCAGCGGTCGTCGATGTAGACATGGCAGATGCCGTCCAGGTGCTTGAGGATGGGGATGCGGGATTCCTCCATGATGCGCTGGATCAAGCCCTTGCCGCCACGCGGCACGATCACGTCGATGGCGTGTTCCAGCCGCAGCATCGCGCCCACGGCGGCCCGGTCGGTGGTTTCGATCAGTTGCACGGCGTCGGCGGGAAGCCCGGCGGTTTCCAGCCCTTGGCGGATGCAGGCGGCGATGGCCTTGTTGGAATGGATGGCCTCGGAGCCGCCGCGCAGGATGCAGGCGTTGCCGGATTTGAGGCAGAGCGCGGCGGCGTCGGCGGTGACGTTGGGGCGCGATTCGTAGATGATGCCGATGACGCCCAGCGGCACCCGCATTTTCCCGACCTGGATGCCGGAAGGCCGGTAGGTCAGTCCGGTGATTTCGCCCACCGGGTCGGGCAGGGCGGCGATTTCGCGGAGGCCCTCGGCCATGGTTTTGACGCGCTTTTCGTTGATGTCGAGGCGGTCGAGCATGGCGCTGTCGAGGCCGTTCCGGCGGCCCGCGGCGAGGTCTTTTTGGTTCTCGGCGATGAGGAACCCGGCTTCGGCTTCCAAGGTGGCGGCGATGGCGATGAGGGCGCGGTTCTTGGCGGCGGTTTCGGCCCGGCCGATCAGGCGGGAAGCGGCGCGGGCGTTGTGGCCGATGGTTTCGATATAGGTTTGGATGGATTCGGTCATGGCTGGAGGGTGGGATTATTGCTCGATGGATTCAAGGGTATACGGATGTCGTTGTGCTGGAAATCCGGGGCAGTTTGATTCGCCGCGCTCGACGAGGCGTCATAGGTTTTCCTCTGGAACGGACCATCCATTGGTTTCCAAAGCCGCGATACGAAGCCCGATGGCTGCCTGCGATGAATATGTGCCCCATGGAATTAACTCCTATGCCGGATTATGAGTGGAGCCGATCCGAAACCGCTTTCCCAGGCGGGGCCGCCACACACAGGCACACCGCCAACAATGCCTCCCAGGCCTCCCCCACGCCAGCGCCCTTGATGACCCGGTCGGCCTCCGCCGCCAACAACAAGGCGCGATGCACCGTGTTCCGGTCCAGCCGCCGCAGGGCCAGTCCCAGGGTTTCCTTGCGGTTGTCCCAGACCTTGAGCTTGGCATAGGCCGAGTCCTGGGAAGTTCCGCCCGCGACTTCCCGCAGCAGGGCCGCGACCAGACGGATATCCCGGCCCAGCGCCCACAGCGCCACGGCGGGGGCCACGCCTTCGGCCTTGAGCCCCATCAGCACCCGGTAGGCTTTTCCGGCCTGTCCGCGCAGGACTTCCTCGGCCAGGTCGAACACATCGTAGCGGGCGCTGTTCGCCACCGCCTGGACGATCTGCTCGTCGGTCAGCTTGCCCCGGCCATGCAGGATGTGCAGTTTCTCGATTTCCTGGGCGGCGGCGAGCAGGTTGCCCTCGGTGCGGACGGCGATGAGGCGCAGCCCGGAGTGGTCGGCCAAGAGTCCCCGCGTACTGAGGCGGCGGTCCAGCCAGCGCAGGAGTTTTTCGCCTTCCAACGGCCAGACCTGCATCACCGCGCCGATCTTGTCGATGGCTTGGCACCACTTGGCCTTCTGGTCGGCGGCGGCCAGCTTGGCGGTGCTGACGACCAGGATGGCGTCTTCCGGCGGGCGCTCGGCGTAGCGCAGCAGGGCGGCGCTGGCGTTCTTGTCCGGTTTGGCGGGGATGCGGAGGTCGAGCAAGCGCCGCTCGCCGAACAAGGAAAAGGCGTCGGTGGCCTCCCGCAGCAAGGCCCAATCGAAACCGGCGTCGGCGTAGAACAATTCCCGGTCGGCATAGCCCTGGGCCTTGGCGGCTTGGCGCAGGGCGTCGGCGGCCTCGGTCAATTGCAGGGGCTCGTCGCCGCTCAGGAGGTAGATCGGCAGCAGCTTGCGCTTGAGGTGTTCCTCCAACTGTTCGGGATAGAGTTTCACGTCGGGTTCGCCGTTTTGCGCTGCTGCCGGAGGGTGTAGGACACCTGCCGCAGCAGGGTCCGGGCGGCTTCCTTCTGCATTTCCTGGCGGTACATGTCTTCTTCGTAGCCCTGGCCCAGCGGCGTGGTCTGGTCGTTGAAGTAGTCGCGGCGGATTTCGAGTTCCTGTTGCGGGATCAGGATTTCGCCCTTGGGGCTGCGGACATCGTAGACGACCCGGTAGGTCAGGTCGAAGGTGTTGGCGCGGCCTTGCTGGCTCAGGGTGATGGGGCGGCGGGTGTGGGCGGCCGAGGTGATATGGACGACCGCGCTGGCGAGTCCCGGCGTCGGGGCCAACGCGCCGCCGAGGTTGTTCAGCGTCTGGTTGAAGTCGCCATAGAACGGGTTCTTGTTGGTGATGCCGGAGAGGTAGAGCGTGTTTTCGAGCTTGGTGCCCGGCATTTCGCCGCGCAGGTGCCAGCCGCAAGCGGCCAGCGCCAGGGCGGCGGAGAGCGGAGCGGCGAGGCGGAGCCGTCGTGCCATGGGCCTATACCACGATGTTGACCAGCTTCTTCGGGACCACCACGACCTTCTTGGGCGGCTTGCCCTCGGTGAAGCGCTGGACGTTGGCGTCGGCCAGGGCGGCGGCTTGGATGGCTTCGTTCGGCGCGTCCACCGCCACGGTGATCTTGCCGCGCAGCTTGCCGTTGACCTGGACCACGTATTCGAGGCTGTCCTGGACCAGGGCGGAATCATCCCATTGCGGCCAGGGCGCGGTGGCGATGGTGTCGGCGTGGCCGAGTTCGGCCCACAGATGTTCGGCGATATGCGGCACGATGGGCGCGAGCATCAGCGCCACCAGTTCCAGGGCTTCCTGGCGCAGGGCGCGGCCTTGCGGGCTCGAATCCTCGAATTTGGCGAGCGCGTTCAGGAGTTCCATATTGGCCGCGATGGCGGTGTTGAAGGTGAAACGCCGCCCCATGTCGTCGGTGACTTTGCGCAGGGTTTCGTGGACTTGGCGGCGCAGGGTTTTTTGGCCTTCGTCCAGCGTGGTTTGGTCCAAAGCCGGGGCCGGGCCTTCGTTGACATGGGCCGCGACCTGCCGCCACAAGCGCCGCAAGAAGCGGTACGCGCCTTCCACCCCGGAATCCGACCATTCCAGCGATTGCTCGGGCGGGGCCGCGAACATGGTGAACAGGCGCACGGTGTCCGCGCCGTAGCGCTGGACCAGATGCTCGGGATCGACGCCGTTGTTCTTGGATTTCGACATCTTCTCGGTGCCGCCGACCAGGACGGGAGCGCCGTCGGCTTTCAGCGTGGCCCCGGTGATGCGGCCTTTGTCGTCGGTGCTGACATCGACCTCGGTCGGGCCGACATAGGCTTTCTTGCCGTGTTCTTCACGGTAGAAGGTCGGGGCCACGACCATGCCTTGGGTCAACAGGTTGGCGAAGGGTTCGTCGCATTGCACCAGCCCGGCGTCGCGCAGCAGTTTGTGATAGAAGCGCGAATACAGCAGGTGCAGGATGGCGTGTTCGATGCCGCCGATGTATTGGTCCACCGGCAGCCAATAATTGGCCCGCTCGTCGAGCATGGCCTCGCCATTGTCGGCGCAGGCGTAGCGGGCGAAATACCAGGACGATTCCATGAAGGTGTCGAAGGTGTCGGTTTCGCGCCGGGCGGGTTTGCCGCACTTCGGGCAATCGACGTGGACGAAGGATTCCAGCCGGGCCAGGGGCGAGCCGATGCCGGTAATCTCCACGCCCTTGGGCAGTTCCACCGGCAGTTGGTCGTCCGGGACCGGCACCGTGCCGCAGTCGTCGCAATAGATGACCGGCACCGGGCAGCCCCAATAGCGCTGGCGGGAGACGCCCCAGTCGCGCAGGCGGAAGTTCACTTGCTTCTCGCCCAAGCCTTTGGCCTTGAGGTCGGCGGCGATAGCGTCCACCGCTTCGTTGTAGGCGAGGCCGTCGTAGGGGCCGGAATTGACGCAAACAGCCACGGATTTATCGCCGTACCAATCCTGCCAAGCCTCGACGTTGAATTCCGCGCCGCCGTCCTTGTGCCCGATGACCTGCTGGATCGGCAGGCCGTACTTGTGGGCGAAATGGAAATCGCGCTCGTCGTGGGCCGGGACCGCCATCACCGCGCCTTCGCCGTAGCCCATCAGGACGTAATTGCCGACCCAGACCGGCACGGCTTCGCCCGTGATGGGATGGGTGACATTGATGCCAGTCGCCATGCCCTTCTTCTCCATGGTCGCCATGTCGGCCTCGGCGGTGCCGCTCTGGGCGCATTCCTGGATGAAGGCGGCGAGTTCGGGGTTGTCCTTCGCGGCATGGGTCGCCAAGGGGTGTTCCGGGGCCACGGCGCAGAAGGTCACGCCCATGAGGGTGTCGGCGCGGGTGGTGTAGACCCACAGCAGTTCGTCCTTGCCGTCCAGGGTGTAGGGGAAGGCGAAACGCACGCCATAGCTCTTGCCGATCCAATTGGCCTGCATGGTGCGGACCTGTTCCGGCCAGCCGGTCATGCCATCCAACTCGGCCAGCAGTTCCTCGGCGTAGGCGGTGATCTTCATGAACCACTGCGAGATTTCCTTGCGGACCACGGGGGTGTCGCAGCGCCAGCAGCAGCCCTCGATGACCTGCTCGTTGGCCAGCACGGTGGCGTCGTGCGGGCACCAGTTGACCGGCGAGGTTTTCTTATAGACCAGCCCCTTCTCCAACAGGCGCAGGAAGAACCATTGCTCCCAGCGGTAATACTCCGGCTTGCAGGTGGCGACTTCCCGTTCCCAGTCGTAGCCGAAGCCCAAGCGTTTGAGCTGGTCTTTCATGTAGGCGATGTTGTCCAAGGTCCAATCGCCCGGCGGCACGCCTTTCGCCATGGCGGCGTTCTCGGCGGGCAGGCCGAAGGCGTCCCAGCCCATGGGTTGCAGGACGTTCTTGCCGCGCATCCGTTGGTAGCGCGACATCACATCGCCGATGGTGTAGTTCCTGACGTGGCCCATGTGCAGCCGCCCGCTGGGATAGGGGAACATCGACAGGCAGTAGTATTTTTCTTTGCTGGGGTCTTCCACGGCGCGGAACACGCCTTGCGTTTCCCAGCGCTTCTGGGTGGCTTCTTCGATCTCGGAGGGCTGGTAGGTGTCGTCCATACGTCGGGATTCGGTCGGGGGATGGAAACCGGGAAGCATACTAGAGCCTAGGCGGCGGGGGCAATTCGGTGGAGCCGCGTGGTTTCATGCCGCGCCGCCGCCAACGCCACGGTCCGCCGGTCTATGATTGATGCCATCGCCTTGGGCTTCCTTGAACGGAGAGCGCACCATGTCCCAAACCCTCCTCTCCTGGTTCGCGCGCGGGGATTTCATACCCCATGGCAATTGCTTGATCTGGAGCCGGGGCTTGATCGAACTGCATGTGGTTTCCGACGCCCTGATCGGCCTGGCCTATTATTCGATCCCGTTCGGGTTGGCCTTCTTCGTGCGGCGGCGCACCGATCTGGTCTACCGTTGGATGTTCATCCTGTTCGCCAGCTTCATCCTGGCCTGCGGCACCACCCATTTCTTCGATATCTGGGTGCTGTGGCATCCCGATTACGCCGTGCAGGGCATCTTGAAGGCGGTGACGGCGGCGGTGTCGGTGGGGACCGCCATTTTGTTGTGGCCGGTGCTGCGCCGGGCTTTGTACCTGCCCAGCCCCGCCGAGTTGGCGCGGATCAACGCCCGGCTGGAGCGCGAAATCGCCTGCCACCGCGAAGCCGTCGCCCATCTGGAGGCCGAGGCCGCCGGGCGGCGGGTGTTGGAGGAAAAGCTCAGGCGCAACGAGGCCCGGTTGCGGGCCATCCTCGACACCGCCGTGGAAGGCATCGTCACCATCGACGGCCAGGGGGCGATCGAACTGTGCAATCCCGCCGCCGCCCAGATGTTCGGCTATACGGTCGATGAATTGCTCGGGCGCAACGTCAACCAGCTCATGCCCACGCCGCTACGGGAGGCGCACGACGCCTTGCTCGCCAAGACCCGGATGTCCAGCCCCAACCGCAGCCTTTCCTGCGGGCGCGAATTGTCGGGCTTGCGCAAGGACGGCTCGGTGTTCCCGGTGGAAATCGCCGTCGGCGGTTTCGATGGCGGCGGCCTCCATTTCACCGGCATCCTGCGCGATATCAGCGAGCGCAAGGCTTTGGAGGACCGTCTGCAACAACAGCGGCTCGAATTGCTGCATGTGCATCGCCTCACCGTGGCGGGCGAATTGGCCGCGACCATGGCCCATGAACTCAACCAACCCCTGGGGGCCATCGCCAATTACCTGGGCGGGGCCAAGCTCCGGTTCCACGCCGTGTTCGAGGACCATCCCCGCCTGGCCGAAGCCATCGACGAGACCTTGCGCCTGTCGCAACGCGCCGCCGAGGTGGTGCATGGCATCCGCGATTTGGTCCGGCGGCGCGAGACGGGCCGCGAATGGGTGGCGGTCGAGGCCGTGGTGGATGCCGCCCTGGCCGTGGCCCGCCAGGAATTGGCCCGGCGCAAGATCGCCGTGGTCCGGCATCTTCCCACCGCCCTGCCGCCGGTCTGGGGCCAGCGCGTGCATTTGCAGCAGGTGCTGCTGAACCTGATGCTCAACGCCATGGAGGCGATGGAAGCCGTCCCGCCCGAACGCCGCCGGCTCACCCTCGGTGCCGGGCCGGTGTCGCCCACGGAAATCGAAATCGCCGTGGCCGATACCGGGCCGGGGTTTTCGGAGGATTTGGCCGGGACGATGTTCGAACCTTTCGTCAGCACCAAGGCCAAGGGCATCGGCCTGGGCTTGTCGATCTGCCGCACCATCGCCGAGGCGCATGGCGGGCGTATCGTGGCGGACTCGGTCCCGGACGCGGGGGCGGTGTTCAAGCTGGTCTTGCCGACGGGCGAGGGTGGGGCGGGGCATGGCTGATGACACGGTGTTCGTGGTGGACGACGACCAGGACATGCGGCAGTCGTTCAAATGGTTGATCGAATCGGTGGGCTTGCCGGTCGAGGCGTTCGTGTCGGCGGAGGATTTCCTGGCGGCCTACCGGGACGATAGGCCGGGTTGCTTGTTGCTGGATGTGCGGATGCCGGGGATGGGCGGTTTGCGTTTGTTGGAGCGGCTGCGGGAGTTGGGCTTGTGCCTGCCGGTCATCGTCATCACCGGCCACGCCGAGGTGTGGATGGCGGTGCAGGCCATGAAGTCGGGCGCGTTCGATTTCCTGGAGAAGCCGGTGACCCACCAGCAGATGCTGGACCGCATCCAGGACGCCCTGCGCGAGGATCGGGAACGGCGGGCGCGGGCCGTGGAATGCGCCGCGTTCCGGCAGCGGCTGGCCCTGCTCACCCAGCGCGAGCGCGAGGTGCTGGACCGCATGGTGCGGGGCGAACCGAGCAAGGCCATCGCCCTGGAATTCGGGCTCAGCGAGCGGACCATCGAAAAGCACCGCGAGAACCTCATGCACAAGATGGAGGCGCGGTCGCTGGCGCAGTTGATCCGGGGGATGGTGGAGTTCGGGCGGGAGGGATGAACGTGCCCATCCTGGCTTCAGCCCCCGTTGCGCCGCTGGTGGGTCTGGATCGACATCAGCATCCCGAAGCCCGCCAGCAAAGTCACCATCGAGGTGCCGCCATAGCTCACCAAGGGCAGGGGCACGCCCACCACCGGCAGGATGCCGATCACCATGCCGATGTTCACGAACACATAGACGAAGAAAGTCAGGGTCAAAGCCCCCGCCAGATAACGGCTATAGCGGTCCTGGGCCTGCATCACGATGAAAAGGCAACGCCCGATGATGAACAGGTAGATCGCCAGCAGCCCCGCGCAGCCCAATAGCCCGAATTCCTCGGCGAACACGGCGAAGATGAAATCGGTGGAGCGCTCCGGCAGGAATTCCAAATGGGCCTGGGTGCCGTGCAGCCAGCCCTTGCCATAGACCCCGCCCGAGCCGATGGCGATCTTGGATTGGATGATGTGGTAGCCGCGGCCCAAGGGGTCGGCCTCCGGGTTGAGGAAGGTCAGCACCCGGTCGCGCTGGTAGCCGTGCATGAAATGCCAGACCACGGGCAGCAGGCTCCCGCCCAGGGCGGCCAGCCCCAGGAGATAAATCCAGGGCAGCCCGGCCAGGAACACCACGGCGGCCCCCGCCGTCCCCACCAGGACGGCGGTGCCGAGGTCCGGTTGTTTGGCGATCATGAGGGTGGGCAGCAGGATCAGGCAGCCCGCCGCCAAGAGGTGCTTGAGATTGGGCGGCGGGGCTTGGTTCGACAGGTACCAGGCGACCATCATCGGGGTCGAGAGCTTGGTCAGCTCCGAGGGTTGGAACCTGACCACGCCCAAATCCAGCCAGCGCTGCGCCCCCATGCTGATCTTGCCCATCAGCAACACCAGGGCCAGCAGCGCCACGCCCACCAGGTACAAGGCCGGGCTGTGGAATTTCAGGTGGCGCGGATGGATTTGGGCGACGGCCAGCATGATGCCGGTGGCCAGCGCCAGCCGCGCCGCCTGCCGCAGCAGCACTTCCAGGCTTTGCCCGGACGAGGAATACAGGATCACCATCGCCAGCGCCGCCAGCATCCCGAGGCCACCCATCAAGGGCAGGTCGATATGGAGCCGGCCCAGGGGCGAGGTGCCGCGCCGGGCCGGACCCAGGCGCAACTCGGGAAGGATATCGTTCATGGCCGTTCGTTGAGGTATTGATCCATGACCGCGCGGGCGATGGGCGCGGCCACCGAGCCGCCATGGCCGCCATGCTCGGCGATCACGGCGACGGCGATGCGCGGATTCTCCGCCGGGGCGAAGGCCACGAACCAAGCGTGGTCGCGCATTTCCTGGGTGATGTTCATTTTTTTATAGTCCTGGCCTTGGCCCACGGTGAAGACCTGGGCGGTGCCGGTCTTGCCGGCCATGTGGTAGCGCAGCCCCGGCGCGATGCCCTTGGCCGTGCCCCGCTGGCTATGCACCACGTCGATCATGGCGTCGGTGACGACTTGCCAGCGTTTGCGGTCGATCTGGCCCACGGTTTCTTCGTGGTTGCGGGGGTAGGGGCTGTCCACCGCGTAGCCGGCTTTGATGCTGTCCACCAGCCGCGGTTCCACGCTATGGCCCTGGTTGGCGAACATCGCCACGGCGCGGGCCAGTTGCAAGGGCGTGGCCTGCACATAACCCTGGCCGATGCCGGCGATCAGGGTTTCGCCGGGGAACCATTGCTGGGTCTTGCGCTTTTTCTTCTTCCATTCGCGGGAAGGGAACAGGCCGGATTTCTCGCCTTCCAGGTCGATGCCGGTGTGCCTGCCGAAGCCGAAGCGGCTCATGTATTCCTGCAAGCGGTCGATGCCGATATGGTTGGCGAGGTCGTAGAAATACACGTCGCAGGATTGGACGATGGCCAACCGCATATCCACCGGCCCATGCCCGCCCTTGCGCCAATCGCGGTATTTGTGGTCGGAATTCGGCAGTTTGTAATAGCCGGGGCAATAGCTTTTCTTGCCGGGGCTCAAATCCAGGTATTCCATCCCGGCCAGGGCCATGAACGGCTTCACGGTCGAGCCGGGCGGATAGACGCCGCGCAAGACCCGGTCGTACAAGGGCCGTTCCTTGTCGTTTTGCAGGCTGTCGTACAGTTCCTTGCCGATGCCGTGGATGAAGGGGTTGGGGTCGAAGCTGGGTTTGCTCGCCATCGCCAGCACCTTGCCGGTGGCGGGTTCGATGGCGACCACCGCCCCCGAGTATTCGCCCAGGGCGTCGAGGGCGGTCTTTTGCAGGCGGATGTCCAGCGACAGATAAAGATCGGCCCCGGTCAAGGGGTCGGTGGTGCCCAGGACCTGGATGGCGCGGCCCTGGACATTGGTTTCATATTCCTCGTAGCCGGTCTTGCCGTGCAGGATGGCCTCGTAGCTCTTTTCCACCCCGGTCTTGCCGATATGGTAGGTGCCGCGGTATTGGGCCGGGTCCAGCACCTGCAATTCGGCCTCGTTGATGCGGCCCACGTAGCCCACGGCATGGGCCGTCAAATCGGCGTAGGGATAGGCCCGGAGCAGCCGGGTGCGGATTTCCACGCCGGGGAAATACGGCATCTTCACCGCGAAGCGGGCGATGTCCTCCTCGCTGAGTTCGAGCCGCAGGGGCACGCTCTCGAAGCTCTTGCGCTGGCCGCGCTGGGTTTGGAAACGGGCGATCTCCTCGTCGCTGATATTGATGAGCGCCTTGAGTTCGGCCAGCGTGGCCTTGAGGTCCGGCACCTGCTCGGGGACGACTTCCAGGCTGTAGGTGGCGATGTTGTCGGCCAGTACCTCGCCGTTGCGGTCGAAGATCAGGCCGCGGGAGGGGGCCAGCGGGGCGATCTTGACCTGGTTGTCGTGCGAGAGGTTGGTGTAAAGCTCGTGGCCGACCACTTGCAGATAGATCAACCGCGCCACCAGGGCCAGGGTCAGGGCCAACATGAACACCACGCTGGCGACGATGCGGTTCAGGAACATCCGGTTTTCCCGGAAGCTGTCCTTGAAGATGAATTCGCGGTCCATGGGGAGGGGGCGATGGGTTGGGGGGCGGCTATTCAAACATCCGCCCGCGCTTCAGGCGATCTTGTAGCGCCGCCGCAGATGCCGGAGCGCGATCCGCACCCAGGGCCAGACCACGGCCCCGGCCAGGGGCGGCAGCCAATAGGCCCGGGTCATGCTCTCGGCGTTCTTGATGTGCTGGGTCCAATACACCAGCACCTGCCCGGCCAGGAGGAAGCCCAGCACCCACAGGCATTGCTGGGGCAGGGGATACAGCCGCAGCCGCCGGTAGAAGCGCAGGCTCAGGTAGGCGATCACCGAATAGGCCACCGCGTGCTGGCCCAGCATCCGCCCGGTCAGCACATCGGCGAACAGCCCCGTCAGCCAGGCCGTGCCCACGCCCACCCGTTCCGGCAGGGCCATGGTCCAGTAGATCAGGCACAGCGCGATCCAATCCGGGTTGAAGATGAACCATTCGTGCGGGAGGGGCAGGATACGCAACATCATCGCCAGCACCAAACTGGCCCCCATCACCGCGTAGGTGCGGACGTTAAGGCCGGGCATCGGCGGTCGGGCTGCGCGGGGGCGGATTGGGGACGGCTTCGGGAATCCTCGGGATGGGCTGGGAATCGCTCCACACCAGGAGCAGCTCCCGGTTGCGGTCCAGTTGGGCCACCGGCACGGCGCTGATCTTGGCGAACGGGCTTTTCTGGGGGGCGATCCCCGTCACCTTGGCCACCGGGTAGCCCTGGGGGAACACCCCGCCCATGCCCGAAGTCACCAGCAAATCGCCGACCTGGACATCGGCGTTGCTGGGGAGGTAGGGGAGGGCCAGCCGGTCGATCTGGCCGGTGCCGAGCGCGATGGTCCTGAGGCCGTTGCGGTTGATCTGGACCGGGATGGCGTGGCTGGGATCGGTGATGAGCATGACCTCGGCGGTCTGCGGCGTGACCCGCAGCACCTGTCCCACCACGCCATTGCCGTCGAACACCGCCTGCTGTGGATGCACGCCGAAACGGCTGCCCTTGTTGACCACCACCACATGCTCGTAGGGCACGAGGTTGATCGACAGCAGTTCGGCGATCAGGACTTGCTCGCCCACCTTGAACGAGGTGTCGAGCAAGCCCCGCAGGCGTATGTTCTCCTGTTCCAGGGCGGCGAATTTCAGCAGCTTGGTTTTCAGCACCAGTTGCTCGTCGCGCAGCCTTTGGTTCTCGGCGGCGAGGTCGGTGTAGGTGGAAACGGTATCGATGGCCTTACGGACCAGGTGTACGGGAGAGCTGACGGCCTGCTGCAAGGGATAGATCAGGGCCGCGAAGGGAAGCCGCAGCCCCTGCCAGGTACCGTGTTGTTCCAGGGTCAGCAGCGCCAAGCCCGCCGCCACGCAAGCGGCCAGCCGGATGTTGAGGGAATAGCCGGTGCTGAACAGTCTTTTGCTGGGCCGGCCCTCTGCTTCAAACGGTCCGTTCAGATGGGTACTCCCTTGAAGTGTGTCGCGGATGGTCGGAGGAGGGATGCCCCGCGCCTTCGACCTTGGAGGGCCGGGATTATTCTAGCGAGAACACGGCCGAGCCTTTCTCGTCCAGCAGTTCCAGGATTTTGCCGCCGCCGCGGGCGACGCAGGTCATGGGGTCTTCGGCGATATGCACGGGGAGGCCGGTTTCCTCGGCGATCAGGCGGTCGATGTCCTTGAGCAGGGCGCCGCCGCCGGTGATATAGATGCCGCGGTCGGCCACGTCGGCCCCGAGTTCCGGCGGGGTTTGTTCCAGCGCGACCTTGACCGCGCCGACGATGCCTTGCAGGGGTTCCTGGATGGCTTCCAGGATTTCGTTGCTGTTGAGGACGAAGCTGCGCGGCACGCCTTCCGAGAGGTTGCGGCCTTTCACTTCGATTTCCCGCACTTCGCTGCCGGGGTAGGCCGCGCCGATTTCGTGCTTGATGCGCTCGGCGGTGGCCTCGCCGATCAAGGTGCCGTAGTTGCGGCGCACATAATTCATGATGGCGTCGTCGAGGCGGTCGCCGCCGATGCGCACCGAGGCCGAATAAACGATGCCGTTCAAGGAGATCACCGCCACTTCCGAGGTGCCGCCGCCGATGTCCAGCACCATGGAGCCGCGGGCTTCGTCCACCGGCAGGCCCGCGCCGATGGCGGCGGCCATGGGTTCCTCGATCAAATACACCTCGCGGGCGCCGGCCCCGGCGGCGGATTCCTTGATGGCGCGGCGCTCGACCTGGGTCGAGCCGCAGGGCACGCAGACCAACACCCTGGGGCTGGGCCGGAACAGCTTGTTCCGGTGGACCTTGTGGATGAAGTACTGGAGCATTTTCTCGGTGACGGTGAAGTCGGCGATGACGCCGTCCTTCAAGGGGCGGATGGCGGTGATGTTGCCGGGGGTGCGGCCCAGCATGGACTTGGCGGCGGCACCCACCGCCGCGATGGTTTTCTGGCCGCGGTTGCGGTCTTCGCGGATGGCCACCACCGAGGGCTCGTTCACCACGATGCCTTGGCCGCGGATATAAATCAGGGTATTGGCGGTCCCGAGGTCGATGGAAAGATCATTGGAAAAAAAACCCCGGAGATGTTTGAAGAACATAGAGTGGATGGCGCGTAAATTGTTGTAATTTAACAAGCCGTAGCGGCTGGGGGCAAGCAGTATAGCCGCATAAGCCGACAGTTTCGGGTCGGGGGAAAGCCCGGAATCCCCCTGTTGATTATAGGCGTATCGGGGTCGATCCGCCCCAAAACAGGGCGTTCGGGCGGGACCGCCGGTTTGACCGGCTTGGCGGGTTTCCCGATAATTGACTGAGAATTCATCAGGACCCGATGCCGGATCGGCAACGGTCGTCCGCGCTTCCCGCCGCTGCGGAGAGGTGGCCCGGTCGTGGTGCTGCGCCATTTCCCTTAGATTCTAAACGCCAAGAGACCCCCCGCATGTCCCTGACTTCCGAAAATGTGAATAAGATCGCATGGCTGGCCCGGCTGGCCATCGATCCCGACAAGACCGAAGCCTATGCCCGCGACCTGTCCGGCATCCTCGATCTGGTGGCCCAGATGGAGGCGGTGGACACCGAGGCGGTGCCGCCCATGGCCCATCCCCTGGACCAAGCCCAACGGCTCCGCCCCGACGAGCCGCTCGAACCCGACCAAAGGGCGCGGTTCCAGGCCCATGCGCCCTTGGTCGAGGCCGGGCTATATCTGGTGCCCAAGGTGATCGAATAAGGGTGAATCGGCAGCTTCCAATCCTGTCACGCTTCCGTGGCGGGAATGGTCCCTCAATACCCCCCTTTGCTTTCTGGAATTTCCATGCACGATAAAACCATCGCCGAATTAGCCTTGGGCTTGCGGAATAAAGAATTCAGCAGCGTCGAACTGACCCAAGCCTGCCTGGCCCGTATCCAGTGCTATGACGGCCAGCTCAACAGCTTCGTCACCGTCACCGAAGACAGCGCCCTGGCCGCAGCGAAGGCCGCCGACGCGGCGCTAGCCCGTGGCGAGGCCGGGCCTTTGACCGGCGTGCCCATCGGCCAGAAAGACATCTTCTGCACCCAGGGCGTCCGTACCTCCTGTGGCTCCAAGATGCTCGACCGTTTCATCGCGCCCTACGACGCCACCGTGGTCGAGCGCTTCAAGCAAGCCGGGACCGTGATGCTGGGCAAGCTCAACATGGACGAGTTCGCGATGGGTTCCTCCAACGAGACCAGCTACTACGGGCCGGTCAGGAATCCTTGGGATACCGGCACGGTGCCGGGCGGTTCTTCCGGCGGTTCGGCGGCGGCGGTGGCGGCGCGGTTGGTGCCGGGCGCGACCGGCACCGATACCGGCGGTTCGATCCGCCAACCGGCTTCCTTCTGTGGTATCACCGGCATCAAGCCGACCTATGGCCGGGTGTCGCGCTGGGGCATGATCGCCTTCGCCTCCAGCCTGGACCAGGGCGGACCCATGGCCCGCACCGCCGAGGATTGCGCCCTGATGTTGCGCACCATGGCCGGGTTCGATCCCAAGGACTCCACCAGCGTGGATTTGCCGGTGCCGGATTATGCCGCCGGTCTGGATCACAGCCTCGAAGGTTTGCGGATCGGCCTGCCCAAGGAATTCTTCGGCGAGGGTCTCGACGCCGATATCGCCCGCCTGATCCACGCCGCCGTGGCCGAATACGAAAAGCTGGGCGCGACGGTGAAGGAAGTTTCCCTGCCCAATATGCATTTGTCGGTGCCCGCCTATTACGTGGTCGCGCCCGCCGAGTGTTCGTCCAATCTGGCCCGCTTCGACGGTGTGCGCTACGGCCATCGCTGCGAGAATCCCAAGGATTTGAAGGATTTGTACATGCGTTCCCGCGGCGAGGGCTTCGGGGCCGAGGTGCAGCGCCGTATCCTGATCGGCACCTACGCGCTGTCGGCGGGCTATTACGACGCCTATTACCTCAAGGCGCAGAAGGTACGCCGCCTCATCAGCGAGGATTTCAAGCGGGCGTTCCAGGAGGTCGATGTCATTATGGGGCCGACCGCGCCTTCGGTCGCGTTCCGTTTCGGCGAGAAGACCGCCGATCCGGTCGCCATGTACCTCTCGGATATCTACACCATCGCGGTGAATCTGGCCGGTTTGCCGGGGATGTCGATCCCGGTGGGCTTTTCCAACCGGCTGCCGGTGGGGATGCAGATCATCGGCGATTATTTCGCGGAAGAGCGCTTGTTGAACGTGGCGCATCGCTATCAGCAGGTCACGGATTGGCATCGGCAAGCGCCCGCGTTGTGAATATGGACTAGCCGGGCGCTGCCGCCATGGCCGGGGACCGCGCCTATGAGATGCTCTGGGATTGCGGCTACTGCGGTGCCCAGAAACTCCTGGGCAAGAGCCAGAAATTCTGTCCCCAGTGCGGTGCGCCGCAGGATACCCAAGCCCGCTATTTCCCGGACGAACCGGACAAGGTCGAAGTCCTGGGCCATCGCTACGAAGGGGCCGACAAAATCTGCCCGGCCTGCCAAGCGCCGAATGGGGCTTTGGCGGAATTTTGCGGGCGCTGCGGTTCGCCTTTGAGCGAAGCGGCCAGGGCGAAGCGGCTCCAGGACCAAGTGCGGGCCGACGAGGCCAAATTCGCCGCCAGCCTGTCGCTACGCCAGCAAGAGGCGGAACGGCGGCGGCATCCGGCGGCGGTGGCCCCTCCGGCCCGGACAGGGAATCAGCGGCTTTATCTTTGGGTTGCCGTGGCGCTGTCCGTCTTGGGCCTGGTCCTCGCCCTGCTGTTCTGGACCCGGCAGGAAACCGTGGTGGTGTCCGGCCATTACTGGCGGCAAGCGATCCAGATCGAGCGTTACGGGCCGGTGGCCGAATCGGCGTGGTGCGATTCCATGCCGTTCGCGGCCTATGGGGTTGCCCGGCATTCGGAAATCCGCTCGTATCAACAAATCCCCGACGGCCAGGATTGCCAGATGCGGCGGGTGGACCGGGGCGATGGCACCTTCACCGAGCATCAGGAATGCCGCCCCAAATACCGCAGCGAACCCGTCTACGACCAGCGCTGCGATTACCGCATCGACCGCTGGTCGTGGAGCCGCGAGGCCAGCGCCGAAGGCCACGACCTCGCGCCGCGCTGGCCGTCAACGGGTTTGGCGGGTGCCCGCCCATGCCTGGGTTGCGAGCGGGAAGGCGGGCGCGAATCGCGCTTCGAGGTCTTGCTGCGCGGCCAGGGCCGGGAGTACCGCTGCGGCTTGGCGCAGGAAGCTTGGCGCGGGATGCGGGACGGCAGTCGTTGGACCCTCAAGGTCGGGGCGGTGGATAAGCAACCGCGTTGCGATAGCTTGAAGCCGGTGGATTGACCGAAACGGGCGGGTTTTAATCGAATATTGAAGAGGTGGAATCCATGACTGGCATTTATGGCGACGCGCACCGGCACATGCAGGCTTTATTTGAAACCACCGCCCTGGCCGACCGGGTACGCGATATCATCGTGGCCCCGGACATCGCCGACCCGCATAAAGGCTTCATCGAAACCCGCGACCTGTTCTTCCTCAGCACGGTCGATCATCGGGGTTTTCCAACCTGCTCGTACAAGGGCGGCGCACCTGGCTTCGTCCGGGTCTTGGATGGCAAAACCCTGGCCTTCCCCAGCTACGACGGCAACGGCATGTTCCTGTCCATGGGCAATATCGCCGCCAATCCCAAGGTGGGCCTGTTGTTCATCGATTTCGAGACGCCGCACCGGATCCGGGTCCACGGCACCGCCCGTGTCGATCCCGCCGATCCCTTGCTTGCGGGCTTCCCCGGCGCGGAATTGCTGGTGCGGGTCGAAGTCGCCGAAATCTTCGTCAACTGCCCGCGCTATATCCACAAGCACCAGCGCGTCGCCGCTTCCCAATACGTGCCACAGGCGGATGGCCCGGCTCCATTGCCGCCCTGGAAGCGCATCGACGCCGTGCAAGATGTGTTGCCGGAGCGGGATAGGGGCCGGGTGGCGGATCATGGCGGCACGATCACGCCGGAGGAATACGGTGCCCTGGTCATGAAAGGCGAGGCGTGAGTTGCTCGCCCAACCTGGCTATTGGCCGGAATAATTTTTACTGACGATTTAAGGTATCACTCATGCAATGGGAAACCGTCATCGGGCTGGAAATCCACGCCCAGCTTGCCACGAAATCCAAAATCTTCTCCGGCGCCCCCACCGCCTACGGGGCCGAACCCAATACCCAGGCTTGCGCCATCGATTTGGGAATGCCGGGCGTGCTGCCGGTCCTGAACCGCGAAGCCGTCCGCATGGCGGTCAAGTTCGGGCTGGCCATCGGGGCCAAGGTCGCGCCGCGCTCGGTGTTCGCGCGCAAGAACTACTTCTATCCCGACCTGCCCAAGGGCTACCAGATCAGCCAGTACGACCTGCCGGTGGTCAGCACCGGGCAACTCACCATTGAGGTGGACGGCGCGGAGAAAACCATCGGCATCACCCGCGCCCATCTGGAAGAGGACGCCGGTAAATCCCTGCACGAGGATTTCCACGGCTATTCCGGCATCGATCTCAACCGGGCCGGGACGCCGCTCTTGGAAATCGTCTCCGAGCCGGATTTGCGTTCGGCGAAAGAGGCCGTGGCCTATATGAAAAAGCTGCACGCCCTGGTGCGCTATCTCGAAATCTGCGACGGCAATATGCAGGAAGGTTCGTTCCGCTGCGATGCCAATGTCTCGGTGCGCCCGGTCGGCCAGGAGAAATTCGGCACCCGCGCCGAGATCAAGAACCTGAATTCCTTCCGTTTCGTCGAGAAGGCCATCAATTTCGAGATCGAGCGCCAGATCGAGTTGATCGAGAACGGCGGCACGGTGGTGCAGGAAACCCGGCTCTACGACGCCAACAAGGACGAAACCCGCTCCATGCGCAGCAAGGAGGAAGCGAACGATTACCGCTATTTCCCCGACCCGGATTTGCTGCCGCTGGAAATCACGTCCGAATTCATCGAGGACGTGCGCGGTGGCTTGCCCGAATTGCCGGACGCCAAGCGCGACCGCTTCAAATCCCAATACGGACTCAACGACTACGACGCCGGCGTTTTGACCGCCACCCGCGAACTGGCCGATTACTACGAGGCCGTGGTGCGGGCGGCGGGCTGCGATGCCAAGCTGTGCGCCAACTGGGTGATGGGCGATTTGGCCGCCGCGCTCAACAAGGCCGGGTTGGAGATCGAACAAAGCCCGGTCGAACCGGCCCGCTTGGCCGGGTTGGTGCAACGCATCGCCGACGACACCATTTCCGGCAAGATCGCCAAGCAGGTGTTCGAGGCGCTGTGGGAAACCGGCGACAGCGCCGATGCCATCATCGAAAAGCAGGGCTTGAAGCAGATCACCGATACCGGCGCTATCGAAGCCATCATCGACCAGATCATCGCCGCCAATCCCGAGCAGGTGGCGGGCTATCGCGGCGGCAAGGAGAAGCTGTTCGGGTTCTTCGTGGGGCAGGCCATGAAGGCGACCGCCGGCAAGGCCAATCCGGCGCAGTTGAACGAGTTGCTGAAGCGGAAATTGCAGGGCTAAACCCGAGGGGTGGAGGCGCATATGGGGGCGGTGGCGGAACGGCTAATCACGGCGGACGAACTTTGGCACATGCCGGACGATGGTCAGCGGCATGAACTCATCAAAGGGGAAGTGACGACGATGGCACCGGCAGGCTCGGAGCATGGCATCGTGGCTTTGCGGATCGGTAGGCTTTTAGGCAATTTTGTCGAAGAGCAAGCCTTGGGTGAAACCTTCGGGGCCGAGACTGGCTTTAAGATCGGCTCGAATCCCGACACGGTGCGGGCGCCGGACGCGGCTTTCGTATCCAGGGCGCGGTTCGAGGCGGTCGGGAATACGCGGAAATTTTGGCCCGGTGCGCCCGATTTGGCGGTAGAGGTGATTTCCCCAGGCGATGGCTATACCGAAGTCCAGGACAAGGCATTCGATTGGCTCGCGGCTGGCACCCGCATGGTGGTCGTGGCCGATCCGCGCAAGCGTCGGATCACGGTCTACCGCTCTTTGTCCGACATCCGTGTGCTGACCGATCAGGATACCCTCGATGGCGGCGATGTGGTGCCCGGCTGGTCGGTGCCGGTCGCTTCGATTTTCAGGACGGTTTGAACAGGAACTCTTCGGATGCAATTCCAGGACACTTCGGATAAGCAGGCGCTCGCCAAACTCGTCCCCACCCTCATGGGCTTCGCCAAGGTGGCGGAGGGACTCGCCAACCGCTTCAAGGGCGCGGTGTTGTGGGGCACGGTGAGCGGCGGCGTGGCGGCGGTGTGGCTGGCGTTCTTCGCCCACAGCGTTTGGCACGCATCGACCGCGGTAACGGTCGGCGTGGGCGTGGTGCTGGCGGTGCCGGCCATGGTCGCGGGCTGGTGCTGGTCGGTGCTGGACGACGCGGTCGGGATGCCGCAGCGCATCGCCGATTGGGTGCAACGGGCCAAGCTCTATGCGGGCGACGCCAAGGAGCGGCTGCAAGGGGCCAAGCCTTCCGGCGGGCGCTTCAAGGATTTGTGGCAACTCGGCGGACTCACGGTCGAACTCGCCATGATGGGGGGCGACGCCCGCGACCTGTTAGGCTTGGTCGGCGGTACCCTGGCCCTCACCAATCCCGTGTTCCTGTTCGCCTTGATCGGCTCGGGCTTGGCGATTGGGTTGGTGGATTTGGGCGGCTTCATCGCCGGGCTGTTCTACCTGTTCCGCTAAAACGGAATCCTCAGTCCCAATTCCACCGTATTGCTGGTCAGATAGGACTGGCCCAGCCGCGCCTCGTAGCGCAGGAACGCCCCCACACCCCCGCCGAACGCCGCCGCCACCCCGCCGCCCAGGTTCACATAGTCCCGGTCCGGGTTGCCGGTCGGCAGGATGAACTGGCCGGTGCCCGCCGGGGCGTCGGCCAGGCGGATATGCAAAAGTTGGTTGTCGTTCAGGAACTGGTGTTCCCACTCGAAGCGCAGGGACGGCGTCAGCACGCCCCAGGCCGTACTGAACACATGGCTGAGTTGCAAGCCCGATACGCTGATGAAGGACTCGTAGGATTGCAGCCCGACCTGATAATTCAAGCCGCTGACGCCTTTTTCCTGGTAGGCTGGGATTTGCAGGTTGATGTACTCGAAACGGGCGTAGGGGTTGAGCGTCCAGGCGTCCAGGGCGAAATCCCGACCCAGCGTGGCCGAGAAGCCGTATTGATCGGCGTCGGGTTCGCTGAGCGCGAGGCCGTTGAAACCGGGATAGGCGAACTTCCGGTTCAGGTCGTTGTTGTAGCTGCCATAGGTCGCGGCCCAATCCAGATAAACCTCCAGGGGCAGGAAATAACTGCCATAGAACGCTGCCAACAAGGCGTTCGTGCCCATATTGCCGGAATCCTGGGTCATCAGCGCGTCGGTGCGGGTATAGCCGGTGGCGAGGCCCAGCACCAGTTGATCGCTCGCCCGGTAATCCGCGCCCAGGGTCAGGTTGTAGGTCTGATAATCGAAACTCGCGCTGCCCTTGTCCTTGCCGCCCGCCTGATATTTGCCCTGCACGAACCAGCCCCAGGGACCGTCGCGCAATTCCCCGTCGCCCGAGCCCCCGCCTTGATGGCGTTGCCCATCGATATCGAAGCTATAGGCGGGTTCCTGCCCGGCATGCAAGGCGGCGAGGCGGGCGCGGGTGTCGATCTGGGCCATGCGCAGCTTGATCGGCATCCCCGATTGCGGCAGGAATTGATACGGGGTCAGCTGGTTGATGGCCTGGGCTTGTTGCTGGGGGCCGAGGGCTTGGAGTTGGGTGCAGCGCCCGGCCAGGCTGCCCGTGGCCTCGGGGCAGGCCTGGTCCAACGCGGCCCCGAGGCTGCGCTGATAGGGCGCGAGGCCGGGCAGGCCGGCGAAATCGTCCGCCGTACCCGTCGGCGGTAGCGCGGCCAGGGCCAGGAGCGGCAGCAAATTCCGCCCGGTCCGCTGGACCGGCGGTTTCTTGAAAGCAAGGCGATGGTTCATGGCGATGGACCTGGGAAGCTGTGGAAGCCTATAAAGTGTCGCATGATCGAGAGCGGTTCATTCCGCCTGTCGCGGACAAGATGTGATTAAACCGGGGATTTGCGTATCAGGTCCAGTGTGAAAATGCTTGAGGCGGCGGGCGGGCTTCTCGGGTAAATTCTCGGCAACTTTCCCAATCCGCCTTCCCGTAGGAGTATTCCCCATGAAATCCCGATCCTCGGCCCCGCCACCGGATTGGCACAGCCTGAGCCTCGATGCGGTCTTAGCCCGGTTGGAGGCCCGGTCCCAAGGCCTGGGCGCGGCGGAGGCCGGATGCCGTCTGGCCCAATACGGTCCCAACCGTATCGAGCGGGGCCGCGGCGTGTCCTTGCCGGGGGTGTTCCTGGCCCAGTTCAAGAGCATCCTGGTTTTCATCCTGCTGCTGGCGATAGGGTTCTCGGTCTATGTCGGGCACGAGGTCGAGGCGGTGGTGATCGGTGCCATCGTGCTGCTGGCCGTGGTGCTGGGCTGTGTGCAGGAATACCGCGCCGAACGGGCCATGGAAGCCTTGCAGAAATTGGCGGCCCCCACCGCCTCGGTCCTGCGCGATGGCAAATTCATCGAGATCGCGGCCGAGCGGCTGGTGCCGGGCGATGTGTTGCGCTTGCAGACCGGCAAGCGCGTCCCCGCCGATCTGCGCCTGATCGAAGCGGTGAACCTCAAGATCAACGAAGCGCCCCTGACCGGCGAGTCGGAACCCGCCACCAAACAGGCCGAAGCCTTGCCCGATCCCCAAGCCGCCTTGGCCGACCGCGGCAACATGGCCTATGCCGGCACGGCGGTGGTCCATGGCCGGGGCCGGGGCGTGGTGGTCGCCACCGGGATGGGCACCGAATTTGGCCGCATCGTCGGCCTGCTCCGGGCCACGGCCCAGCGCGATACGCCCTTGCAGCGCAGTTTGGACAAGGTCGGGCGCGTCCTGGCCGGGGTGGCTTTGTTGATCGTGGTCGCCATCGTGGTTTCGGGGATGCTGCGCGGGGCGGACTTCCACGGGATGTTGCTGTTCGGCATCGCCCTGGCGGTGGCGGTGGTGCCGGAAGCCCTGCCCGCCGTGGTCACGATTTCACTCGCCATCGGCGCCCACCGCATGGCGGCGCGGAACGCCTTGATCCGCCGCCTGCCCGCCGTGGAAACCCTGGGCTGCACCTCGGTCATCTGTTCGGACAAGACCGGCACCCTGACCAAGGACGAAATGACCGTGCGCAAGCTGTGGGTGGCCGGGAAAACCCTCAGCCTGACCGGGGTGGGTTACGAGCCGGTGGGGCGGATCGTGTCCGGCGGCTACGAGGTCAAGATCACGCCGCCCCTGTCGGCCTTGCTGGGCGCGATGGCCCTGGCCAACGACGCCGAACTGCTGCGGGCCGGACGCGGGCGCTGGGAGGTCAAGGGCGATCCCACCGAGGGCGCGCTATTGGTCGCGGTCGCCAAGGCCGGGGCCAACAAAGCCCAACTCGAAGCCCGCTTCCCCCGCGTCGCCGAAATCCCCTTCACCTCCGAATCCAAGCGCATGACCACGCTGCACACCGACCCGGAGGGTGGTTTGCTCGCCTGCGCCAAGGGGGCGGTGGAGGTGATCCTGGCGTCCTGCACCCATTGGCTGACACCACGCGGCGAAACCCCGCTGGACAGCGGCACCCGCGCCCGCATCCAATCCGAGGCCGAGCGCATGGCGGTGCAGGCGCTGCGCGTCCTCGCCATCGCCGCTAAATCGAACACGGAAGCCGAGACCGCGGAAACCGGGCTGTGCTTCCTGGGCTTGGTCGGCATGATCGACCCGCCCCGGCCCGAGTCCAAGGCCGCCATCGCCACCTGCGCCCAGGCCGGCATCAAGGTGGTGATGATTACCGGCGACCATCCCATGACCGCCCGCGCCGTGGCCCGCGAACTGGGCATCCTCAAGGATGGCCGGGTGGTGACCGGGGCCGAGCTGGACACGATGGACGAGGCCAAGCTGGCCCTGGCCGCGCCGGTGATCGAGGTCTATGCCAGGGTTTCGCCCGAGCATAAGCTGCGGGTGGTCGCGGCCTTGCAAAGCCTGGGGCGGGTGGTCGCCATGACCGGCGACGGGGTCAACGACGCGCCCGCCTTGAAACGGGCCGATATCGGCATCGCCATGGGCGTGACCGGCACCGATGTGTCCAAGGAAGCCGCCGCCATGACCCTGACCGACGATAATTTCGCCTCCATCGTGGCGGCGGTGGAAGAGGGGCGGGGGATTTTCAGCAATATCAAGAAATACCTGATGTACCTGCTGTCCTCGAACATCGGCGAAATCGGCCTGATGGCGGGGGCGACCCTGGCCGGCTTGCCCCTGCCCTTGAGCGCGGTGCAAATCCTCTATGTCAATCTCGCCACCGATGGCCTGCCCGCCGTGGCCTTGGCGGTCGATCCGCTCGACAAGGGCTTGATGTCGCGTCCGCCCCGCGATCCCAAACGCGGTATTTTCAGCCTGCCGGTGTTGCTGCTGATGCTGGTGGGGGGCTTGTGGTCCACCCTGGTGAATTTGGGGGTGTTCGTCTGGGCCTTGCGCGAGGGCCGGCCCCAGGCCGAAGCCATGAGCCTGGTGTTCGCCACCCTGGTCGTGACCGAGTTCGTCAAGGCTTACCAGTTCCGTTCGGACCACCGCTCGGTGTTCCACCGCACTTTCGCCAACCGCTGGCTGAATTTGGCGGTGCTATGGGAGTTGGCGCTGCTGGGCTTGGTGCTGTACCTGCCGTTCCTGCAAGACTTGTTCGGCACGCTGCCCCTGACGGCGGCGGATGGACTCAGGGTGGTGGGCGCGGCCTTGACCCTGGTGCCGGTATTGGAATTGGCGAAGTGGGGGGTGCGGCGGTGGGGCTTGGGATAACCCGCCGGGTTTCTGGGCGATACCCGCCAAGAGTCTTATAAGTGGTGATTATTCCAGCGGGATGAGGCTTGCCCTGACCTCCTGTTCCATCCGCTCGAAATCGGCCTCGGTCATGGTCTCGGAAAGCGATAGCTTCATATCCTTGCGCTTGTTTTGCATGAAGGCGCTGGTTCTCAATTCCGGCTGGCGTTCCAGGGAAATCTCCGTTTGAAAGAAAGTGGATAGGTTTTGTAGGCAGGCGGGGTTTTCCTCGAACAAATCCTTGGATTCGATTTTGAGGATGGCGGCCCCCAAACCCGATAGGTATCTTTCGTAATAGCGGGCGCGCCTATCGGTTTCCAGGGTATACCAATAGCATAGTTGATAAGGGGTCCATGGTTTTTTGGGGATGAGCTTATAAACGTGCGGATCGTTGGGGCTGAGCAACCATTTCAGCCCCAGCGGTGTGATGTCGGGTACGGTTTCCAGCCTGAGCAGGCTGAGGGCCACCGCCCGGTTGTCGCGCTTCAAGATCAGGATATCGGGTATCACCCCCAAATCCAGGAGCGGTTCGACAAAGCCTTTGCAGAACATATGGCTGGATTCAAAATAGGTATGTCCATTGGGGTGGGATTTGAGGGATTCGATATGGGGCAGTTTGTAATATTTCCAGAAATCGCGGGCCAGCCGGGAGTCCCTTTGGGCATCGCGCATCACTTCCACGAAATTGGGGGCCGGTTCGTGGAAAGCTTGTACCCCATTGGCACGCAAGACTTGCGTGATGTATTTGGAGCCGGACCGGCCGGTCGTGATGGTGAATATCAGTCTTTTACTCATGGGCGAATCCAGGGTGGCGGGGGAAACTTGGCCGGGCGGGGTGGGTATTCATGGCGGGGGGATTTCCCCCGGAAACCGCCGGGGAGGTGGCGTGGAATCAGCCGAGTAATAATTCCACCTCGACCGCCCGCTTTTCTCCGTCGATGCGGAAACCCCGCAATTCCAATACCCCCTTGGTGTCCAGCGAGACGATGAGATACAGCGCCTCCGGGTAGGCCGCGAGTTCCAAGTCGGTGGCGGAAGGTTCGGCGGGGGCTGCGGGGTGGGAATGGAAGATCGCGAAGAGTTCTTCGCCCTTTTCGCGCATGGCGCGGAGGACGCCGATATGTTGCTCGGGGTCCAGGCGGTAGCGGCGCTCCGGGTCGTCCGCCGTGTTGCGGATGGGGTAGCAGGTGGTGGGCTGGCCGTGCTTGCCGCCGATCAGGCCGCAGATTTCCTGTTCCGGGGAAGATTGCGCGTAATGCAGTAATTGGTTGACCAAGTGGCGGGGCAGGGCGATGGGGGCGTAGGACATGGGCGCTCCGAAGGTTTTAGGCGGATGGGGCAAGGCCGGGCCAAAGCGCCGTGGTGGTGCGCGGATGGCCTTGCAGGTCGTGGTGATGGGCGATGTCGGCGTAGCCATGCGCGGCCAGGAGATCGGCCAGGGCGGCGGCTTGGTCGTAGCCATGTTCCAGCAACAAATGCCCGCCCGGTTTGAGATGGTGGCGGGCACCCGCCGCGATGGTTGTCAGGGCGTCCAGTCCCGTGGGACCGGAAGCCAGGGCCAAGGCGGGCTCGAAGCGCAAATCGCCCTGGGCCAAATGCGGGTCGCGCTCGGCGATATAAGGGGGATTGCTGGCGACGAGGTCGAAGCGCTCGTCGGTGGCCAAAGGCCCGAACCAAGCGCCTTGCAACAAGCGGATATGGGCCACCCCGTGGCGGACGGCGTTCTCGCGGGCGACGGCGAGGGCTTCGGGGCTGAGGTCGATGGCGGTGACGCTAGCCCTGGGCCGCTCGGCGGCGAGGGTCACGGCGATGATGCCGCTGCCGGTGCCGAGGTCGAGGATGGCGGCGGACTCCTGGATGGAAATCCGCGCCAGGGCCAGTTCCACCAGCAATTCGGTCTCGGGGCGGGGAATCAGCACGCCGGGGCGCACGATGAAATCCCGCAACCAGAATTCCCGTTCGCCGATCAGATAGGCGATGGGCATTCCCGCCGCCCGTTGCTCGATCCAATCCCAAAAGCGCCCGGCTTGTCCGGGGGTCGGTTCCCGTTCCGGCCAGGCCCGCAGATAGGCGCGGTCGCGGCCCAGGCTGTGGCAGAGCAGGACTTCGGCGTCGAGGCGCGGGGTGTCGGTGAACGGGGCGAGGCGGTCGATGGCGGATTGGAGCGCCTGTTCCAGCGTCGGTATGGGCGGGTTCATTCCGCCGCCAATTGCGCCAGCAATTCCGCCTGATGCTCGTGGATCAAGGGTTCGATCACCGGATCGAGGTCGCCCGCCACGATGGCTTCGAGCTTGTACAGGGTCAGGTTGATGCGGTGGTCGGTGAGGCGGCCCTGGGGGAAGTTGTAGGTGCGGATGCGCTCGGAACGGTCGCCGCTACCGACCTGGAGCTTGCGCGAGGCGGCGATTTCGGCGTCCTGCTTTTGCTGTTCCGCCGAGAGGATGCGCGATTTCAGCAGCGACATGGCCCGCGCCCGGTTCTTGTGCTGGGAACGCTCGTCCTGGCATTCGACCACGATGCCGGTCGGGATATGGGTGATGCGGATGGCCGAATCGGTGCGGTTGACGTGCTGGCCACCCGCCCCGGAAGCGCGGTAGGTATCGACCCGGAGGTCCGCCGGGTTGATGTCGATCTCGACTTCCTCCACTTCCGGCAGGATGGCGACGGTGCAGGCCGAGGTGTGGATGCGGCCTTGGGCCTCGGTGGCCGGGACGCGCTGCACGCGGTGGGTGCCGGACTCGAATTTCAGCCGGGAATACACCTCCTGCCCGCTGATGCGCACGATGATTTCCTTGTAGCCGCCGAGTTCGCCCTCGCTCTCGCCGACCACTTCGGTTTTCCAGCCTTTTTGCTCGGCGTAGCGCATGTACATACGGCAAAGATCGCCCGCGAACAACGCCGCCTCGGCCCCGCCGGTGCCGGCCCGGACTTCGAGGAAGATATTGCGTTCGTCGTTGGGATCGCGCGGCAGCAGCAGGATTTCCAGTGCTTGTTCCAAGCCGTCGCGGCGGGTTTGGGCTTCGTCCAGTTCTTCCTGGGCGAGGGCGCGGACTTCGGGGTCCGGGTCTTGTTGCAGGTCTTGGGCGTAGGCGAGGGCGTCCAGGGTGTCCTGGTAATTGCGGAAGCAAGTCACCACCGGATTGAGCTGGGCATATTCGCGGCCCAGGGCGCGGAAGCGGTCCTGGTCGCTTTGGATTTCGGGTTCGGCGAGCAGCGCGGTGATTTCCTCGAAACGCTGGGACAGGTGTTCGAGTTTCTGGAGGATGGAGGGTTTCACGAAGATTTATGTGCCGTCTTTCAGTTGGAAGATTTCGCGGGCGGCGGCGATGAGGTCGTGCCGTTCGTAGATGCCCGCCTGTTTCAATTGGATGCTGGGGGTGTGGGTCAGCTTGTTGGTCAGCAGGTGGGCGAGGAGTTCCAAGGCTTGTTCCGGCGGACGGCCCGACTTGAGGGCTTGCAGGGCCTTGGCGAGGGCCTCGTCGCGCAAGGTTTCGGCCTGTTTGCGGAAATCCTGGATGGTGGTGATCGCGCCTTGGGCCTTGAGCCAGGCCAGGAAATGATCGACTTCGGTGTCGATGATCTCCTCGGCCTGCAAGGCGGCTTCCTGGCGCGAACGCAGGTTTTCCTCGACCGTGTTGCGGAGGTCGTCCACGGTGTAGAGGTAGACATCGCGCAATTGTTCGACTTCCGGCTCGATGTCGCGCGGCACGGCCAGGTCCACCATGAACATCGGCTTGTGTTTGCGGGCCTTGATGGCGCTCTCGACGCTGCCCTTGCCGAGGATGGGCAGGGGGCTGGCGGTGGAGGCGACCACGATATCGGCCCGCGCCAGATGCTTGGGGAGTTCGGATAGCGAAATCGCGAAGCCGTTGAATTGTTGGGCCAGGGCGTGGGCCTTGTCGTAGGTGCGGTTGGCGATGATGAGTTCGCCGATCTTGTTTTCGGCCAGATGGCGGGCGGTGAGTTCGATGGTTTCCCCGGCCCCGATCAGGATGGCGGTCTGGCGGCTCAGGTCGTCGAAGATGCGCTGCGCCAGGCGCACGGCGGCGAAGGCCACCGACACCGGGCTGGAACCGATGGCGGTATCGGTGCGGACTTTCTTGGCGGCGCTGAAGGTATGTTGGAACAGCTTGCCCAGGGTCTTGCCGAGGGTGCCGGCCTCGGCGGCGGATTGGTAGGCCGTTTTCATCTGGCCCAGGATTTGCGGCTCGCCCAGGATCATCGAATCCAGCCCCGAAGCCACCCGGAACATATGGCGGATGGTATCGGCCCCGCGATGGGTATAGAGGAAGGGCTGGAAATCCTCGCGCCGCAGGCGCTGTTCGTGGGCGATCCAATCGATCAGGGTTTCGTGGGGGGTTGGGGTTTCGGCGCCGCAGTATACTTCGGTGCGGTTGCAGGTGGAGAGGATCGCCACCTCGCGGACTTCCGGGAGTTGGATCAGCCCTTGCAGCGCGTGGTGCAGGCGCTCGGCGGGGAAGGCCAAGCGTTCCCGGATCGAGACCGGCGCGGTGTTGTGGTTCAGCCCCAAGGTCAAGATGCCCATGGATTCACTGTATTCGACTTTATTAAGAATATAATTCTAGGAAAAAAGCGGGGGCCGGGCCAATCGAACCCCGGTAAATTTGTCGCCACTCGTCAAGGAAGGCTAAAATCCCCGCCGTGCCCGTTGTCCTCGAACTCCTCCATCGTGTGGATACGCCTTCCGGGGGTGCGCTTTTCCGGGAACGCAGCGGAAACCAACCCTTGTCGAGGCGACTCCAATTTTCCTTTATTTCGATTCAGAGATTCCATCACCGTGGTGAAACGATTGGTCTATTTGGCCTGCGCCGGGGCGTTCTTGATCTCGGGTTGCGCCGGTTTGGGTATGTCGCGCAAAGGTGCCGACGGCGGCATGGAGAGCGACCTCAGGACGAGCGCCCGGCCTGTCGAGCGGGATTCGGAACTGGTCTACCTGCTGCTCGCCGCCGAACTGGCCGGGCAGCGTGGGCAATACGAAGTGGCCCTCAAGAATTATCTGCAAGTGGCCCGCCGCGACCCCGACCCCCAAATCGCCGAGCGCGCCACCCAAATCGCCTTGTATCTCAAGGACAGCGACAAGGCGTTGGAAGCCGCCCAACTCTGGTCCGAGCGCGATCCCAAAAGCGTTTCCGCCCGCCGCGTCGCCGCCATGCTGCTGCTGAAGACCGGGCAGGTGGACGCGGCCATCGCGCAATTCCAAGCCTTGCTGGCCCTGCCCAATCCCGACCTCGAAAACACCTTAATCGAACTGGTCAAATGGCTGGACGCCGAGTTGCCGAAAGAACAAGCCTTGGCGGCGATGCAGCAATTGGTCGGGCATTTCCCGCGCGAGGCGGAATTGCATTTCGCCTACGCCTTGCTGGCGAGCGGCAAGGGCGAGCATCAACTGGCCTTGGAAGAAACCGAACGCGCCTTGGCCCTGCATCCCGATTGGAGCCGCGCCCGTTTGTTGCAGGCCCAGGTGATGTCGCAGATGGGCGATTCCAAGGCGGCACGGGACGCCGTGCAACGGGCGTTGAAGGCCGAGCCCGGCAATATGCGCCTGCGTTTGATCTATGCGCAATTCCTGGCCAAGACCGGCGATTTCAAGATGGCGGAACGCGAGCTATCCCGCATCCTCGACAAGGAGCCGGATAACCACGACGCCCGCTTCGCCCTGGCCTCGACCTTGATGGAAATGGGCCAGGTCGACCGGGCCAAGCAGTATTTCCTGGAACTGACCGAGGTCTCGAAATGGCAGTCCCAGGCTTATTTCTATCTGGGCTTGATCGAGGCCAAGCGCGAGCGCCTGGATAATTCGCTGCGCTGGTTCGACAAGATCAATTCCGGCCCCTTGCAATTCGACGCCCAGGTCAATGCCATCACGGCGCTCATCAATCTGGGGCGCATGGGCGAAGCCCGCCAGCGTTTGGGCCAGGTGCGCAAGGCGTTCCCCAACGAGGCGTTGCGGCTCTATCTGCTGGAAGCGGAATTGCTGTCGAAGAACAAGGACTACGACGCCGCTTTCGAGTTATTGAGCGAAGCCTTGGAGCAACTGCCGGGACAACTGGAGTTGTTGTATGCGCGGGCCTTGGTCGCCGAGGAACTGGGCCGCTTCGATGTGCTGGAAGCCGATTTGCAGGCCGTTTTGGAAAAACACCCGGACGATCCCAATGCGCTGAACGCCCTGGGCTATACCTTGGTGGACCGCAATGTGCGCCTGGACGAGGCCAAGGACTATCTGGACAAGGCCATCGAATTGAAGCCCGAAGACCCGGCCATCCTGGACAGCTATGGCTGGCTGCAATACCGGTTGGGCGATCATCCGGCGGCTTTGGATTATCTGCGCCGCGCCTATGATTTGGTGCGCGATCCCGAGATCGGGGCGCATCTGGGCGAGGTGTTGTGGGAATCGGGCAAGCGCCAGGAGGCCAAGAAGGTTTGGAGGGAAGCGATCAAGAAAGACCCGGACCAGGACGCCGTGAAGAAGGTCAGGGCGCGCTACAAGGATGCCTTCAAATAAGCGATGGGGCGCGGCCCTGTTGCTGGCCGCGCTGATGGTTTTGCCGGGCTGCGCGTGGTTCCGCGGGACGGGCACCCCGGCACCCGCGGTGGAAGCCGACCGGGCGGCGCTCTACGCGCTCAAGGCTTGGCGCATGGATGGCCGGATCGGTATCCAGACCGCCCATGATGCTTGGCAGGCCAATCTGTTTTGGGAGCATGAACCGGCCCAGGACCGGCTGCGGATTTCCGGCCCCCTGAGCCAGGGCATGATTTCCATCGTGCTGCAAAAAGACCTGATCTACATCAACGAGGGCAACGGCGTCACCCGGCTTTCCCGCGATCCCGACGCGGCCTTGCGGGAACGCCTGGGGTTCGCGGTGCCCTTGTCCAGCCTGCGGAGTTGGATATTGGGCATCCCCGACCCCGGCCTCGAATCCACCCCGTTGCCCGCGGAAGAGGGCGCTGTCGGCGGATTCCGCCAATCCGGCTGGATGGTGCGCCTCGATCAATACATGGAGGCCAACGGCCATCCGCTGCCCCGGAAACTCCGGGTCCAAGGCTCCGGGGTGAAACTGAAAATCGTCGCCGACACCTGGGAAATCAAAGGTTAAGCCGTGGAAGAAATCGAAACCTTACGCTTGCCGGCCCCGGCCAAGCTCAATCTGCTGCTCAGGATCGTAGGACGGCGCGGGGATGGCTACCACCTCTTGCAGACCGTGTTCCAATTCATCGACCGCTGCGATTGGATTACCCTGGGCCGGCGCACCGATGGGGAAATCCACCTAAAAACGCCCTTGCCGGGCGTCCCGCCCGAAGCGGACCTCACCGTGCGGGCGGCGCGGGCCTTGGCTGCCGCCACCGGAACCCGTGCCGGGGTGGATATCGGCATCGAAAAAAACCTGCCGATGGGCGGTGGCTTGGGCGGCGGCAGTTCCGATGCCGCGACGGTCTTGGTCGGCCTGAACCGCCTATGGAATACGGGGTTGAGCGTCGAGGCGCTGATGGATTTGGGCTTGAAACTGGGCGCGGACGTGCCGGTTTTTGTGAATGGCCGGAGTGCCTGGGCCGAAGGTGTCGGCGAACGGCTGACCCCGCTGGACCTGCCCGAGCCTTGGTATGTGGTGGTCGTGCCCCCTTGCCACGTCGCGACCGGCACTGTTTTCTCTTCGCCGAATTTGACACGGGACAACAAACCCATCACAATAGCGGACTTTCTCGCGGGGCGGCAGGAGAATCATTGCCTGCCGGTGGTCATGGAGTTATACCCCGAGATCGGTGCGGCCATGGATGATCTCTCCCGCTACTCGGAACCCAGGCTGACCGGAACCGGAGCCTGTGTGTTCGCGGCCTTCGCCGATGAGCGGCAAGCCCGGCAAGCGGCAACGGATTTGGGATCGACCAGGTCCGCATTCGTCGCCAAAGGCGAGAACCTGTCACCTCTACAGCGGGCGCTGGGGCTGGACCCCGGTTCCCGGCGATCTTGAATATTGGGGCGTAGCCAAGCGGTAAGGCACCGGGTTTTGATCCCGGCATTCCCAGGTTCGAATCCTGGCGCCCCAGCCATTCACACCGGCTCAATCCTGTTTGGAGTTGCTCGAATGACCGACACCTCGTTCATGGTGTTCTCGGGGAATGCCAATCTGCCCCTGGCCGAGGGCATCGTCCATAAGCTCAACATGCGCCTGGGGATGGCGTCCATCGGACGCTTCAGCGACGGCGAGATTTCCTTCGAGATCGAGGAAAGCGTGCGCGGGCGCGAGGTTTTCATCGTCCAGCCCATCTGCTCTCCGATCAGCGAGAACCTCATGGAACTGCTGATCATGATCGACGCCTTCCGGCGGTCGTCGGCGGGCATCATCACGGCGGTCATCCCCTATTATGGCTATGCGCGGCAGGATCGCCGCATCCGTTCGGCGCGGGTGCCGATTTCCGCGAAACTGGTCGCCAAGATGATTTGCGCGGCGGGGGCCGACCGCGTGTTGACGGTCGATCTGCACGCCGACCAGATCCAGGGTTTTTTCGATGTGCCCGTGGACAATGTCTACGCCTCGCCGATCCTGTTGGGCGATGTCTGGCGGCAGCAATATCCCGATTTGATGGTGGTTTCCCCCGACGTGGGCGGCGTGGTCCGGGCCAGGGCGCTGGCCAAGCGCTTGGACGACGCCGATCTGGCCATCATCGACAAGCGCCGCCCCAGGCCGAACGAGGCCAAGGTGATGAACATCATCGGCGATGTCGAAGGCCGCACCTGCATCATGGTGGACGACCTGGTGGACACGGCGGGCACGCTGTGCCGGGCGGCGGGCGCCCTGAAAGACCATGGGGCCACCAAGGTGGTGGCTTATTGCACCCATCCCGTGTTGTCGGGGCGGGCCGTGGACAACATCGAAAATTCGGTGTTGGACGAATTGGTGGTGACGGACACCATCCCCCTGCGCCCGGACGCCGAGCAATGCCCCAAGATCAGGCAATTGAGCGTGGCCGAGATGCTGGCGGAAACCATACGCCGCATCGCGGTGGGCGAATCCGTGAGTTCCATGTACGTCGATTGATGGCAATCGGCTTTTTTATTCACTGCTAAGAGTATTTTGGAGAGAAAGATGGCAGGCAGTTTTGTATTCGATGCGGAAGTGAGGACCAACACCGGCAAGGGCGACGCCCGCCGTTTGCGGAACCTGGGCAAGGTGCCCGCCGTGCTGTACGGCGGCGGCGAGCCGGTCAGCTTGATCCTCGAGCATAACAAGGTCGTGAAAGCCCTGGAGAACGAGGCCACGTATTCCCATATCCTCACGCTCAATATCGGGGATAAGCAGGAACAGGCCATCCTCAAGGAGTTGCAGCGCCATCCCAGCAAGCCGATCATCATGCACATGGATTTCCAGCGGGTGAGCGAATCCGACAAGATCAAGGTCCATGTGCCCCTGCATTTCGTCAACCAGGAAACCTCGGTCGGCGTGAAGAAGGGCGGCGTGGTCAACCACAACCTGGTGGATGTCGAAGTGACCTGCCTGCCCAGCCAGTTGCCCGAGTTCATTGAGGTCGATATGGCGGACGTGGATATCGGCGAATCCGTGCATCTTTCCGATCTCAAGTTGCCGGTCGGGGTCCAGATCGTGGCCTTGCTGCACGGCCCCGAGCACGACACCCCCGTCGCGGTGATCCAGACCACCCGCGCCGCCGAGGCGGGTTGATTGCTCCCATGAACCACGGGCCTGGGATCAGGCGGTATGCCCGCTAACTTCAAACTCCTGGTCGGATTGGGCAATCCCACCGCCCAATACGAAAAAACCCGGCATAACGCCGGGTTTTGGTTTTTGGACGCCATCGCCGCCCGTTACCGCTTGGGCTTCCGCGAGGAGCCGCGTTTCCATGGCCTGGCCGCCAAGCTCGAATTGGCCGGGGACACGCTATTGCTGCTGAAGCCCACCACGTATATGAACCGCAGCGGTTTGGCGGTGGGCGCGATGGCGAAGTATTTCAAGGTCGAGCCCGCGCAAATCCTGGTCGCGCACGACGAACTGGATTTGCCGCCCGGTGTGGCGCGGCTCAAGCGTGGGGGTGGGCATGGCGGCCATAATGGATTGCGCGATATCCTGGCCCACCTGGGAACGCCGGATTATTACCGGCTCCGGTTCGGCATCGGCCATCCCGGCGACCGCGATGCGGTGGTGCCCTATGTGCTGGGTGCGCCATCCCGGGCCGAGGCCGGGCTGATCGAGGCGGCGATCTCGAATGTGGCCGATTCGGTCCCGGAATTGGTCGCGGGGAATTTGGCGGGCTTGATGAATCGCCTGCATTCCGAGCCCAAGAAAAAAGCTTGACAGGCGCGGGCGATCCATAGAAAATACGGGACTCACTTGCTCGGAGGGGTTCCCGAGCGGTCAAAGGGATCAGACTGTAAATCTGACGGCTCTGCCTTCGAAGGTTCGAATCCTTCCCCCTCCACCAATTTTGTTTTGAACGCGGGTGTAGTTCAATGGTAGAACCTCAGCCTTCCAAGCTGATGGCGTGGGTTCGATTCCCATCACCCGCTCCAGTGACGACGTAGAGTTTCGGCCCATATAGCTCAGTCGGTAGAGCACTTCCTTGGTAAGGAAGAGGTCACCGGTTCAAGTCCGGTTATGGGCTCCAGTTTTTCGCATATCTCGGCAAAAAACAGTAAGGGGTGTTGGCGGATGTCCAAAGAGAAATTTACACGTACCAAGCCGCATGTGAATGTGGGAACGATCGGCCATGTGGACCATGGCAAGACGACCCTGACGGCGGCGCTCACCAAGATCGGTGCCGAGCGCTTCGGTGGGGTGTTCAAGGCCTATGACCAGATCGACGCGGCCCCCGAGGAACGCGCCCGCGGCATCACCATCGCCACCGCGCACGTCGAATACGAATCCCCCAGCCGCCACTATGCCCATGTGGACTGCCCCGGCCACGCCGACTACGTGAAGAACATGATCACCGGCGCGGCGCAGATGGACGGCGCGATCCTGGTCTGCTCCGCCGCCGACGGCCCCATGCCGCAGACCCGCGAACACATCCTGTTGGCCCGCCAGGTCGGCGTGCCCTACATCGTGGTGTTCCTGAACAAGGCCGACATGGTCGACGACGCCGAGTTGGTCGAACTGGTCGAGATGGAACTGCGCGAACTGCTGTCCAAGTACGATTTCCCTGGCGACGACACCCCCATCGTGATCGGCTCCGCGCTGAAGGCGCTGGAAGGCGACCAGAGCGACATCGGCGTGCCCGCCATCATCAAGCTGGTGGACGCCCTCGACAGCTACATCCCCGAGCCGAAGCGCGACATCGAGAAGCCGTTCCTGATGCCCATCGAGGACGTGTTCTCCATCTCCGGTCGCGGCACCGTGGTGACCGGGCGTGTCGAGCGCGGTATCGTCAAGGTCGGCAACGAAGTCGAGATCGTCGGCATCCGCAACACCACCAAGACCACCTGCACCGGCGTGGAGATGTTCCGCAAGCTGCTGGACGAAGGCGTGGCGGGCGACAACGTGGGCGTGCTGCTGCGCGGCACCAAGCGCGAGGATGTCGAGCGCGGCCAGGTGTTGGCGGCCCCCGGCACCATCACCCCGCATACCCACTTCGAGGCCGAGATCTACGTGCTGTCGAAGGACGAGGGCGGGCGCCACACGCCGTTCTTCAACGGCTACCGGCCACAGTTCTACTTCCGCACCACCGACGTGACCGGCTCGGTCGAGCTGCCGTCGGGCGTGGAGATGGTGATGCCGGGCGACAACGTCAAGATCACCGTCAAGCTGATCGCGCCCATCGCCATGGAAGAGGGTCTGCGCTTCGCGGTGCGCGAGGGCGGCAGGACCGTCGGCGCGGGTGTCGTTTCCAAGGTCATCGAGTAATAAGTTTTGGTATCAGGGCTTCCCGGTCGGGGAGCCCCGCCTCTCAGGGTAAAAAGCGTAGGTCAGTAGCTCAATTGGTAGAGCAGCGGTCTCCAAAACCGCAGGTTGGGGGTTCGAGCCCCTCCTGGCCTGCCACCTTTTTCCTTTCCCTGTAATCCCATTCATATAATCAAGGATATTATGGCTGCTCGGGCGGAGTCGGGTGCATCGGCGTTCGATACGGCGAAGCTGGTATTGGCCGTTGTCTTGCTGGTTACCGGGATAGCCGGTTATCACTATTTTTCCAGCCAATTGCTTGTATACCGGGTGCTGGGTGTGCTCACATTTTCAATCGCCGCCATCGCGACCGTATTGACAACCCCGGTTGGAAAGGGATTCCTGGGTTTTTTGAAAGAATCTCAGATCGAAGTTCGCAAAGTGGTTTGGCCCACCAAGCAGGAAACCATTCAATCAACCTTGGTTGTGGTCGCTTTGGTGTTCCTGGTGGGTATTATCCTATGGCTGCTGGATATGTTCCTGTTTTGGGGGATTAGTTCGCTAACTGGAACTGCGGGGAAATAGCCGTATGTCCCTTAGATGGTACGTTATCCACTCCTACTCCAACTACGAAAATCAGGTCAAGCGTTCCCTTGAAGAAAGGATAAAGCGTTCCGGCTTGGAGCAGTATTTTGGAAAAATCCTGGTTCCGACCGAGGAAGTGGTCGAAATGAGAATGGGCCAGCAGCGTAAAAGCGAGCGTAAGTTCTTTCCGGGTTATGTACTGGTTCAAATGGAGTTGAATGAAGAAACTTGGCATTTGGTGAAAGAAGTCCCCCGGGTTTTGGGTTTTATAGGCGGTACTTCTGATAAGCCCGCCCCGATTAGCGACGCCGAAGCCGATGCGATTTTAAACCGGGTGGAAGAGGGCGCTACCAAGCCCAAACCCAAGGTATTGTTTGAAGTCGGCGAAGTGGTTAGGGTCGTCGAAGGTCCGTTCAAGGACTTTAATGGCGTAGTTGAAGAAGTCAGCTACGAAAAAAGCAAACTACGGGTTTCCGTATTGATTTTTGGCCGCTCTACGCCAGTGGAACTCGACTTTAGTCAAGTAGAGAAAGGGTAGTCGGCAAAGATCGCCGCTGCTATCAGCGCTATCGAAGCGCTAATCATTTGGGGAGCCTCGCGGCGCTAGACCCATCGGAGTAATCAATGGCTAAGAAGATAACCGGATATATTAAGTTACAGGTAAAAGCTCAAGAAGCTAATCCTAGCCCGCCTATCGGTCCGGCGCTAGGTCAACGCGGTGTCAATATTATGGAGTTCTGCAAATCTTTCAATGCCGCCACCCAAGGTGTCGAAAAAGGTTTGCCGTTGCCGGTCGTCATTACTGTTTACAGCGACCGTAGTTTTACTTTCATCACCAAAACCCCTCCCGCCACGGTTCTGATTAAAAAAGCGATTGGCTTGGCTAAAGGAAGCAGCAATCCCAATACCAACAAGGTTGGCAAAATCACCCGCGATCAATTGGTCGAAATCGCCAAGCTCAAAGAGCCGGATTTGACCGCCGCCAGCGTCGACGCGGCTGTGCGGACCATCGCGGGCAGCGCCCGTAGCATGGGATTGGAAGTGGAGGGAGTGTAATGGCCAAGCTGACCAAAAGAGCCAAATTAATCAAAGGCAAAGTCCAACCCGGCAAGAACTATGCGATTGAAGAAGCTTTCGTGGTTCTGAAAGAGGTTGCGAGTACCAAATTCGTCGAGTCCGTCGATGTTGCGATCAACTTGGGCGTGGATCCGAGAAAATCCGACCAAGCTGTCCGTGGCGCGACCGTGATGCCACATGGTACGGGTAAAAACGTGCGTGTGGCCGTTTTCACCCAAGGGGCCAATGTCGAAGCCGCCAAGGAGGCGGGTGCGGATATCGTGGGTATGGACGATCTCGCCGCCCAGGTGAAAGCGGGGGAATTCAATTTCGATGTGGTGATCGCGTCCCCCGACGCCATGCGGGTCGTAGGCCAGTTGGGCCAAATCTTGGGTCCGCGTGGTTTGATGCCGAATCCCAAGGTGGGCACCGTGACCGCCGATGTGGCGGGTGCCGTCAGGAACGCGAAAGCCGGTCAGGTCCGTTATCGCACGGATAAGAAAGGTATTATCCATTCCACTATCGGCAAGGTTAATTTCGAGCCGAATGCCTTGAAGGAAAACCTGGAAGCCCTATTGGCCGATTTGAAGAAAATCAAACCGGCGACTTCCAAGGGTATCTATCTCAAGAAGATCACCGTATCCACTACGATGGGGCCGGGCCTCCCTGTCGATCAAAATAGTCTGGCCGCGTAATTCTTGGACTTTGGGTTACCGGAAGCCTAGGCACACCGGTAACCGTCAAAGACCGCGGGCGTGCCCTAGGGCGCTTAATCATGAAAACCCGCGTAGACGGTGTACTGAAACCTAAATGGTTATACAGAAGCCGTAATGGGCATCCTCCGGGATGTTTTGCTGGCTCTGAATGGTTCCCAAACTGTTCAGATAATTATTCGGAGATGAAAAGTGGCACTGAGACTTGATGACAAGATCGCTGTCGTCGCGGAAGTCGCCGCTGTTGCCGCTAAAGCCCATTCCGCCGTCGCGGCGGAATACCGGGGCTTGACCGTCGCCCATTTGACCCAGCTCCGCAAGAGCGCGAGGGAGTCGGGCGTTTACCTGCGGGTGGTGAAAAACACCCTGGCCCGCAGGGCGGTCGAAGGGACCGCTTTTGCTTGCATGCAAGAAGGCTTGGTCGGACCTTTGATCTTGGCGTTTTCGCTGGAAGATCCGGGTGCGGCGGCCAGGGTCGTCAGCGATTTCCTCAAGCAGAGCGACAAGCTGGTCGCCGAGAAGCTGGTGGTGAAATTGGTGGCGGTCGGCGGCAAGCAATATGGTCCGTCCGAACTCGAGCGTCTGTCGAGGCTACCCAACCGGGAGCAGGCTTTGGCGATGCTGATGGGCGTCATGAAAGCCCCCATCGAGAAGTTCGTCAGAACCATGGCGGAACCCCATGCCAAATTAGTGCGCACTGTAGCGGCGATACGAGACCAAAAAGAAGCAGCTTGAGCGTCTCGTACTATCGAAAGTTAAATTTTGGAGCAGATCGATGGCAGTATCTAAAGATGAAATCCTGGAAACCATTGCCAATATGACGGTAATGGAAGTGGTGGAATTGATTTCCGCCATGGAAGAAAAGTTCGGCGTTTCCGCTGCGGCGGCGGTCGCGGTGGCTGCGGCCCCGGCGGCGGCGGCGGCTCCGGTCGAAGAGCAGACCGAGTTCGACGTGATCATGACCAGCTTCGGCGAAAACAAGGTCAATGTGATCAAGGTCATCCGCACCATCACCGGCCTGGGCTTGAAAGAAGCGAAGGACTTGGTCGAAGGCGTGCCTTCCACCGTGAAGGAAGCCGTGAGCAAGGCCGACGCCGAGAATATCAAGAAGCAACTGGTCGAAGCGGGCGCCACGGTCAATATTAAGTAATTGACCCCTGGTTCCAGCAAGAACGCCGGTTCAAGGCTGGCAGCGTTCCGCTGCCGGCCTTTCCGCGTTGCGAATATTATGATTTTGCAGTTATTCCGGGAGCGGTGTATCCGACTTTAAACGGTCCGGTCCGTTATTCCCCCAGAATTCCCAGCCGCGTCCTATGTCTACATGGGAATGGTTATCCGAGCTTCGAGGCTCCAGATAGACGCCGTGGTAATTTCGTTTGAATCCCCAAGGTAAGGAACCACTATGGCCTATTCTTTTACCGAAAAAAAGCGCATCCGTAACAGTTTTGGCAAGCGTCGCGATGTACTTGAAGTCCCCTATCTTTTAACAACTCAAGTAGATTCTTACAAGCGGTTTTTGCAAATCGACGCGATGCCGAGCAAGCGGATCGATGAAGGCTTGCACGCTGCGCTGAAATCCGTATTCCCCATCGAAAGCCACTCGGGCCACGCGGTACTCGAATATGTGAATTATTGGCTGGGGGAGCCGATTTTCGATGTCAAGGAATGCCAGCAACGGGGAGCCAACTACGCGGCCCCGCTGCGAGTGTTGGTGCGCTTGGTGATTTACGATAAGGAAGCGCCCGCCAACGCCAAGGTCATCAAGGACATCAAGGAGCAGGAAATCTACATGGGCGAAATCCCGCTCATGACCGATACCGGCACCTTCGTGATTAATGGCACCGAGCGGGTGATTGTTTCCCAGCTCCATCGTTCCCCTGGGGTATTTTTCGACCACGACCGCGGCAAAACCCATTCTTCCGGGAAACTGCTGTTCAACGCCCGGATTATTCCCTATCGCGGTTCTTGGTTGGATTTCGAATTCGACCACAAGGATTGCGTCTATGTCCGCATCGACCGCCGCCGTAAATTGCCGGCCACGGTATTGTTGCGTGCCTTGGGATATGGCAACGAAGAAATCGTCAAACTGTTCTTCGAAACCAACCGCTTTAGTTTCAGCCAGGACCAGATATTCCTGGAATTGATTCCCGACCGTTTGCGCGGCGATATTGCCAGTTTCGATATCGTGATCGACGGCAAGGTCTTGGTGGAAAAGGCGCACCGTATCACCGCGCGCCATATCCGCCAGATGGAAAAGGCGGGCACCAAGCAACTCGAAGTGCCCCGCGAATATCTGCACGGCAAGATACTGGCCCAGAATATCGTCGCGCCCGCCACCGGTGAAGTGGTCGCCAGGGTCAACGACGAACTGACCGACGACATGCTGAGCCGGATCATGGCTTCCGGCGTGGCGAGCATCGATACCTTGTTCGTCAACGACTTGGATCGCGGTCCCTATATTTCCAACGCCATGCGGATCGACGCCACCGAGTCGCAACTCGATGCCTTGGTCGAAATCTACCGCATGATGCGTCCGGGCGAACCGCCAGCCAAGGAAGCCGCGCAGGTGCTGTTCGACAATCTGTTCTTCTCGGCGGACCGCTACGACTTGTCGGCGGTGGGTCGCATGAAGTTCAATCGCCGCCTGGGCCGTCCCGAAATCGTGGGGCCCGGCGTCCTGACCAAGGACGACATCATCGATGTGCTGCGCGAACTCATCAATATCCGCAACGGCATCGGCACCGTCGATGACATCGATCATCTTGGCAACCGCCGTGTGCGTTCGGTGGGCGAAATGGTGGAGAACCAGTTCCGCTTAGGGTTGGTTCGCGTCGAACGCGCCGTGAAGGAGCGCTTGTCGCTGGCCGACGCCGAAAGCCTGATGCCGCAGGAAATCATCAATGCCAAGCCGGTGGCCGCGTCGATCAAGGAATTCTTCGGGTCCAGCCAGTTGTCGCAGTTCATGGACCAGAACAACCCGCTGTCGGAAGTGACCCACAAGCGCCGGGTTTCGGCGCTGGGTCCGGGCGGTCTGGCCCGCGAGCGTGCCGGCTTCGAGGTACGCGACGTACACACCACCCACTATGGCCGCGTCTGCCCCATCGAAACGCCTGAAGGTCCGAACATCGGCCTCATCAACTCGCTGGCCGTGTATGCGCGGACCAACGAGTATGGCTTCCTGGAAACGCCTTACCGCAAGGTGGTCGATGGCGTCGTGACCAACGAGATCGAATACCTGTCGGCCATCGAGGAAGGCAAGTACTGGATCGCCCAAGCCAGCGCCAGGATGGGCGAGGATGGCCGCTTGGTGGATGACTTGGTGTCCTGCCGCCATCAGGACGAATTCACCTTGTCCACCGCCGACAAAATCAACTACATGGACGTGTCATCCAAGCAGATCGTGTCGGTGGCGGCGTCCTTGATTCCGTTCTTGGAACACGACGATGCCAACCGCGCCTTGATGGGTTCCAACATGCAGCGCCAAGCGGTACCGACCCTGCGTACCGAAAAGCCCTTGGTCGGGACCGGCATGGAACGCATCGTGGCCCGCGATTCCGGCGTAACCGTGGTCGCCAAGCGCGGCGGTGTGATCGAATTCCTGGATGCCAGCCGCATCGTGGTCCGCGTCAACGACGACGAGACCGAAGCGGGCGTGCCGGGCGTCGATATCTACAACCTGACCAAGTACACCCGTTCCAACCAGAACACCTGCATCAACCAGCGTCCGCTGGTAAAACCGGGCGACAAGGTGGCGCGGGGCGACATCCTGGCCGACGGTCCTTCGACCGACATGGGCGAATTGGCGCTGGGCCAGAACCTCCTGGTCGCGTTCATGCCCTGGAACGGCTACAACTTCGAGGACTCGATCTTGATTTCGGAGCGCGTGGTGCAGGATGACCGCTTCACCACCATCCACATCGAGGAAAAGTCCTGCGTGGCCCGCGACACCAAGCTGGGACCGGAAGAAATCACGGCGGATATCCCCAATGTCGGCGAGGCCGCGCTGGCCAAGCTGGATGAATCCGGCATCGTCTACATCGGTGCCGAGGTGAAGGCGGGCGATATCCTGGTCGGCAAGGTCACGCCCAAGGGCGAAACCCAGTTGACCCCGGAAGAAAAACTGCTCCGCGCCATCTTCGGCGAGAAAGCTTCTGACGTGAAGGATACGTCCCTGCGCGTGCCTTCCGGCATGGATGGCACCGTGATCGACGTCCAGGTCTTTACCCGCGACGGCGTCAAGAAGGACGAACGCGCCAAGCAGATCGAGCAGGCCGAGATCGAGAAGGTCAAGAAAGACCTGAACGACCAGCTGCGCATCATCGAGAAGGACTTCTACCAGCGCGTCGAGCAGATGCTGCTGGGCAAGATCGCCGAGAAAGGCCCGAACCGCCTGCGCTCCGGCGAAACCATCAGCGCCGAATATCTCGAAGGCATGAAACCGGCGCAATGGCTGGAAATCCGCGTCAAGGAAGAGGAGATCAACGTCCAACTCGAAACCATCGCCGAGCAGATCGCCCAGCAGCGCGAGGAGATGAACAAGCGCCTGGAAGAAAAGAAGCGCAAGATCGCCATGGGCGACGACTTGCCGCCCGGCGTGTTGAAGATGGTGAAGGTCTATCTGGCGGTCAAGCGGCGCATCCAGCCGGGCGACAAGATGGCCGGACGCCACGGCAACAAGGGTGTGATTTCGCAGATCGTGCCGGTCGAGGATATGCCGTATTCCGCCGATGGCACCCCGGTCGATATCGTGCTGAACCCGCTGGGCGTGCCTTCGCGTATGAACGTGGGGCAGGTGCTGGAAACCCATTTGGGTTGGGCGGCGCGTGGCTTGGGGCTCAAGATCGGCAGGATGCTGGACGCCAAGCGCCATGTCGATGAAATCCGCAAGTTCCTGCACGATGTCTACAACAGCAGCGGCAACACCGAGGACTTGGATTCCCTGACCGACGCCGAAATCGTGGAACTTTCCAACAACCTGCGGCGCGGCGTGCCGATGGCGACCCCGGTTTTCGACGGTGCGACCGAGGAAAACATCAAAAGCATGTTGGCCCTGGCGGACCTTCCGGAAAGCGGCCAGACCAAGCTGTTCGATGGCCGTACCGGCGAGCAATTCGAGCGCGATGTCACCGTGGGCTGTATGTACATGCTCAAGCTGAACCATCTGGTCGACGACAAGATGCACGCCCGCTCCACCGGCCCCTACAGCCTCGTGACCCAGCAACCTTTGGGCGGCAAGGCGCAGTTCGGTGGCCAGCGCTTCGGCGAGATGGAAGTCTGGGCTTTGGAAGCCTATGGTGCCGCCTATACCTTGCAGGAAATGTTGACCGTGAAATCGGACGATACTTCCGGGCGTACCAAAATCTACAAGAACATCGTGGATGGCGACCATAAGATGGAAGCGGCCATGCCCGAGTCCTTCAACGTGCTGATCAAGGAAATCCGGTCGTTGGGCATCAACATTGAATTGGAACAGGAATGAATCGTAAGCCGCGTCCCGCCTTCCTGGGCGGGACGCGATCCAGATTGGGAGAGTGTCCGTGAAAGATCTTATTAATTTCCTGAAGCGCCAGAACCAGACGGAAGAATTCGACAGCATCCGTATCAGCCTGGCCTCGCCCGATATGATCCGTTCCTGGTCCTTTGGCGAAGTCAAGAAGCCGGAAACGATCAACTACCGCACCTTCAAGCCGGAGCGTGACGGCTTGTTCTGCGCCAAGATTTTCGGGCCGGTCAGCGACTACGAATGCCTGTGCGGCAAGTACAAGCGCTTGAAGCACCGCGGTGTCATCTGCGAAAAATGCGGCGTTGAAGTCACCTTGCAAAAGGTCCGCCGCGAGCGCATGGGCCATATCGAATTGGCCAGCCCGGTCGCGCATATCTGGTTCCTGAAGTCGCTGCCCTCGCGCATCGCCTTGTTGCTCGACATGACCTTGCGCGAAATCGAGCGCGTGCTGTATTTCGAGTCCTATGTGGTGATCGACCCCGGCATGACCCCGCTGATCCGGGCGCAATTGCTGACCGAGGAGGAATTCCAGCAGGCCAGCCAGCAGCATGGCGAGGAATTCGTCGCCAAGATGGGCGCGGAAGCCATCCATGAAATGCTCAAGACCATGGATTTGCAGGCCGAGGTTTCCCGTCTGCGCGAGGAAATCGACGCGACCAATTCCGAAACCAAGATCAAGAAGCACACCAAGCGCCTCAAGGCCATCGAGTCCTTGATCTGGTCCGAGAACCGCCCCGAGTGGATGATCCTGACCGTGTTGCCGGTGTTGCCGCCGGAACTGCGTCCCTTGGTGCCGCTGGACGGTGGCCGCTTCGCGACTTCCGACCTCAACGATCTTTACCGCCGCGTCATCAACCGCAACAACCGTTTGAAGCGGCTGCTGGACCTGAACGCGCCGGACATCATCGTCCGCAACGAAAAGCGCATGTTGCAGGAAGCGGTGGACGCGCTGTTGGATAACGGTCGCCGTGGCCGCGCCATCACCGGCTCCAACAAGCGCCCGCTTAAGTCGCTGGCCGATATGATCAAGGGCAAACAGGGCCGTTTCCGCCAGAACCTCTTGGGCAAGCGCGTGGACTACTCCGGTCGTTCGGTGATCGTGGTGGGGCCGACCTTGAAGCTGCACCAGTGCGGCCTGCCCAAGAAGATGGCGCTGGAATTGTTCAAGCCGTTCATCTTCAGCAAGCTGCAATTCCGCGGCCTCGCGACGACCATCAAGGCCGCCAAGAAGATGGTGGAGAAGGAAAGCGCGGAAGTTTGGGACATCTTGGACGAGGTGATCCGCGAACATCCGGTGATGCTGAACCGCGCTCCGACCCTGCACCGTCTGGGTATCCAGGCGTTCGAGCCGACCCTGGTCGAAGGCAAGGCCATCCAGTTGCATCCCTTGGTCTGTACCGCTTTCAACGCCGACTTCGACGGCGACCAGATGGCGGTACACGTCCCCTTGTCGCTGGAAGCGCAGTTGGAAGCCCGCACCTTGATGATGGCGACCAACAACATCCTGTCCCCGGCCAACGGCGAACCCATCATCAACCCGACCCAGGACGTGGTGCTGGGTTTGTACTTCATGAGCCGCGAGCGGTTGGATGCCAGGGGCACCGGCATGATCTTCTCCGACGTGGCCGAAGCCCAACGCGCCATGCAGAACAAGGTGGTCGATATCCAGGCCAAGGTGCAGGTGCGCCTCAAGATGAGCTGGCTCGACGAGAACGGCGAAAAGGTCCGGGGCTTGAAGCGGGTCGAAACCACGGTGGGCCGCGCCATCATCTGGACCATCGTCCCGGACGGGATTCCGTTCGAGATGATCAACACCGACATGACCAAGAAGAACATCTCCAGGCTCATCAATTACTGCTACCGCACCCTGGGCATCAAGGCCACGGTGGTGTTCGCGGACCAATTGATGTACCTGGGATTCTCCAATGCGACCCGCGCCGGGGTGTCTTTCGGCATCAACGACATGGCGATTCCCAAGGCCAAGGAAGACATCATCTACCTTGCCGAGCAGGAGGTGAAGGAAATCCAGAACCAGTACGCTTCCGGCCTTGTGACCGATGGCGAGCGCTATAACAAGGTCGTGGATATCTGGTCGCACGCCAACGATCAGGTGGCGAAGGCGATGATGGAAGGTTTGGGTACCGAGCCGGTAACTTTGCTCGATGGCACCGAAACCCACCAGAAATCGTTCAACTCCATCTTCATGATGGCCGACTCCGGGGCGCGTGGTTCCGCCGCCCAGATCCGCCAGCTGGCCGGGATGCGCGGCCTGATGGCCAAGCCGGACGGCTCCATCATCGAAACCCCGATCACCGCGAATTTCCGCGAAGGTCTGGACGTGTTGCAGTACTTCATTTCCACCCACGGCGCCCGGAAGGGCTTGGCCGACACGGCGTTGAAGACCGCCAACTCGGGATATCTGACCCGCCGCCTGGTGGACGTGGCCCAGGACTTGGTCATCACCGAGGACGATTGCGGCACCGTCGATGGCTTGTTGATGTCGCCCTTGATCGAAGGCGGCGACGTGGTCGAGCCTTTGGCCGAGCGCGTACTGGGCCGGGTGCTGGCCGAGGACATCTATAGTCCGGCCCGCCCCGATGAAATGATTTTGCCCGCGGGTTCCATGCTGGACGAAAACGCCGTGGCCCTGTTGGAAACCCACAGCGTGGACAATGTCCGGGTGCGTTCGGTGATTACCTGCCGGACCCGCTACGGCGTGTGCGCCTCCTGCTACGGGCGCGACCTGGGCCGGGGCCACAAGGTCAATAGCGGCGAGGCCATCGGCGTCATCGCGGCCCAGTCCATCGGCGAGCCGGGCACCCAGCTCACCATGCGCACCTTCCACATCGGCGGCGCGGCCTCGCGTTCCGCCGCCATCAGCAATGTGGAAGTGAAATCGGCGGGCACCATCAAGCTGACCAACCTCAAGACCGTGGAGAACAAGGATGGCAACCTGGTCGCCGTCTCCCGTTCCGGCGAGGTCAGCGTGATCGACGAACATGGCCGCGAGCGCGAGCGCTACAAGATTCCCTACGGCGCTGTGTCGACCGTGCGTAACGATGACCGGGTCCGGGCCGGCCAAATCGTGGTCAACTGGGACCCGCATACCCATCCGGTGGTCACCGAGGTGAAGGGCGTCGCCAAATTGGTGGATTTCATCGAGGGCGTGACCGTGCGCGAGCAATCGGACGAGGTGACCGGCCTGAGTTCGATGGTGATCATCGACCCGAAACAGCGCGGCGGCATGGGTAAGGATTTACGCCCCATGGTCAAGCTGGTGGACGAACACGGCAACGATATCCGCATCCCGTCCACCGAAATCGCCGCCCAATATTTCCTCCCGGCCGGCGCGATCATCGGTATCACCGACGGCGGCCCGGTGGAGGTCGGCGACGTGTTGGCGAGGATTCCGCAAGAATCCAGCAAGACCCGCGACATCACCGGCGGTCTGCCCCGGGTGGCCGATTTGTTCGAGGCCCGCAAGACCAAGGACCCGGCGATCCTGGCGGAAGCTTCCGGCACCATCAGCTTCGGCAAGGAAACCAAGGGCAAGCGCCGCGTGGTCGTCACCGACAGCCACGGCGAGCAGCACGAGGTGTTGATCCCGAAATGGCGGCACATCACCGTGTTCGAGGGCGAGCATGTCGAGCAGGGCGAAACCATCGCCGAGGGCGATCTGACCCCGCACGATATCCTGCGCCTTAGGGGCGTCGCGGAGCTTTCGTCCTATCTGGTCAAGGAAATCCAGGACGTTTACCGGCTGCAAGGCGTGAAGATCAACGATAAGCATATCGAGGTCATCATCCGCCAGATGCTGCGCAAGGTGGAAATCACCGACGCGGGCGACACCGGCTTCCTCAAGGGCGAGCAGGTGGACCGCTCCCGTATGCTGGAGGAGAACGACCGGGTCGAGGCCGAGGGCAAGATTCCGGCCTGCTACGAGCCGGTGCTGCTGGGTATCACCAAGGCGTCGTTGTCCACCGAATCCTTCATCTCGGCGGCTTCGTTCCAGGAAACCACCCGCGTCCTCACCGAGGCGGCGATCCGCGGCCTCAGCGACAAGCTGTTGGGGCTCAAGGAAAACGTCATCGTGGGTCGCTTGATCCCGGCGGGCACCGGCCTCGCCTACCACCTGGACCGCAAGCGCCGGGCCAAGCTGGGCGAGGGCGAAGCCGAGGCCGCGCCGACCCTCGACGCCGGCGATGTCGAGGAGCAGTTGAAGCAAGCCTTCAGCACCAGCATGGAATGACGGGGTGCCAGGGCCGGGAGACACACTATTTTCCCGGCCTTGGGTAAGGGAATTTTGGATTGTCAAATCCGGTCCAGCCGTTAATATATGCGCTTCCCTGATTCCCCGCGCATCCCGCACCAGACACCCGGTTCCCGCCGGGTTTTTGCTGTGTCCGGGTTGGACACCAGCCTGCGCGGATGTCGCCAGATTCAAAGCTTACTAGCTTCTTGGAGCACGCAGAATGAAGAAAAAAGTCTTATGGAGCCTGCTGGTCGCGGGCTTGTTTGGATCCTCGATCCTGTCCGTGTCCCAGGCGGCGGGCGATCCCGAAGCGGGGAAGAAGAAATACTATACCTGCGAGGGTTGCCATGGCGTGGAAAGCTCCACCAATGCCTATCCGACCTACCATGTGCCGCGGTTGGGCGGGCAGCACGCCGATTATGTGGTCGCCGCGCTGGAGGCCTACCAGAAGGGCGAGCGCAAGCATTCCAGCATGTTGGGTAACGCGGCCAGCATGAGCGAGCAGGATATGCAGGACATCGCGGCCTTCGTCTCCAAGTTCAAGGGGCTGAACGTGACCCTGCCGGTCACCGGCAACGCGGCGGCGGGCAAGGAAAAGGCGGCGGCTTGCGGCGGCTGCCATGGCGAGGATGGCAACAACGACAATCCGATGTTCCCGCGCCTGGCCGGCCAATACGAAAGCTATATCGTCAAGGCCTTGCAGGATTACAAATCGGGCAAGCGCAGCAATCCCATGATGGCCGGTTTCGCCGCCATGTTGTCCGACGAGGATATGAAGGAAGTCGCCGCCTATTACGCCAGCCAGAAGAAAGGTCTCATCATTCCCCGCGACAACTGACCGGCCCCGGCCTGATAAGCCCATGCCCATCCGGGCACCTGTCGGGATAGCCCCAGGTGCCCGCTGCCATCCCAATCATACAACCCGCCCGATATTCCGCGCTGTGCGGGGGCCGCGCCCCAGGCACCGCCCGTACCCAGGACGGGCACCCCATCCACCTCACCATCCCGGCACGCCCATGGAGGCTCCCGTGCATCGTCTGGTCCTATCCCTACAGGCCGGCCTCGTCGCCGCGCTGTGCGCGATCCCCGTGTCCGCCCTGGCCGGTCCGCCGGTGCGTGAGAAGCTGGTCATGGGCTGGCTGGAATCGGTGTTCCTGAGGCCATGGAACCTCCGGGTCACGGCCAAGCTGGACACCGGGGCCAAGACTTCCTCGCTCCATGCCGACGCCATCGAGCATTTCAACAAGGACGGCGGGCAGGAATGGGTCAGGTTCACCCTGGAGGGCGTGGACGATAGCAAGCCCCTGGTGGTCGAGCGGCCCCTGGTGCGGATGGCCTATGTCAAGACCCACGGCGGGCATTCCGACAAGCGCGAGGTCATCAAGCTCGCGCTGTGCAAGAACGGCAGGGAATACGAGACCGAATTCACCCTGGACGACCGTAGCAATTTCAACTATCCGCTGTTGTTGGGCCGGAGTTTCCTGCAAGATGTGGCCTGGGTCGATGCCTCCGCGACCTTCCTCTACAAGGCCGACACCGATCCTTGCCGGGGGGCGGCGCCCGTGCCGATGTCCCCCGAGCGCAAGAAGGAAGAATAGCCATCCTCCAACCCTAGGGCGGAACCAGCTTGCGGAACCTGCACGTCAAAATCCTCGCCTTGGTCTTGGTGGGCATCGGGCTTTGCCTGTGTTGGTACAAAGTGACCCGGTTGGGCCTGCCCTTGCTGCCCACCGAAAAGGCCGAGGTATGGACCGTGGAGGCCCGCATCGAATTCAAGGCCCGCCACGATACCCCGATCAAGGTCCAGTTCTCCATCCCGCGCCAGCCCCAGGGCTATACGGTGGTGGACGAGAATTTCGTGTCCAGCAATTACGGACTCGGCACCGGGGACGACGGCCAGAACCGGCAGGCGCAATGGGCGGTACGCAAGAGCAAGGGCTATCAGGTGCTGTATTACCGCATCCACCTGGCCCGCGATCCCACCGCCCCGCCCATGGTGGACGCGGCGGCCACGCTGCCGGTCGCCACCGCCGGTGCCCGCGATCCGCAATTCCCGGAATTGATCCGCTCGGCGGCGCTGGGCTTGATGGAGGAGGTGCGCAGCAAATCGGCGGATTCGGCCTCGTTCGCGGGCGAGTTGCTGTCGCGGCTCAACACGCCGGGCACCGATCCCAATGTCGCCTTGCTCCGGCAGGATATCCAATCGCCGGAGGATTGGGCGCGGCGCTTGGCGAACCTCCTGGCCTTGGCCAACATCCCGGCGCGGACGGTCCATCTCCTGCTGCTGCGCGATGGCATCAGCCACGGTGCGCTGACGCCCTGGCTGGAGGTCTACGATGGCAGCCAATGGCGGTCCTTCAATCCGCAGACGGCGGAAAGCGGTTTCCCCAAGGACGCCTTGATCTGGCATATCGGCGCGGGGCCGGTGCTGGATATCGTCGGCGGCAAATACGGCAAGGTCGAATTCTCCGTCACCGAGCGCACCCAGGACCGCACCCTGGTCGCCGAGCAACGCGCCCGGCAAATGGGGTCGCGCCTGATGGAATATTCGATGTTCAGCCTGCCGGTGGGGACGCAGAACGTCTATCGCGTGCTGCTGATGGTGCCGGTGGGGGCGTTCCTGATCGTGTTCCTGCGCAATGTGATCGGCCTCAAGACCTTCGGCACCTTCATGCCCATCCTGATCGCCCTGGCGTTCCGCGAGACCGAATTGCTTTGGGGCTTGATCCTGTTCTGCGTGCTGGTGGGGCTGGGGTTGGTGATCCGCTTCTATCTGGAATACCTCAAGCTCTTGCTGGTACCGCGGCTGGCCTCGGTGCTGATCATCGTCATCCTGTTGATGATGGCGGTGAGCTTGGTCAGCCATAAGCTCGGCTTCGACAAGGGCTTGTCGGTGGCCTTGTTCCCCATGGTGATCCTGGCGATGACCATCGAGCGCATGTCCTTGGTCTGGGAGGAACTGGGACCGGCGGAGGCGCTCAAGCAAGGCTTCGGCAGCCTGTTCGTGGCCTCGCTGGGTTATCTCAGCATGAGCAGCCGGTTCCTGGGCCATCTGGTGTTCGTGTTCCCCGAGTTGCTGCTGGTGGTGCTGGCCCTGACCTTGCTGCTGGGGCGCTATACCGGCTACCGCCTGACCGAGTTGTGGCGGTTCCGGGCCGCGCTGCGGGGCTAGGCCGTGGCGCGGCGATTCCAATGGCCTTGGCAGCGACTGCGGGCCTTGGGCATCATGGGCTTGAACGAGCGCAACGCCGATTTCATCCTGCCCTATAACCCGCGCCGCAATTATCCCCTGGTCGACGACAAGCGCCGCACCAAAACCCTGGCGATGGCGGCGGGGATTCCGGTGCCGGAACTCTATGCCGCCATCGAGATCGTGCATGAGATCGAGCGCCTGGGCGAGTTGTTGGGGCCCTACGAGGATTTCGTGGTCAAGCCCGCCCATGGCAGCGGCGGCGAGGGCATCATGATCGTGGCCGGACGCCATGGCGGGCGCTATCGCAAGGCCGACGGCTCCCTGGCCGGCGACGAGGAACTGGGCCACCACATCGCCAATATCCTCAGCGGCATGTACAGCCTGGGCGGCTTGCCGGATTCGGCCCTGATCGAATACCGGGTGAAATTCGACCCCATCTTCGAACATGTGAGTTTCCAGGGCGTGCCGGATATCCGTACCCTGGTGTTCCGGGGCGTGCCGGTGCTGGCGATGATCCGCCTGCCGACCCGGTTGTCGGACGGCAAGGCCAATCTGCACCAGGGGGCCATCGGGGTGGGGATCGACCTCGCCACGGGCTGCACCTTCTCCGGCGTTTGGCACGAAAGCCCGGTGGAGCATCATCCCGATACCGGCGGTTGCCTGGCCGGCCTCCAGATTCCCTATTGGGACGATATTCTGTCCTTGACGGCGCGTTGCCATGATTTGGCCGGGCTGGGTTTCATCGGGGTCGATATCGTCCTGGACGAAAGCCTCGGCCCGATGATGCTGGAAATCAACGCCCGTCCCGGTTTGAGCATACAACTGGCCAACAAACTGGGCCTGTTGCCGCGCCTGCGCAAACTCGAAGCCCTGCCGCGCATCCCCGAATCCATTCCCGAGCGGGTAAAATTGGCGAAATCCCTGGCTTTGTGGTTGTAGTGGCCTTGTCATCAAGCTTTGGTAAAAAGGCCGGGGGTGGGGAGGTGTACCACCGGACGGGGTGGCCCTTGTCATATCGATGTAATAATCGCCTGCTATCAAGCAACATTTTGCGCTCGCAAGAACCACAGCGTTCCCGCCCGCCAGTTTTGGCGGAGCATATCGACCCGCAAGCTTAACGAAGCGCGGCCCCTGGGCCGCACGATCCAAGAGGAATCCGAACCGGATGGAGAAATCGACCTTTCTTGTGCTGTTGCTGCTGTTGAGCGCGGTGGCTTTCCACCTCGGGCGCAAGCGTTCCTTGGCGGTGGCCGGCGGCAGCGTGCGGAACCTGCACTCGCTGCCCAGCTATTACGGCTATTACACGGCCTTGTGGTGCGGCATCCCGACCTTGCTGCTGTTGTTCTTCTGGCTGTGCTTCGAGGGCAAATTGGTCACCGATCTCGTGGTGGCCGGCCTGCCCGAATCCATGCGCTCGGCGGACCCCGACCGGCTCGGCCTCTTGGTCAACGATATCCGCAACGTGGCGGGCCATGCGGCGGCGGCGGGCACCGATCCGGCCATCCGCACGGCGGCGGAGCGTTACCTGCGTTATTACGCCTTCAGCAACGTCCTCCTGAGCGCGCTCGGGATATGCATGGCCCTGGCCGGGGCGGCTTTCGCCCACCAACGCATCGCCTGCGGGTATCGCGCCCGCAACCAGGTCGAACGGGTTTTGCGGGTGTTCTTGATCGGTTGCTCCGTGCTGGCGATCTTCACCACCATCGGCATCGTGTTGTCGGTGTTGTTCGAGTCGATCCGCTTCTTCCAGAAAGTCCCGATCACCGAATTCCTGTTCGGGCTCAAATGGAGTCCGCAGATGGCGATCCGGGCCGATCAAGTGGGTTCTTCCGGGGCGTTCGGCGCGGTGCCCTTGATTACCGGCACCTTGCTGATTTCCTTCATCGCCATGGTGGTGGCCGTGCCCATCGGCTTGTTGTCCGCCATTTACCTTTCCGAATACGCCAGTTCCCAATTCCGCGCCATCGCCAAGCCCTTGCTGGAAATCCTGGCCGGCATCCCCACCGTGGTCTATGGCTTCTTCGCGGCCTTGGTGGTGGCCCCGTTCGTGCGCGACCTCGGCACCCATCTGGGATTGGTGGTTTCTTCCGAAAGCGCCCTGGCGGCGGGTTTCGTCATGGGCATCATGATCATCCCCTTCGTATCCTCGCTGTCGGACGATTTCATCAACGCCGTGCCTCAGTCGCTGAGGGACGGTGCCTACGCCCTGGGGGCGACCCAGGCCGAAACCATCCGCCAGGTGGTCATGCCGGCTGCCTTGCCCGGCATCGTCGGCGGGGTGTTGCTGGCGGTGTCCCGCGCCATCGGCGAAACCATGATCGTGGTGATGGCGGCCGGTTTGACCGCCAACCTCACCGCCAATCCCCTCGAAGCGGTGACCACCGTCACCACCCAAATCGTGACCCTGTTGGTGGGCGACCAGGAATTCGACAGCCCCAAGACCCTCGCGGCCTTCGCCCTGGGGTTGGTGTTGTTCCTGCTGACCCTGGTGCTTAATATCGTCGCCTTGCATGTGGTCAGGAAATATCGTGAGCAATATGAATAACCCCGTACCTTCGCAGCCGCGCAACCGCACCGTCGATATGGTCATGGCCAGCATGGCCCGGCGGCGGCGGGCGGAGCAGCGTTTCCGGGCCTATGGGCTGGTTTCCATCGTCATCGGGCTGTGCTTTTTGTTCGTGCTGTTCGGCAGCATCATCGGCAATGGCTATACCGCGTTCCGGCAAACCTTCATCGCGCTGGACGTGGCTTTCGATCCGGCCACCCTGGACCCCGACAACACCCACGACCGCGCCACCCTGGAAACCGCCGATTACGACGCCTTGCTCAAGTCCAGCCTGAGCGCCTTGTTCCCGGAGGTTAGCGACCGGAAGCAAAAGCGGAGTTTGTATGGCATGGTGAGTTCTTCCGCTTCGACGGCGGTGCGCCAGCGCCTGCTGGACAATCCCGGCCTCCTGGGCAAGACCGAGCGCATCTTGGTGCCCGCCGACGACAGCATCGACATGCTGGTGAAAGGCCAATTCGATGCCAGTGCTACCGAAGCCGACGAGAAGCTGAAAAGCCAAAAGGCTTGGGTGGATAAGCTGCAAGCCGACCACCGTATCGAAACCCGCTTCAACACCACCTTCTTCACCAAGGGCGATTCCCGCGAGCCGGAAGCGGCGGGGATTTGGGGCGCGGTGATGGGATCGGCCTTCACCTTGCTGGTGACTTTGGCGCTGTCCCTGCCCATCGGTATGGCGGCGGCGATCTATCTGGAGGAATTCGCCCCACAGAACCAGTGGACCGATTTGATCGAGGTCAATATCAACAATCTGGCGGCGGTGCCCTCGATTGTGTTCGGCTTGCTCGGCCTCGCGGTGTTCATCAATTTCTTCGGCCTGCCGCGCTCTTCGCCCTTGGTCGGCGGTTTGGTGCTGGCCTTGATGACCTTGCCGGTCATCATCATCGCCGGGCGCTCGGCCTTGAAGTCGGTGCCGCCCTCGGTGCGGGAAGCCGCCCTGGGCGTGGGCGCCTCAGCCATGCAGACGGTGTTCCACCATGTGCTGCCCTTGGCGATGCCGGGGATGCTGACCGGGGCCATCATCGGCATGGCCCGCGCCCTGGGCGAAAGCGCACCGCTATTGATGATCGGCATGGTGGCTTTTATCGTCGATATTCCCAAGGGCATCAACGAACCTTCGACGGTGCTGCCGGTGCAAATCTACCTGTGGGCGGACAGCCCGGAACGCGCCTTCGTCGAACGGACCTCGGGGGCCATCCTGGTGCTGTTGCTGTTCCTGATCCTGATGAACGGAGCCGCGGTCTATCTGCGTCGGCGCTATGAGCGGCGTTGGTGATCCCGGTGTCTGGACCCCTCAACGAACGGAAGTCGGTACGGCTATGAACGCTTTGTTCGATCTCAAAACCTCGGTATCACAATCGGTATCTCCAACAGAGCCGCCAGGAATGAAAAACAGAGAAAAAACTCCCTCCGAAGTCGCTTTCAACCGTGAACATACGGAAACCGTGGGCGAAATCACCTCGCCCAATCCGCGCATCGAATGCCGGGGCGTCCAGGTCCACTACGGCGAGAAGCTGGCGATTTCGGGCGTCAGCCTGGACATCGGCCGCAACGAGGTCATCGCCTTGATCGGCCCTTCGGGCTGCGGCAAATCCACCTTCCTGCGCTGCTTGAACCGGATGAACGACACCATCCCGGCCTGCCGCGTCTCCGGCGAAATCACCCTCGATGGCCGCAATATCTACGATCCTTCGGTCGATGTCGTGCCTTTGCGGGCGCAAGTCGGCATGGTGTTCCAAAAGCCCAATCCCTTCCCCAAGAGCATCTTCGAGAACGTGGCCTATGGGCCGCGCATCCATGGTTTGGTGGCGTCCAAGGTGGAGCTTGAAGAAGTCGTGGAGTCTTCCCTGCGCCGCGCCGGCTTGTGGGACGAGGTCAAGGATTATCTGCACCAGCCCGGCACCAGCCTCTCCGGTGGCCAGCAGCAAAGGCTGTGCATCGCCCGCACCATCGCCGTGAACCCGGAAGTCATCCTGATGGACGAACCTTGTTCGGCGCTCGATCCCATCGCTACCGCCAAGATCGAGCAATTGATCGACGAACTCCGGTCGCAGTTCACCATCGCCATCGTGACCCATTCCATGCAGCAGGCGGCGCGGGTGTCCCAGCGCACGGCCTATTTCCATATGGGGCGGTTGATCGAGGTCGGCGAGACGGCGCGCATCTTCACCAATCCCCATCATCAATTGACGGAAGATTACATCACCGGGCGTTTCGGTTGAGGAGGCGCGGATGAGCGGACAGGAACAAGCCTCGGCGGTGCCCAAGGTGGAGGGGCATACGGTGCGCCGCTTCGACGGCGAAATGAACCAAATCCACCTCAAGGTGCTGGAGATGGGCGGTTTGGCCCTGGCCCAGCTCAAGGACGCCCTGCGCGCCCTCAAGAATAAGGATGCGGCCTTGGCCCAGGCCATCGCGCCCAGGGAAGACCGGATCGACCATCTGGAGGTCGAAGCCGACGCCGAGGTGCTGGGCTTGATCGCCCGGCGCTGTCCGATGGGCGGGGATTTGCGCATGGTGATGGCGGTGTCGAAAAGCGTCACCGACCTCGAACGCATCGGCGACGAAGCCATGCGTATCGCCAGCATCGCCCAGCAAATCTATGGCAAGGACGGTTCCGAACCGGGCGGGCCGTTGCTCCGGGATGTGCATCTCATGGGCGATTTCGTGGTGGAGGTGGTGGAGGATGCGCTGAGGGCGTTCGATCTGTTGGACGAGGATTTGGCGACCGAGGTCATCGCCCAGCAGGACAGGCTCGAGGACGAATTCGAGGCCGGGTTGCGCCGTTTGATGACCTATGTCATGGAGGATGCCCGCAATATTGGTTTCGCCATCAGCGTCATCCTCATCATCAAAGCCTTGGAGCGCATCGGCGCCCATGCCGCGAACCTTGCGGAATACGTGATTTTCCAGGTCCGGGGCATGGATGTCCGCCATCAGGGCGCTCCCGCCGCGCCATAGCCCGCGCCGGATCAGCCCGCCCGGTCCGGCACCAGGGTCAGCCGGTGTTCGGTTTTCCCCGGCAGGAAGGGCAGGGGGCGTCCTTCCGCCCAGGCCCGCTCCTGGTCGCGGTAATAGGGCGACAAGGGGTGTCCCGATTGCCCGCCCGGAATGTGCAGGATGCCATCCCCAGGATGGTTGGGCGATACCGCCATGCGCTCGCTGGCCCCGTGGCCGTTGTTCAGCGCCTTGATGCAGAAGCTATTGCACGCCCCGGCGGTTTCCGGCATGTCCAGCAGGAAGCCCGCTGCCGGGAAGCTCCGGCTGAACGGATGCCGGATCGCCACCCGGTTGATTTCCCCCCAAGGCAAGGCCGCGAGTTCGGCCCCCGGATGTTCGGCCAAGAGGCTAGCCGCGCTCCGCTTCAGGTTGTCCAAGAGGAAGCCGTGCCAATCCGTCCGGCGCTCCGGCAGGGTGTCCGGCACGCGTCCGGCGAGCCAGGCCCGCAGCGGGGTTTCCTGCTCGCGCCAGCGGTAGGCGAAGCCGGGCTCGGCGGCGGCGCACCGCGCCACCAGCGGCGCGAACAAAGCCTGCGCCAAATCCAAGCGCCAGCGCACCAATAAACCAATCCCGAGGCTCTCGGGGGCCAGCCGCCCATCCCAGGCCTGGATCGCCGCCTTGGCCTCGGCCAGGACCGGATCGGATTTCAATGCCGCTTCGTCCAGGGTTTCCAGCGCCAGTTCGCGGTAGAACTCGTAGAAACCGCTGGTGGTGTCCAATTGCAGGCCGAGCAAATCGGCTTCCGACCACAGCGGCTTGGCGCGGAGCTGTTCCGCGATGCGGTAGGCGCGGTAGCCATTGGCGAACCCATGGCCGATGATGTAGGGATAGTCCTTGCCCAGGGTGCGGCTGTTGGCGGTGGCGATGAAGCCCTCCGGCGGATCGATCAGCCGCGGCAATTGCTCCGGCGGGATATAGCCGTCCCAGCCGACGCCGGGCTTGGCCCAGGATTCGGCCACGCTGCCATCCAGTCCGACCCGCTTCGGGTAATAGCCCATATAGGTCCAGGCGATATGGCCGTCCGCGTCGGCCAGCACCACGTTTTGCGGAGGCGAGCCGGCCCGGTTCATCAGGGCTATGGCGTGTTCCAGGGTCGTGGCCCGGTCCATGTCGATCAGCCCCAGGTTCACGGCTTCCGGGTCGAGCGCGTTCCAATGGATGGCGACCGGGTCGCCCAGGAGGGGAACCGGGGACACCGGACCCCACAGCGTGCTTTTCAGCGTCACCGGGACGGGCGGGCCGTCCTTGACCTGGAGGGTTTCCTGGCGGGTCTCGAAGCGCCGCCAGCCTTCCGGGGTCCGGTATTCATCCGGATTGGCCGGGTTGATTTCCAGCCGCACCAGGTCGAGGAAATCGCCCTCGATATTGGTGAAACCCCAGGCGATATGGCCGTTGCCGCCCACGACGATGGGCGGGGCGCCGGGCAGGGTGACGCCCGCGATATCCACCCCGCCATAGCGCAGCCGGGCGCGGTACCAGACATTCGGCACACCCAGCGGCAGATGCATATCGTTGGCGACCAGGGCGCGGCCATCGGCGGTTTTCCGGCCTCCGACCGCCCAGTTGTTGGAGCCGATATCGGGGGGCTCCGGTCCCACGGCGGCGAGCGGGGCTGGGCGTCCCGCGCTGGCTTCGAGCAAGCGGGAGATGGCGGCGGCCGGCACCGGCTGGGCGGGCCGGTGCGAGCCCGCGCCGCCCAGCAGGGGCCGGGTGTATTCGTCGGTGTCGGGGGTGAGGAAGGCCACCACCTCGGGCGGCAACAGCCGCGCCATCGTGGTCAACATGCGTTCCTCGGTTTCCTGGTCGCTGAGGGTCTGGAACATCCCCAACGCCACCAACAGGCTATCCGCCGCCTGCCAGGGTTCGGGCCGGTAGCGCAGCACCCGGAATTCGGGCGGGAATTCCGGGGCGTTGGCGATATAGGCGTTGACGCCCTGGGCATAGGCCGCGAGCGCCGCTTGTTGGTCCGGTGGCAAATGGGCGGCGATGGCCAGTGCGGCGCGTTGGAACTCGTAGACCCGCTGGGCCAGGTCCACCGGCAGCGCCTTTTCCCCGAAGATTTCCGCCAGCCGTCCCGTCGCTTTGCGCCGCGTCAAATCCATCTGGAACAGCCGGTCGCGGGCGTGGAGATAGCCCAAGGCCCGCTGGGCGTCCTCGCGGGTGGATGCGGCCACGGTGGGGATGGCCTTGGCGTCGGCTTCCACCGTCACCGGGCCGGAGAGGCCGGGAATGCGGATTTCGCCGTCCAGTTTGGGCAGGGACATCGCCATGCGGTCGATCTGGTAGGCCACCGGGGCGGTGAGGCCCAACAGCGCGAAGGACAGCACATAAAACTTGTGTTTGAGGAGCATAAAACGGGTTCCTGGGTGCCGACGACACCCGCCAAAGGCAGGGCGGGGATATTCCGGGTATACTGCCCCGCTTTCCGTTAAGCGAGCAACCACCATGAGACCGAGCGGCCGCCAACCCGACGAACTGAGGAAAATCGCCCTGACCTGCCATTACACCAAGCACGCCGAAGGCTCGGTCCTGGTCGAGTTCGGCGATACCCGCGTCATTTGCACCGCCAGCATCGAGGACCGGGTGCCGCCCTTCCTCAAGGGCAAGGGCGGTGGTTGGATCACCGCCGAATATGGCATGTTGCCCCGCGCCACCCACGAACGCACCGGGCGCGAAGCCGCCAAGGGCAAGCAAGCCGGGCGCACCATGGAAATCCAGCGCCTGATTGGCCGTTCGCTGCGGGCCGCTTTGGATTTGGAAGCCCTGGGCGAGCGCACCGTCACCATCGATTGCGACGTGATCCAGGCCGACGGCGGCACCCGCACCGCGTCCATCACCGGTGGCTTCGTGGCTTTGAGCCTGGCCGTTCGGCATTTGCTCAAGCAGCGGCGGCTCAAGGTCAATCCCATCCATGGGCAGATCGCCTCGGTGTCGGTGGGCATCTACAAGGGCGCGCCGGTGCTGGACCTCGATTATAAGGAGGATTGCGAGGCCGAGACCGATATGAACGTGGTGATGAACGAGGCCGGGGCGTATGTGGAGGTGCAGGGCACCGCCGAGGGCCATGCCTTCCGCCGCGAGGAACTCGACGCCATGTTGGATTTGGCCGGCAAGGGCATCGGGGAGTTATTGGCGCACCAGCGCGAGGCTTTGGAGCAGAGCAAGCTGGGCTGAGGGGGGCGGGCCTTGGCCCGCCCGGCGTCCGCCTTACAGCGGGCTGCCCGCCTTCATGGCGTCCGGTACTTCGACCAGCTTGCCGGTCTTCACATCGTAGATGAAGCCATAGATCGGGATGTACTTGGGCACCAGGCTATGGTTGCGGATGCGCAGCACGTCCTCCACCACGCTCTGCTCGTTGTTCTTGATGGTCAGCCAATTGATGTATTTGCCATCGGCGGAACCCGGACCCTGGCCCACATCATGCCAGCCGTTTTCGTCGATGGTGGCGGTATCGAGGCTCTGGCCCAGCAAATCGCCCATGATGTCGTTGGTGAACAACTCCATGCCGCAATCGGTGTGGTGGATGACGAACCATTCCTGGGTGCCCAGGAGCTTATGGGAAATCACCAGGGAGCGGATGGCGTCGTCGCTGGCCCGGCCCCCGGCGTTGCGGGTGACATGGGCGTCGCCCTCGGACAGCCCGGCGTACTTGGCGGGATCGAGCCGCGCGTCCATGCAGGTCAGGATGGCGAAGCCACGGGCCGGCGGCAGCGGCAGGTGGCCTTTGTCGAAGGTGGAGGCATAGCCTTGGTTGGCGCTCAGGACCTCGGTCAATATCTTGCTCATGCTCAACTCCTCTTGTCGTAGTGTTTTAGTTTCCGGGCCGGTGTCCGCGAGGGGCGCATACCGGCTTTGGGGGACGCTGTTTTCCAGCCATTTTGTGACTTGCCGACGATGAAAAAAATCCTGCTCGCCAGCAACAATCCCGGGAAGGTCCGCGAGATCGCGGCCATATTAGCAGATCATAATGGGGGCGGAGCCATCGGGAATCTCGAAATCCTGCCGCAATCGGCCTTCGATATTCCCGAGGCCGAGGAAACCGGCCTGAGCTTCGTCGAGAACGCCATCCTCAAGGCCCGCAACGCCGCCAAATATTCGGGACTACCCGCCATCGCCGACGATTCCGGGTTGGAGGTCGATGCCCTGGACGGCGCGCCCGGCGTGTATTCGGCCCGCTATGCCGGGGTCGCCGCCAGCGATGCCGAGAACAACGCCAAGCTGTTGGAAGCCTTGCGCGAGGTGCCGGACGGTCTGCGGACCGCCCGGTTCCGCTGCGTGATGGTGTTCCTGCGCCATGCCGCCGACCCGAGTCCCTTGATCGCGCAAGGGATTTGGGAAGGGCGCATCCTGCATGGGCCGCGTGGGGAAGGGGGATTCGGTTACGATCCTTTGTTCTTCGTGCCGGAATGCGGTTGCGCCTCGGCGGAACTGGCGGCGGAGGAAAAGAACCGGCTGAGCCACCGGGGCAAGGCGGTGCGGGAATTGGCGCGGCAGATGTTCGCGCCCGGCGGGGTTTGAGGTTCGCCCGTTCCCAGGCTCCGCTTGGGAACGGGCGGGCCGGGGTCAGCGCGAGGCCAGCTTGGAATAACGCTGCTTCACCGCCTGCGCCAACTGATGCACGGCCATCGCGTAGTTGGTGCTGTGGTTGTAGCGGGTGATGACATAGAAATTGTCGTAGCCCAGCCAGTATTCATCGCCGTCCACCGCCTTGAGCCGCAACAGCCGGGCCTTTTCCACCGGGTAATCCAAGCTTGGACGGATGCCGTAGCTTTCCAGGGTCGAGAGCGGATAGACCTTGTCGAAGCCGCATTCGAGCCCTTCCGCGCCCGGTCCCGCCACCGAGGCGGGGGCCGTGACCGGCTCCCCGGCCTTCCAGCCATGCCCCGCGAAATAGTTGGCGATGCTGCCGATGGCGTCCTCCGGGTCCCACAGGTCGCGCCGCCCATCGCCATCGAAATCCACCGCGTAGCGCAGGAAACTGCTGGGCATGAACTGCCCCAAGCCCATCGCCCCGGCATAGGAACCCACGGGCCGCGAGGGGTCCATGCCTTCCTGCCGCGTCATCAGCAGGAAGTTTTCCAGTTCCTCCGCGAAATAATCGCCGCGCCGGGGATAATCGAAAGCCAGCGTGGTCAGGGCGTCGATGATCCGGTGGTTGCCGATGTTGCCGCCGTAGATGGTCTCCACGCCCATGATGCCCATGATGTGTTCCGGGCTGACCCCGTATTGGGCGCTGGCCCTCCGTAACGCCCCCGCGTATTTGGCCCAGAACGCCGCCCCGGTGGAAATATGTTTTTCGTCGAGGAATTGGCCGCGGTAGCGGGTCCAGCTGCCGGGCTTGGGTTTGGCGCCGGGTTTGGATTCGTGGCTCAGATAATCCAGGGTCCATTGCTTGCGCCGGGCTTGGGAAAACAGGCCGTATAGATATTCCCGGCCATATCCGTGACGCGCCGCCATGCGTTCGATGAAGTTTTCGAGGGCGGGATACCCGGCGTAATCCCCGGTGAGATAACGGGCGTGATAAGCCCCCACCGGCGTGGGATATTCGCTTTCGGTTTGCGGTTCCGCGGGGGCCGGGTCCGGGGCGTGGGAGTATGGCTCCGGGGTTCGGTGGACCGGGGCGGGCGGGTTGCTGGCGCAGCCGCCGAGGCAGAGCAAGCCCGAAACCAGGGTGAGGGCGTGGACGAAGGATGGGGCGTTCATGGGAGGCTCGCGGTCGGGTGGCGGGAATGCGGACCGCCTTGGGGCGGCCCGGCCGGCTAGGGCCGGCGCGCCGTCGCGGCGGAGGTCGGCAAGCATAGTGCCGGGGTGGCGAACGCACAAGGCACCGATGGGGCCGGGCCGGCAGTAGCATGGGGACGGGAGGCGGGAAAAACCGCTGTCCCCCCCGCGCTTGGCCACGGGCGAGACAGCGGTCTGGGCGGCATCAGGCCCGCCGGGGAGCGCGGCGCGGAGGAAAGCCGCCCTGGTTTTCACGCGGACGGGCTTCGTTGACGCGCACGTTGCGGCCCTTGAGCGGGGCGCCGTCGAGTTGCTTGATGGCTTCCTCGCCGCTGGCGCGGTCGGGCATCTCCACGAAGCCGAAGCCCTTGGAGCGTCCGGTGAGCTTGTCCATCACCACGTTGGCGGAACTGACCTCGCCGAATTGCTCGAAAGCCTCGCGCAATTCTTCGCTGCTGAGTTGGTATGACAAATTGCCGACATAGATATTCATCATCTGAAAAACACCGTGCAGAACGCTGTGCCATCCTCATTAAATCCATCAGCTGCTCAACGAATGGCACGGAGATCAAGAACTGATGATCGGTCCCCCGCCTGGGGACCAGATTGTCGGCCTCATACCCTTGGGAACACGAGGCGATGAAATCCCCTTACGGGGGTTCCTAAACCACTTAGCTTTCAAGGTTAAAACGGCGATGTCAACACTTTTGTGACGGCGGCGGCGCGGGCTTCAAACTTGGGTTTCCAATAGTCCACGCAACCGGGCCAAGTCTGGCAGGCCGGGCCTCGCGCCCAGGCGTTCGCAGCACAACGCTCCCGCCGCGCTGGCGTAGCGCAGCAGGCCCGGCCAATCCAAGCCCGCCGCCAATCCCGCCGCGAAGCCGCCATGGAAAGCGTCGCCCGCGCCGGTGGTGTCCACGGCTTCGACCCGGAACGCGGGCAGCGCGCCCGATTCGCCATCCTTGCGCCAGATCAGGCCGCGTTCGCCCAGGGTGATGACCACGGCGGGCGAGCGTTCGGCCAGCGCGGCCAAGGCGCGTTGCGGATCGTCCTCCCCCAGCCATTGCCGGGCGAATTTCTCGGAGCAGGCGAGGTAATCGACCGCGAACATCAATGCCTCGGTCCCCCGGTGCAGCGAACCCGCGTCCAGCACGCTGGGAATGCCGTGGGCGAGGAGCGGGGCGGATAGCTCGGGTTCGTGGCCGTCGAACAACACGACCTTGGGCAGGAGGGTGGAAAAATCGATGGCGTCGACGGGCAACGGGCGGGTATCGCCCTTGTAGTTGACCAGGGCGCGGCGGCCATCCGGCTTCACCAAGACGGTCGAGAGCGGCGTCGGCGAAGCGCCCCGTGCGATCAGGCCGGTTGCGACGCCCTCGCGCAGCAATTCGGCGTGATGCAGTTCGCCATGGGCGTCCAGGCCCAGATAGCCCGCGAAAGCCGCCCGGTACCCGAGCCGCGCCACGGTGACGGCGGCATTGGCGGCGGGACCGCCACCGCAGGCGATCAAGCCGTCGGCGAAGATTTTTTCATCGGCTTCCGGATGGCGTGGCACCGCGAACACTAGATCGTAGGAGGCATGGCCCACGCAAAGCACATCGATAGGGGAGGCGGGGGTGGTCATGGGGGGGGCGGGAAGGCGGCGGTGGGGGCTTATTCCTCTAAGCCCACGAATTGCCAGAGGCGCTCGACCGCGGAGGGTTCGGCCAAATCCTTGGCCTGGCCGGGGACCCCCTGGGCATAGTTGAGGCTGTAGACCCTGGCGGCATCGTCGGCCAGATCGTTCTGGCCCAGTTTGCGGTAGGCTTCCTCCAGGGTGCGCAGGGCCAGGGGCACGGCCTGGGTGCGCTGGTATTTGCGGATGACTTCGGCACAGCGCCGCGCGGCGGCGAGATAGGCTTCCCGGCGCATGTAGAAATCGGCCACATGGATTTCGTACATCGCGAGGTTGTTGCGTAGGGAAATGACACGCTGTCCGGCGTCCTCGGCATAGCGGCTGTTCGGGAAGCGCCGCAGCAATTCCTCGAATTCCTTATAGGCGTCGAGGGCCGAGCCGGGATCGCGCTGGGAGGAGTCGGTGGGGAGAAAACGGTCGATAAAGCCGATGCCTCGGTTATAATTCACCAATCCCTTGAGGTAATAGGCGTAATCGACGTTGGGATGGGTCGGGTTCAGCTTGATGAAACGGTCCGTCGCGGCGATGGCGGAATCCGGCTCGTCGTTCTTGTAGTAGGCATAGGCCACGTCGAGCTGGGCTTGGGTCGCGTACTTCCCGAAGGGGTAGCGGGCCTCCAGCTTCTCGTAGAGCTTCACCGCTTTGTCGTAGCGCTTCTCGAGCAGGTTCTGCTTGGCTTCGGTATAGAACTTTTCGGCGGTCCAATCGGCGTATTCGTCGGGTTCCTCCTTATTATTCTTACCGAACCAAGAACAGCCACCCAATAGCAGGGATAGGGCCAAAACCCAGCCGACCCAGCGTTTTCCGCGCGAAATATCCGAATAATTCAACATGGCCGCAACGATAGACGTAACGGTCGCAGTATACTCCGAATCCCCGAGTCCATAAAAGTGAACCCTCTCCAAGTCCTCACCGCCGAAATTCCCGTGGCTTTGGCCGGATTGCGGCTCGATCAAGCCCTGAGCGAAGTATTCCCCGGTTTTTCCAGGGGCCGTTTGCAAACCTGGATCAAAAGCGGCGCGGCCAAGGTGGATGGCGCGGTGTTGCCGCCCAAGCACCGCATCCTGGGCGGCGAACACGTGGTCCTCCAGGCCGAGGTGGAACCGGCCACCGCCGTGGTGGGCCAGGATATCCCGCTGGAGATTGTCCACGAGGACGATGACATCTTGATTATCGACAAGCCCGCCGGCCTGGTGGTGCATCCGGCGGCGGGCCATAGCGACGGCACTTTGCAGAACGCCCTGCTGCACCACGCCCCGGAACTGGCCGGGATTCCCCGCTGCGGCATCGTCCACCGCATCGACAAGGACACCAGCGGCCTGCTGATGGTGGCGAAGACCCTGACCGCCCATAACGCCCTGGTCGAACAATTGCAGGAACACAGCGTCCAGCGCGAATATCTGGCCCTGGCGCAAGGCGCGATGACGGCGGGCGGCACCGTGGACGCGCCGATAGGCCGCCATCCCCGCGACCGCAAGCGCTACGCCGTCCGCAACGACGGCAAGCCCGCCGTGACCCATTACCGGGTGGCCGAGCGCTTCCCCCGCCATACCTTGCTGCGGGTGCGGTTGGAAACGGGCCGCACCCATCAAATCCGCGTCCATATGAGCCACATCGATTACCCCCTGGTCGGCGATCCGGTCTATGGGGGGCGTCCCCGGTTGCCGCCGGGGGCGGGTCCGCATTTGGTCGCCTGCCTGCGAGAATTCAGGCGCCAAGCCTTGCACGCCGAGACCTTGGGTATCGTCCATCCCGCGACCGGGGACTATTGCGAATGGCAGTCGCCGCTGCCCGATGATTTCGCCGGGCTGCTCGATGCCTTGAGGGCGGGCTGATGGCGGTGCGCTGGATCACGCCCGATTGGCCCGCGCCGCCCGGTGTCCGCGCCGCCAGTAGCTTACGGGCCGGCGGCGTGAGCTTGGCGGCTTATGCCAGCCTCAACCTCGGGGCGCATGTGGGCGACGAACCCGCGCATGTCGCCGAGAACCGCCGCCGCTTGGCCGCCGCCTTGGCGTTGCCCGCCGAGCCGGTCTGGCTCAGCCAGGTCCACGGCATCCGCGTGGTGCGGGCCGATGCCCCCGATAGCCTCACCGCCGATGCCGCCTACACCCAGGCGGCGGGCGTGGTTTGCGCGGTGATGACCGCCGATTGCCTGCCGGTGCTGCTGTGTTCCCGCGATGGCGGTACCGTCGCCGCCGCCCATGCCGGTTGGAAAGGCTTGCTGGGCGGGGTGGTCGAGGCCACGGTCGCGGCCGTCGGCAGCCGCGACCTCATGGCGTGGCTCGGTCCCGCCATCGGTCCCCAAGCCTTCGAGGTCGGCGACGAGGTCCGCGCCGCCTTCCTGGCCCAGGACGCCGGTTTCGCCACCGGGTTCCGTCCGCTGGGCGCGGGCCGATGGTTGGCCGATCTTTACCAACTCGCCCGCGTGGTCCTCGACCGGCTCGATATCACCGACATCCACGGCGGCGGCTGGTGTACCCACGGCCATCCCGGCGATTTTTTCTCCTACCGGCGCGACCGCGAGACGGGCCGCATGGCCACCTTGATCTGGCGTGAATAATCCCCCATGACCTTGTTTCTCTGGATCGTCCTTTTCACCTTGGTCGGCGGTGTGCTGAGCGTCGCCGCCGCCGCCTTGTTCCTGTTGATTCCCGAACACCACCACCCGCGCATCCTGCCCCATGGCGTGAGTTTCGCGCTGGGGGCCTTGTTGAGCGTGGCCTTCCTCGACCTGTTGCCCGACGCCTTGCGCGAAGTGGGCGAGGGCGGTGGCGACGCCGTGATGGCGACCGTGCTGGCCGGTATCCTGGGTTTTTTCCTGCTGGAAAAGCTGCTGCTGTGGCGGCATTGCCATTCCGATCATTGCGAAACCCACGCCGAGGAACATTTCCACCAGCCGGCCGGCACCTTGATCGTGGTGGGCGACGGCATCCATAACTTCGTGGACGGGGTGTTGATCGCGGCGGCGTTCCTCACCGATATCCAGTTGGGGGTGGTGACCAGCCTGGCGGTGGCGGCGCACGAGATTCCCCAGGAGCTCGGCGATTTCGCCATCCTGCTGCAAAGCGGCTATGGCCGCGCCAAGGCTTTGCTCTATAACCTGCTGTCCAGCCTCGCGACCTTGGTGGGCGGGGTGCTGGCCTATTTCGGGCTGGAGCATTTGCACGGGGCCTTGCCCTATATCCTGGCCCTGGCGGCTTCGAGTTTCGTCTATATCGCCGTGGCGGATTTGATTCCCAGCCTGCACCAGCGCACCACGGCGCGGGAGGCGTTCCAGCAGGTCGGTTTGATCGCCCTGGGGATCGTCGTGATCCATTGGACCCACGCCCGGACCGGCGTGGACCCTGGACCGCCGGTGGCGGCGGGGAGCGGTGCGTATTCGGGCGCGGTGCCCTGATTTTGCCGGGGAGGCGGGGAGATGCTGGTGCAGGTGATTTACGCGAGCCGGGCCACAAGGCCGTTCTCGGACCGGGATTTGGTGCTGCTGTTGCAGAAATCCCGCGACCGCAACCGGCGGCATGGCATCACCGGGATGCTGGTCTACAAGGAACCCACCTTCCTCCAGGTGTTGGAAGGCGAGGCCGGGGAACTGGAGCCGGTCTGGCGCGATATAGCCGCCGACCCCCGCCATGGGCAGATCGTCGAACTGCGTTCCGGGCCGGTGGAATCCAGGGGCTACGGGGAATGGTCGATGGGTTTTTTCAATGCTTCCTGGAACGGTTGCGCGGCCCTGGACGGTTATACCCGGTTCCTGGACCTCGATTTCTCGCCGGAAGGCTTCGCCATGGCCCCCGAGCGGGCGATAGCGTTCATGCGCTGGATCAGGGATGCCGATATGGGGTTATGACCCGGCCCCGGCCATCGTTTCGATGCCATGGGTCGTTGGCGGGAATCTGGTTGGGAGGGAAAAAAGAAGGTAGGGGCATAGATTGGGGGGGAAGCCCCTACCTTCTGGGGAACCTGCGGGCGGAGCCTGAACTCCGGGCGCTAGCGCCGATAGGTGGGTTAAGCCATTGATCGCGACATCCGGTCGACCCGGTGCGACAATCATCAATTCGGATCACAGTCAAGTTTGCGCGGGGGGAATTAAACCATTTCGTCCAATTCCCGGAAAATACGTAAAACTACGATGCGCCAAGCGTCCACGATGCCCCGGTTTATTCCTCAAGTTTGGGTTTTTCGACCGGGATTTTGCTCAGCTTGTCCAAATCCCAAATCTTGGCGCTGTCCCAACTGATCGAAACCGCCCGTCCCTTGCCCGAGCAGGCCAGTTGCTCGACCGGGCCTTCGTGGGCCGCGATCCGTCCCAGGGACGCGGGGAGCTTGGTATCCCACAGGTATAGGCTGCCCGTGCGGGTGCCGACCAGGACCCAGCCCTTCTTGGTGTCCCGGCAGAACGCCAGCGCGTCGCCGTCGTGGTCTTGCAGGGTGGCGACCAACGCCCCGGTCCGCACGTCCCACAGTTCCAGGACCGGCCCCTCGGCATAGCCGATCACCCGGCCATCCTGGCTCAGGCCCAGCAGGGTCCGGTCGCTCTTCATCACGGTTTGGCGGACCAACTCCAGGGTGGCGGGTTCCCAGAACCAGACTTCCCGGCCCGCCGCCGTCACCATCAGGGTGTGGGTCTTGTCCATGCGGGTGAAGGCCAGGGCGCTGGCCCCCTCGTGGGTGGCGCGGAGGAACTTGCCGGTGAGGGGTTCCCAGATGCCGAGCGGGCCATGGGCCAACCAGCCCAGGGTTTGGGCGCGGGGTTCGAAGGCCAGGGTTTGGGCGTCGAAGCCGTCGATCAGATGTTCCCCCACCAAGCCGCCGCTCTGGCGGTCCCAGACCAGCATATTGCCGTTCTCGGCACCGGACAGCCCCGCCGCGACCCAGCTTCCATCGGGCGCGTAGGCCAGGGCCGTGATGGCGTCCCCGCCCTTGACCGCGAAGCTTCCTTCTTCCAGGGGCAGGCGCGTCCCGGTATTGGCATCCCACAGGTGCGGTTCCTTGCCGCCCAGGGCCAGCAGGGTCTTGCCGTCGGAGGAGAACACCGGCAGGGCGACGCTGGCCCGTTCCTCCAAATGACCTTGCGCCAACCGCGCCACCAATCCCAGGCCGCGCTGCAATTCGTCCAGCGCGGCGATGGCGTCGGTTTCGTGGGCGCAGGATTGGCAATCGCGCAGGAATTCGAGGTAGCCCTCGATGGTGTTGTGCTTCTTGGCCTGGTGCCAAGTGGCGCCGCCTTCCCCGGATTCGCCCTCGCGGTAGCGCAACACCCCGATGGCGATCAAAGCCACGAAGCCCAGGACGAAGATTCCGACCAGCAGCTTTTCGATGTAGGACAGCAGCGCGTTCATTGGATGGAATTATGTTTGTTGTATGCGGTGGCGGCGGCCCGCCCCGTGGGGCTGGGGCGGCGGGCGGCGCGGGCGGGGACGACCGCCCCGGCCTGCCGGGGACCGCGCCGATGAGGATTGTTATAGATTGTTCCCGGATTCCCCCAAGCGGGCCGGATGCGACCCCGTCCGGTTCGGTTCCCAAGGCCGCGATCCTGTGCTTGGACCTGGGAACCAGCCCGCCATAGTCCTAGATGCTAGCGAAACGCCCGATTGGCTGGCAAGCCGTTTTCCCCGGTCCCGGTGTCATTCCTGGGCTTGGCGTGGCCGGGGCCGCGCTTCTTCAAAAAGGATCGGCATCGACTACACTCTAACCCGTGACCTTCCATAACGTAGCAGTTGCGATACGGCTTGGGCTTCGGGCCGACAGTCCACCGTGGGCGCGGGGCTGCGGGTATCCGGTTGCCGGAGGCCGGATAGGGGAGGTCGCGCGGGTCTGCGATCCCGCGCTTGTCCTATGAATTCCCGGCGCGGTGCCGGGCCCGTCCTATGCCGCGCCACAGACCCCAATCAAGAGTGTAAAGATTATGCGGAGCATACTGACTGTGGATGATTCGGCCTCGATGCGGCAGATGGTGGTTTTCACGCTCAAGGGCGCGGGCTACGAGGTGGTCGAGGCCAGCGACGGCGTCGAGGCGCTGGGCAAGGCCAAGTCCCGCAAGGTGGATTTGGTGATCACCGACCTCAACATGCCCAACAAGGACGGCATCGCGCTGATCCGGGAATTGCGGGCGATGCCGGATTATAAGTTCACCCCGATCCTGATGCTGACCACCGAATCCGGCGACGCCAAGAAACAGGCGGGCAAGGCGGCCGGGGCGACCGGCTGGATCGTCAAGCCCTTCAATCCCGACCAGCTCCTCAAAACCGTCGGCAAGGTGTTGGGCTAGGCCCACGCCGACGCCCTTCCGGAGTATCCCCCATGGCCATCGACTTGGCTCAGTTTCATCAGGTCTTTTTCGAGGAAAGCCTCGAAGGACTGGCGATCATGGAGAGTGGCCTGCTGGGCCTCGGAACCGGCGGCGCCGATCCCGAGGCGATCAACGCCATCTTCCGGGCGGCCCATTCCATGAAGGGCGGCAGCGCCACTTTTGGCTTCACCGCAGTGGCGGATTTCGCCCATCACTTGGAAACCTTGCTGGACGAGATGCGCGAAGGGCGGCGGCCCGTGACCGCCCAGGCGGTCGAGGCGCTCTTGGGGGCGGTGGACTGCCTGCGCGATATGCTGGGGGCCAGCCAGTCCGGCCGGCCCGTGGACCGGGCGGCGGTGGCGATCCACCAAGCGGCCTTGGAGCGGTTGCTGGCGGACGGTGCGGTGGGCGCGACGGCCCCGGCCATCGACCGGGACGAGGGTTGGCAGATCGTTTTCAGCCCGCACCGCGACCTGTTCCGCAGCGGCAACGATCCGGTCCGGATTTTCCGCGAACTGGCCGGGTTGGGGCGTCTGGAAGTCGACGCCGAACTGGGGTTCCTGCCCAGCGCCGACGAACTGGATATCGAGGACTGCTATCTCGCCTGGGAACTCAAGCTATATGGCAAGGTGGCCCGCGCCGATATCGACGAAGCCTTCGCCTGGGTCGAGGACCACTGCGATTTGGCGGTGCGGCCCTTGGCGGAATTGGCGGCGCTGGCGGCGGTGCCGGTGCCGCCGGAAGCCGCGCCGGCCGCGGCGGTCCAACCCGCATCGGTCCCGCCGCCCGCGACCGCCGAGACCGGCACCAAAAACGTCGGCGGCGGTTCGATCCGGGTGGATACCGCCAAGATCGACCAATTGATCAACCTCTGCGGCGAATTGGTCATCACCCAATCCATGCTGGGCCTCCTGGGCGAAACCTTCACCATGGACCGGCTGGAGCAGTTGCAAAGCGGCCTGGCCCAACTCGAACGCCATACCCGCGCCCTGCAAGAGAGCGTGATGAATATCCGCATGTTGCCGATCAGCTTCGTGTTCAGCCGGATGCCGCGGCTGGTCCACGATATCAGCGGCAAGCTCGGGAAGCGCGTCGAACTCCGGCTGATGGGCGAACAGACCGAACTGGACAAGACCGTGATCGAGCAGATCGCCGACCCGCTCATGCACCTGGTGCGCAACTGCCTGGACCACGGCATCGAATCCCCCCACGAGCGCGTGGTGGCGGGCAAATCCGATACCGGCCTGATCCTGCTCAACGCCTACCACCGCGGCGGCAATATCGTCATCGAAGTGTCCGACGACGGGCGCGGCCTGGACGCGCCCCGGATTTTCGCCAAGGCGGTGGAGCGCGGCCTGTTGGAACCCCACGCCCATCCGCCGCCCGCCCAGCTCTACGATTTGATCTTCCATCCGGGCTTTTCCACGGCGGAGCAAGTGACCGAGGTGTCCGGGCGCGGGGTGGGCATGGACGTGGTGCGGCGCAATATCGAAGCCCTGGGCGGGCGCATCGAACTCAAGACCCAGCCTGGCCGGGGGTCCACCTTCTCCATCCACCTGCCCTTGACCCTGGCCATCCTGGACGGGCAGACCGTGGCCGTGGGCAAGGAAATCTATATCGCGCCCCTGGTGTCCATCATCGAATCGATCAGCCTCACCGAGGACAAGCTCAACACCTTCACCGGCAAGGGCGAGACCTTCCGCCTGCGCGGCGAATACCTGCCCATCATCCGCCTGCACGAAGTGTTCGGGGTCGAGGGCGGCCACGCCGTCAAGCTGACCGACGGGCTGTTGATGGTGGTGGAGGGTCAGGGCTTGAAATGCGGCCTGTTCGTGGACAACGTGCTGAGCCAGCAACAGGTCGTCATCAAATCGCTGGAGGAGAACTACCGGCGGGTCGAGGGTATTTCCGGCGCGACCATCCTGGGCGATGGTTCGGTGGCTTTGATCCTGGACATTCCGGGGCTGGTGCGGCTGGCCCGGCAGGAGCGTCCCGTGCAAACGAGGCATTGAACGATGGACGAACAGGCACACGCACAGGCGCAGGGCCGGCCGGTCGGCGGCCCGCAACATCTCACCTTCGTGCTGGGCGCGGAGGAATACGCGGTGGATATCCTGAGGGTCCGGGAAATCCGGGGCTGGGAGCCGGTCTCGCGGATTCCCAACGCGCCGGGCTATGAAAAAGGCGTCATCAACCTGCGGGGGGCCATCGTGCCGATCCTGGACCTCAGGCAACGCTTCGAGGTCGGGCAGCCGGTCTACACGCCCACCACGGTGGTGGTGATCCTGCAAACCCAGCAGGAGCGGGGCGACAAGATCATGGGCGTGGTGGTGGACGCCGTGGCCGATGTGGTCGATCTGCCGCGGGACGCGGTACAGCCCGCGCCGGATTTCGGCGGTGGCGTCGGGGCCGAATTCGTCAAGGGCATCGCTTCCCTCGATGGCCGCATGGTGGCCTTGCTCGATGTGGACAAGCTGTTGCGCCTGGAAGAGCGGCCCGTCCTGACCCAGGCCCAGGCCCAGGCCGAACTCTCGGCCCATCACTAGCCTCCGAGGAGGGGTAAACCCATGAAAACCAACCTGCCGGTCACCGATGTCGAGCGCCCCCTGGTCGAGGGCACCCTCATCGTCAGCAAAACCGATCCCAAGGGCGTCATCACCTACGCCAACGCCGAATTCATTGAAATCAGCGGCTTCACCGAACAGGAACTCCTGGGCCAGAGCCACAACATCGTGCGCCACCCTGACATGCCATCGGCGGTATTCCGGGAATTGTGGGACGCGCTTAAAGCGGGCAAGGCCTGGGTCGGCCTCCTCAAGAACCGCTGCAAGAACGGCGATTTCTACTGGGTGCGGGCCAATATCACGCCGTTGTGGGAAAGGAGCGAACTGGTCGGCTACCTGTCGGTGCGGACCCGGCCGGAACGCGCCGAGGTCGAGGTGGCCACCGAGCGCTACCGGCGTATGAACGCGGGCGAGACCCTCGAACCCCCTTTGATCCAGCGCTTGAACCCATTGCCCCGGCTGTCGATGCGCGCGCTCGGGTGGATGGCCGGGTTGCTGCTGTTGGCGGGGGCGTTCATACCGGCGGGGCTGTTGTGGGCGGGCGATGCCGCCGGTCCCGGCCTGCGCGGCCTGGGCGTGGGGGCGGCGTTGGCGTTGGCGCTTCCGGGCGGGGCTTTGCTGGCTTATATCCTTAAGCGGATCACGGTGTCCGTGGGGCATGTGGCCGAAAATCTCATGGAAATCGCCCAGGGCAATTTCACCAGCAAGCTGGAAGCCGAGGGCAACGATGAATGCGCCATGGCCATCAATGCCCTGCGCTGCACCCAGACCCGGCTCGGCTTCGATGTGGCCGAACTCCGGCGGGTGGCGGACGAAGCCTCGCGCATCAAGACCGCGCTCGACCATGCCAGCGCCGGCGTGATGGTGGCCGACGAGGAGTTCCGCATCATCTATATGAACCGGGCGGTGCAAGCCATGTTCAAACGGGCCGAACCCGATTTGCGCAAGGTGCTTCCCAGCTTCGACGCGGACCAAATCCTGGGCGCGAACATCGACGCCTTCCATCCGCATCCCGAACACCAGCGGCGGTTGCTGGCCGGGCTGAGGGATATCCACCGCAGCGAGATCGGCGTCGCCGGGCGGAGCTTCTCCTTCATCGCCAATCCGGTGATCGATGGGCGCGGCAAGCGCATCGGCACCGTGATGGAGTGGGACGACCGCACCGACCAGGTGGCCGTGGAGGAGCAGGTCAGCACGCTGCTGACCGCGTTCCGGGTCGGCGATTTACATCACCGCATCGATGTCGAGGGCCGGACCGGCTTCACCCGGCGCATGGGCGAGGGGCTGAACCTGGTGGCCGAGGACGTGGAACTGTCCCTCAAGGATTTTGGCCGGGTGATCCGCGGCATGGCCGAGGGCGACCTGACCCGGCGCACCAGCTACGACGCCTACGAGGGCGTCTATGCCGAATTCCGCGCGAACCTGATGCAGTCCCAGGCCAAGCTGAGCGAAGTGTTCGGCCAGATCCGCCAAGCCGCCGATTTCATCTACAACTCCTCGCAGGAAATCGCCGCCGGCAACAACAACCTCTCGCAACGTGCCGAGGAACAAGCCGCCAGCTTGGAACAGACCGCCTCCAGCATGGAGCAGTTGACCAGCACCGTGAACCAGAACGCCGAGAACGCCATCGCCGCCAACCAGGTTTCGAACGTCGCCCGAGACTTGGCGCAAAAGGGCGGGGACGTGGTGGAACGGGCCGTGGCCGCGATGCGCGACATCAACGGCAGCAGCGCCAAGATCGCCAATATCATCGGCACCATCGACGAAATCGCCTTCCAGACCAACCTCCTGGCCTTGAACGCCTCGGTGGAGGCGGCGCGGGCGGGCGAGCAGGGCCGTGGCTTCGCGGTGGTGGCGACCGAGGTGCGCAATCTCGCCCAGCGCAGCGCCAAGGCCGCCAAGGAAAGCCGCGAGCTGATCCAGAACAGCTTGGACAAGGTCGGCACCGGCTCCGCCTTGGTGACCCAATCCGGCGGGATGCTCAACGACATCGTGGACAGCGTGAAGAAGACCGGCGACCTGGTGTCCGAGATCGCCGCCGCCAGCCGCGAACAGGCCCAGGGCATCCAGCAGATCAACGGGGCCGTGGCGCAGATGGATGAAATCACCCAGCAGAACGCCTCCCTGGCCGAACAGGCGTCGGCGGCCAGCGTGTCCATGTGCGAGCAGGCCAAGAACATGGTGCAGTTGGTGGGCTTCTTCAAGACCGAGGAAGCGGCCCAGGCCAAGCGCCCGGCCAAGGTCGCCGCCGCGACCTTGGATTTCTCGATGGCCCGCAGCAAGCATCTGGCCTGGAAGGTCCGTATCCGCGACTTCCTCGCCGGCCGGGAGTCCTTGACGATGGCCCAGGCGGTTTCGCACCGGGATTGCGACCTGGGGAAATGGCTGTATTCGACCGGGTTGAAGCAATACGGCCATCTGCGCGAGATGCGCGAGTTGGAGGTCGAGCATGAAAAGATGCATGGCTTGGTGCGCACCATCATCGACAAGCAACAGCGTGGCGACCATCTGGCCGCCGAGGCCGATTTCCGCGAACTCCAAGGCTTGTCGGACGAGATCGTGGCCTTGCTGACCGTGGTCGAAAAGCGCGGCAGCCTGAGCCGGTCGCCGGAATCCCCCGATGCCAAGCCGCGGGTCCATAGCCCGCCGCCCGCGCCCGCCGCGGTCCCGAAAACGGTGGCGGCGGGCGGCACGGGCGATGAATGGGAGGAGTTTTGACATGAATACCCTCGTGGCCAGCGCCGGGGCCGAAACCGGCGCGTTCAACCAATGCCTGACTTTCGAGCTGGCGGGCGAACCCTATGCGGTCGATATCCTCAAGGTCCGCGAGATCAAGGGCTGGGAGCCGGCCCGGCAATTGCCGGAAGCGCCCCCGTATATCAAGGGTGTCATCAACCTCAGGGGCACCATCCTGCCGATCATGGACCTGCGCGAGCGCTTCGGCATGGCGCGGGGCGAATATACCGCCACCACGGTGATCGTGATCTTGGGCTTGGAATCCCCGGCGGGCGAGGAGCAGGCGCTGGGCATCGTGGTGGACGCGGTGTCCGATGTGCTGGATGTGCGGCCCGACGCGGTGCGTCCGCCACCGGCCTTGGGGGCGGCGGTCCAGATGCGCTATCTCAAGGGCATCCTACCCGGCGAGCGCATGACCATGCTGTTGAACGCCGATGCCTTGCTGTCCGAGCGCGACTGGGACGGGATCGAGGCGCAGCTGGCCTAGCGCCACTTGCAACAACGACGACAGAATTTGTTATGAACAAGATCGTATTGGCCGAGCTACAAACCATAGAGAATGCAGGGACACTCAAGCAAGAGGTCTTGGCCGCCCTGGACCACCCCGAACCTGTGTCGGTGGATGCTTCCCAAGTCGGGCGGATCGATACCGCCACCCTGCAATTGCTGGCCGTGCTATGGCAGAGCGCCCGCCAGGCCGGGAAGCCGCCCCGCCTGGACCGGCCTTCGCCCGAGTTCCAAAGGGTCGCGGGTTGCTTGGGTTTGGCCGGCGTGTTCGGTCTCGCCGGGACGGCCGGCGATCCTCCGTCCCGTTGAACGGAGCGCCCACCATGTCCGCCCCGGCCAACAAGCCCGGCTATTTCCGGGAATTCGAGTACGGCCTTGAGGATTTCGAGCGGCTGCGGAGTTTGTCCTTCGCCTACTCGGGGATCAGGGTGCCGGACGACAAGTTCGATATGTTCTATTCCCGGCTGGCGAAGCGGCTTCGGACCTTGGGCCTGACCCGGTTCCGCGATTATTGCGCGGTGGTGGAGGACCGCGCCGGCCCGGAATTCACCGAATTCATCAACGCCATCACCACCAATCTGACCTCGTTCTTCCGCGAGAACCATCATTTCGACTATCTCCAGACCCAAGTGGTGCCGCAATGGCTGCGCCGCAACGCCGCTTCCCGCCGCGTGCGGGTCTGGTCGGCGGGCTGTTCCACCGGCGAGGAGCCTTATTCCATCGCCATGACCTTGTTGGAGGCCGACGCCCGCCTCGGCGGCTGGGATCTGAAAATCCTCGCCACCGACTTGGATACGCGGGTGTTGGCGACGGCGGCGGCCGGGGTCTACGACGCCGACAGCGTGGGCCGTTTGAGCCAGGAGCGGCTGCGGCGTTGGTTCCTCAAGGGCGGGGGTCAGCACGCGGGCCGGGTGAAGGTGAAGGACGCGGTGCGCGACCTGGTGCATTTCCAGCAATTGAACCTGATCGGCCCTTGGGATTTGCAAGGGCCGTTCGACCTTATTTTTTGCCGCAACGTGCTGATTTATTTCGACCAACCGACCAAGGCCCGTTTGATCGGGCGTTATTTCGACCTGTTGGCGCCGGGCGGGTATTTGTTCATCGGCCATTCCGAATCGCTGCACACCTTTGCGCACCGCTTCGAGAACCTGGGCCAGACCATGTATCGCAAGCCAGAGGCCGCGCCATGAAACACGGCGACCCCAGGCTCGCCGCCTGCCTGCCCGGTTTCGAGGAGGTGAGGCGCTATTGGGACGAGGGCGAGGGCATGGCCATCGCCAAAATCCTGCCCGGCGAATATTACGTCACCGCCCAGGACGAACAGATCGTGACGGTCCTGGGCTCCTGCGTGGCGGCTTGTATCCGCGACCGGGTTCTGGGGATCGGCGGCATGAACCATTTCATGCTGCCCTCGATCACCGGCGAGCGGCTGCGGGACGAGCGCTCCGAGATCATCGGTTCCGCCACCCGCTATGGCAATTACGCCATGGAGCATCTCATCAACACCATCCTGGGGCGCGGCGGCCAGCGCAAGAATCTGGAGGTGAAGGTGTTCGGCGGCGGCAAGCTCATGCCGGCCCTGAGCGATGTGGGCGAGCGCAATATCCGCTTCGTCACCGATTATCTCGCCATCGAGCGGATGCCCGTGCTGGCGAGCGACCTGGGCGATATCTATCCGCGCAAGGTGGTGTTCTATCCCGCCTCGGGCCGGGTGCGGGTCAAGAAACTCAAGGACGTTCCGGCCACGACGGTACTGGGCCGCGAGTTGCGGTACCGCGACGCCATCAAGGATGTCGAGGTGCGGGGCGAGGTGGACCTGTTTTGAGCAAGGCCATGACTAGAATTAGGTTGTTGATCGTGGACGATTCGGCCCTGATGCGGGCGGTGTTGGGCGGGGTGTTCGACTCGGCCCCGGATATCGAGGTGGTGGGCACGGCCCAGGACCCCTACGACGCCCGCGACAAGATCAAGGCGTTGAATCCGGACGTGTTGACCCTGGACGTGGAAATGCCGCGCATGGATGGCTTGACCTTCCTGCGCAACCTGATGCGCCTTAGGCCCATGCCGGTGGTGATGCTGTCCACCCTGACCGCGGAGGGCGCGGAAACCACCTTACAGGCCCTGGCCTATGGCGCGGTGGACTTCATGCAGAAGCCGGTCGCGGCCCAGGGCGGGGATATTTCCGACTACGCGGCGGAAATCATCGGCAAGGTCCGCGCCGCCGCCCGTTGCCCGGTGCGGGCCTTGGAAGCGGGGGCCGGGCCGTCCGTCCCGCCGGTTTTGGTTGCGGCCCCGCCGCGGCGGGGCTTGATCGCGGTGGGCGCTTCGACCGGCGGCACCGAGGCCATCAAGGCGGTGGTGCGGGGCTTGCCCGCGCGGACGCCGCCCGTGGTGGTCAGCCAGCACCTGCCCTTCGCCTTCAGCGCCTCGTTCGCCAAGCATGTGGACCAGGCCGGGGCGCTGAGGGCCAAGCTGGCCGAGGACGGCGAGCCACTCGCCGCCGGGACCGTCTATATCGCGCCCGGCAACCGCCACCTCCGGGTGTTGCGGCGCGGCGATGGCTATAGCGCCCGGCTCGACGACGGCGGGCCGGTCAACCGCCACAAGCCCTCGGTGGATGTGATGTTCCACTCGGTGGCGGAAGCGGCGGGGGCGGAGGCGGTCGGCGTGTTGCTGACCGGCATGGGCGCGGATGGGGCGCAAGGACTCAAGGCCATGCGCGACGCGGGGGCGGGGACGCTCGCCCAGGACGAGGCCACCTCGGTGGTGTGGGGAATGCCGGGGGAAGCTTGCAGGATCGGCGCGGCCGGGCGCACGCTGCCCCTCGACAGGATTCCCGCCACCCTTCTCGAAATGCTTAACCGACGGCGGTGAGTATGCAGCAGTTTTTCCGTATCTATCGACTCGCGCTCGGTGCCAGCCTGACCTTGCCCGGCGTGGCCTATGCCGCCCATTCCCCGGTACTGGCGTTGCTGGCTTCCGCCGTGGTGGCGCTGGCCTGGGCCTCGACCGCTTGGCGGGCGGGGATCGACCCGGAGACTGCCGCCACTCCCGAGGGGAGCTTGCGGGGCGATATCCAGAAGGCCGAGGCGCAATATTTGCGCGAAATGCGCGACTGTGCCCAACAGGAAATGCACAACGTGCAGATCGAACTGGGCCAGATCAAGACCGTGGTGGCCGACGCCGTCGCCACGCTCAGCCAGAGCTTCAACGGCATCCACGAAATCGCCGACCGCCAGACCCGTATGGTCGGGGAGTTGCTGGGCGATCTGGCCGCCCCGCTCAACCCGGACGCCGCCGAAAACGAACGCATCACCTTTACCCAGTTGGCGAACCAGACCGAGCGGGTGCTGAACAGCTTCATCGAATACGTGGTGTTGATCAGCAAGCACAGCATCCAGATGGTGGGCATGGTGGACGAGATCGCGGCCCATATGGACCGGATCGAGAAACTCCTGGGCGATGTCAAGAAGATCGCCGACCAGACCAACCTCCTGGCCTTGAACGCCGCCATCGAGGCCGCCCGCGCCGGCGAGGCGGGCCGGGGTTTCGCCGTGGTGGCCGACGAGGTCAGGAACCTCTCGCATTATTCGACCCGGTTCAGCGACGAGATCAGGGGCGTGGTCAACGATTCGAGGATCAAGATCGCCGCGGCCAAGGAGATGATCGAGGTGATGGCGTCCCAGGACATGAACACCGCCATCGAATCCAAGGCCGGGGTCGATACCATGATGGAGAACATCAAGGTGTTGAACCAGGATTTGGAACGGGGGCTGGACTCCATTTCCGGCTTGACCCAGGATATCGGCGAGCGGGTCGGGACGGCGGTGCGGGCCTTGCAGTTCGAGGATATCGCCCGGCAATTGGTCGAGTACGTCCAGGGCAACCTCAGCCACCTGCGCGAATTGATCAACGAGCATGAGCGCCAGATCCTGTCCTTGCATGGTTCGGAAGAGGAGACCATCGCCGCCCTGCGCAAGGGCCGCCGGGAGATCGAGGAACTCAAGCTGTCCTGGGCCAGCCGGACCGGCAAGCCGATCCGCCAGCAGGATTTGGCGGCGGGGGAGATCGAGTTGTTCTAGGCCTGTCCAGTATGGATGCGGGTGCCCATTTCCAAGTGTTGCCGGGGAGTGCCAATATAGGCGCTCCGCCGCAGGCCGGCCCTGCGCCGAGCGGGGTTTGGGAACCGGCGGATCGAGAGGCCCCGGTGCCCCGAACCGTGTTGCCGTTCCCGCCGCCACCAACCGGACGCATTCATTCATAACCACAATCAGCGAGGACCCCTATGGCGATCAGCAGCCAATTGAGCGGCGACGGTGCCGAAATGATCCTGAGGATCGACGGACGCTTCGATTTCAGCCAGCACCAGGCCTTCCGCACCGCCTTGGAGGCGGCGGGCGGCGCCCGCAGTTTCGTGGTGGACCTTGGCCATTCCGAATACATGGACAGCGCCGCCCTGGGGATGCTGCTGCTGCTGTTGGAGAAGGCCGGTGGCAGCCGGGAACGGGTGAGGATCGTCAATCCCAATCCCAATGTCAGGAAAATCCTGGAGATCGCCAATTTCGACAAGCTGTTTACGCTGGCCTAGCCGTCCGCGGGGCCAGGAAGGCCCGCCATTCCCCGAACAGGCCGGGATTGGCGGCGGCGACGACCGAGGTCGGTTTCAAGGCCGTGGCGAGGATGGGCTTGCCGTCCAGGGAGGCGGCGCAACCGCCGGCTTCCGCCAAGATCAGGCTGCCCGCCGCGTAATCCCATAGCTTCTGCCCGCCGTGCAAATAGGCATGGAAGCGGCCCGCCGCCAGCCAGCACCATTCCAACGCGCCCGAACCCAGGTAGCGGTGCGAACTATAGGGCGGATGCAGGGCGAGTTCGGCGGCGAGGGCCGGGTCCAAGCGCTTGAAATCCACCATCGCCAAGCCATGCCGCAAGGGCAGGCCGCCGCCGTGTCCACCGAGCGGCTGGCCGTTCAGCCACGCGCCCCGGCCTTTCTCGGCGGCGAAGCACTCGTCCCGCACCGGATCGTAGATCAGCCCCAGCACCGGCTCCCCGCCCCGCAGCAAGGCCAGGGAGATGCAGAAGAACGGCAGCCCCGCCGCGAAGTTGCTGGTGCCATCGAGGGGATCGAGGCACCATAGCCCCGGCCCGGCCCGGTCCAGCAAGGCCCGTTGCCGGGCTTCGTCCATCTCCTCGCCCAGCAGTTCGAATTGGGGATGACGTTGTTTGAGGGCCAGGGCCAGGCGGTTTTGCACCGCGAAATCCACTTCGGTGACGATGCTGCCGTCGGGTTTGAAGCTGCGTTCGGCGCGGGCGAAGCGGGGGAGGATTTCTTCCTGGGCGGTGGTTTTGAGGAGCGGGGCGAGGGCGTCGATATCGGGATGCATGGCGTGCGGCCTGTGCTGGGCGGTGGTGGTGGGGGTTATGGCGGATACCGGGCCGCATTTCAAGTTGGCGCGGAACCTTGGCTGTCTTTGTGGCGGTCCGGTGGCCTGGCGGGCCTCCGGGATATTCCGCACCATGCCTGTGCATGGAGTCCTATGGTGGGGCGGTCTCTGGCGTATTCCGGGGAGGCCGCGTCCTGCTATATTGTCTTGAAATTTTCATAAGCCTGCTCTGAGATTAAAGGTATAAAATCTGCAATACTAAGCAGCCTATTTTGAAACAAGGCCCAGCGCTGGTTTACGGGCATTGTTGTTCAATTAACGTTCGACCCCCATCATTAAGGCCCGAAGCGGCTGCATAATATTTCGAGGTGCACAAGACCATGTCTTCCGAAACCAATCCTTCTTTCCTGGTCGATGGCATCAAAACCATCGCCATACACAACGACGTAGCGCGAATCCAGTTCATGCAGCTCGGCAACGATGGCAAGCCCGAAGACGCCATGGTCTTGCTCGTGCCCCTCAAGCAAGTGGGCCAGATCAGCGAGGCGTTGAGGAACATCCGCAAGTAAACCCGCCGCCCCGTCGGCGATAGCCCGAATCCGGGCGACGGATGGGAGAACAGGAAGGAAGACGCCGACCCGCTTCGCAAGGGACCGGACCCCGGGAACCCCAAGGTTCCCGGGGTTTTTTATGCCCCGGCGCCCCCGGACCGGGGGCGGGGGCGGGGTGGGGCGGGCCGGTTATTGTTGTTGCGGGGCTTCGGGTTGGGCGGGCGCGGGCTGGGTGTTTTCCTTCTTCTTCATCCATTCCGGCCTGCCTTGGGGCGGGGTATTGCCCAGGGGACCCTCGCCGCCGCAGCCGACCAGCGCCAACGCGAGACCCGACAATACCCATCCGACCCAATATTTCTTGGACATGGAAACCTCCTCGTAGTGAATAGGGAACCGGCGCGGGCCGATTCCGCGCCGGGGTGGGTGGCCCCGCCGCTTGTTGTGCCGATTCGGTCATCGACCACGGCGCGGGCGGGGCAACGCCCTTGGATGTTACCCGCTCCACGGCGATCTTGCCCGATTTCTTGCCGTATCCGCCTATTCCTCAGGGTTCACGGCGGTATCGGCCCGCCGGCCCCGCCCAGAAAACTGTCGGGCACGCAGGCGAAATAGGCGTGGACCTGCCGGCAGCGTCCCGGCTCCGCCTCCCGGTCCGGCGGCTGTATCCAGCAAACCGCGTCCAGTGCCTTGCCCTGGCAGATGTCGATGGCGTTTTGTGGGGGCGGGTAGAGGGGATTGCTCCCGGATTGCAAACCCTGGGGAGGGCCGGGGGTGGCGGAGGGTTGCCGCGCCGCTTCCGCCATGCCGCCGCTACCCTCCATCCCGGCCGGCTCGAACCACGCCAGTCCGGCCACGGCCACCAGCGCGCCCACGCCTGACGCCGCGCCCAACGCCGGCCAGACCCAGGCAGGAAGCCGTTTCCTGGTCGATGGCGGCGCGAGGCTCGCGCCGCAACCCGCGCAGCCGAGCAGGCTCAGGCTGATATCGGTCGGCACCGTGTTGCGCTCCCCGCATTCGCGGCAGATGAGGCGCAAACGCCCTGGCGTGGACCGTTCCGGCGGGGGCGGCGGTGTCGGCCGGGGGGCCGGTGCCGCCGCTCCCCCGGCCAGGAGCAGGGCCTTGAATTCCTGGATCGTTTGCGGACGCTGTTCCGGCTCGATGGCCAAGGCCCGCATGATGGCCTGGCCCACCGCGGGCGTGATCGAGGGTTCCAATTGTTCCGGCGGCAGCACCTCGTCCCGGCGGCAGCGGTGGGTGGCCTCCTGGGGTCTTTCCCCGGTCAGGAGGTAGTACAGCGTGGCTCCGACGGCATAGATGTCGGTGGAGGGGCCGAATTCCGCCCGTTCCAGGTATTGCTCGAACGGGGCGAATCCTGGGGTCAGGATCACCGATAGGGTTTGGGCGCCGTGCCCGCCCAGGGCTTGGCGGGCGGCTCCGAAATCCAGCAGGATCGGGGAGCCGCCCTGGGTCAGATAGATATTGGCGGGTTTGATATCGCGGTGCAGAAAACCCTTGGCGTGGATTTCCGCCAAACCATCGAGGATCGGCAGGATAAAGGCCAGGGCCGTGGCCTCGGGGAGTTTGCCGCCGTTGCGTCCCAGGTATTCCGTCAGGGATATCCCTTCGTAATAATCCATGGCGAGATAGGCGGTATTATTCTGTTGGAAAAACTCCCGGACCCGGACCACGTTGGGGTGGCTGAACTTGCACAGGGTGCGGGCCTCTTGCAGGAATTGCCCCATCCCGTAGCTGAACCGCTCGCTGTCCTCGCCGCCATGGGGGACGACCTTGAGGTTCAGGGTGTCGCGGACCGCCAGGCCGCGGGGCAGGTATTCCTTGATCGCCAAGGGGGTGTGCAGCACCAAATCCAAGGCCAGATAGGTGATGCCGAAGCCGCCGGGATGGCCCAGGATGCGCCCGACCAGGAATTTGTTGTTGAGGATGGTTTGGTAGGGCAGGGCGAATACATTCCGTTGCGGGTCCGGTCGATAACCGCATTGGGGGCAGCAGGCCGAGTTGCCCTTGTCCTTCATGCAGCCCATGCATAAATCACCGAAATCATCGACATCCATAGGGGGTCCGGCTCTGTTGGGGTGGGTCGAGGGGGGTTGAAATCAGCGTTCGCGCTGTCCAGATCGAGGGATGGTATTACAGCCGGGCGGGTCCCGCATCCGCCTTCGACAGCCGCGCCCCCGGCCCGGTCCGGCCACCGTCCTCAACTTGCCCCCCCGGAAGCCAAATGTGAAAATACCCGGCCATCCGGGCGGGCCGCGAACCGCGGATTCCAAGGCCCGGCGGGCCATCGCCGCCCTGTTCTCCAATTCCAACCACGAGCCATCAGCCATGAACGATTTCTGGATCGCGCCTTCCATCCTCTCCGCCGACTTCGCCCGCTTGGGCGAGGAAGTGGCGAACGTTCTCGAATCCGGCGCGGATGTGGTCCATTTCGATGTGATGGACAACCATTACGTGCCCAACTTGACCATCGGCCCCCTGGTCTGCGAAGCCCTCCGCAAATACGGCGTCACCGCCCCCATCGACGTGCATCTGATGGTGAAGCCGGTGGACCGCATCATTCCCGATTTCCTCAAGGCCGGGGCCAGCTATATCACCTTCCACCCGGAAGCCTCCGAGCATATCGACCGCAGCCTGCAACTCATCAAGGACGGCGGGGCCAAGTGCGGCTTGGTGTTCAACCCGGCCACCCCGCTCGATGTGCTGGAATATACCTTGGCGAAGGTGGACATGATCCTGTTGATGTCGGTCAACCCCGGTTTCGGTGGCCAGAAATTCATCCCCTACGTGCTGGACAAGGCCCGCAAGGTGCGCGAGATGATCGACAACTCGGGCCGCGATATCCGCCTGGAAATCGATGGCGGCGTCGGCCCGGCCAATATCGCCGAAGTGGCGCGGGCGGGCGTGGATACCTTCGTGGCCGGTTCCGCCGTGTTCGGCGCGGGCCAGGCGGGCGACCCGAACCGTTATAACAGCATCATCAAGGCCATGCGCGACGAACTGGCCAAGGTCCGCGGCTGATGCTGCCTTCCCGGCCCGGCCTGATCGTCTTCGACCTCGACGGCACCTTGGTGGACAGCGCCCCCGATATCGCCCAGGCGGTGGATATCATGCTGGGCCGCCTGGGCCTGCCGCGGGCGGGCGAGGTCCGGGTGCGGGGCTGGATCGGCAATGGCGTCGAGATGCTGGTCAAACGCGCCCTGACCGGCGTGGCGCGGCCCGAGGGCGAGCCGCCCCGGTTCCGGGAGGCGTTGGATCTGTTCATGGATGCCTACGCCGGGCATATGTGCGACCGGAGCCGCGTTTATCCGGGCGTGATGGACGGCTTGGCGGCGATCAAGGCCGGGGGTTTCCCGACCGCCTGCGTCACCAACAAGCATTCGCGCTTCACCCAAACCCTGTTGGAACAGCTCGGCCTCGCGCCCTATCTCGATTTCGTCGGCAGTGGCGACCAATTCGGCCAGCATAAACCCCACCCGGAGCCTTTGCTCAAGACCGCCGCCCATTTCGGTGTCGCGCCTGCCCAAAGCCTGATGGTGGGCGATTCGGCCAACGACGCCGAGGCCGCGCACCGGGCCGGGTTCATGCTGGCGCTGGTGCCTTATGGGTATCATGGCGCGGTCGATCTCGCGGCTTTGGAGCCGGATGTGGTGGTGGAATCCATCGCGGACTTGCCGGGTTTGTTCGAGGTCCCCTGATTTTACTTTTGTCCACATGACTTGCATGATCCCCATGCCCCCACTCCTAGAACGATGGCGTCTCCAGCCCGCAACCCCTGAATAACCGGGCGGCGTTCCAGCGCTTGGCCCGGACCACGGCTTATCGCCGGATTCTCCCGGCCAAACCCACGATTGGAAACACCATGACGCCCGAACAGTTCCAGCACTACGCCGAGCAAGGCTATAACCGCATCCCCCTCGCCCGCGAAGTCCTCGCCGATCTCGATACCCCTTTAAGCGCCTATCTCAAGCTGGCCGACGCGCCGTACTCCTACTTGTTCGAGTCGGTCCACGGCGGCGAGCAATGGGGGCGATATTCCATCATCGGCCTGCCTTGCCGTACCGTAATCAGCGTGCGCGGGCCGGAAATCACGGTGGTCCGCGACGGCCAGCGCATCGAGACCGCCACCCCGGCCAATCCCTTGGACTGGGTCCGCGATTACGCCGCCCGCTTCCGCGTGCCCCCGATTTCGGGTTTGCCGCGTTTCAGCGGCGGCCTGGTCGGCTATTTCGGCTACGAAACCATCCACTACATCGAACCGCGCCTCGCCACCGCCAAGCCCGACCCCATCGGTGCCCCCGATATCCTCTTGATGGTGTCGGAAGACGTGCTGGTGTTCGACAACCTCAAGGGGCGGCTCCTGGTCATCACCCATGCCGATCCCGCCGAACCCAACGCCTACCCCGCCGCCCAGGACCGGCTCGATACCCTGATCCGTGGCCTGCGCCAGAACCGCCTACCCGCCCGGGAGTTCAAAGTGCCCAAGCAGGTGGAGGAAAGCGAATTCGTTTCCGGTTTCACCCAGGAGGGCTATGAGAACGGCGTCCGCCGTATCAAGGACTACATCGTCGAGGGCGATGTGATGCAGGTGGTGTTGTCGCAACGCATGTCGATTCCGTACTCGGCCCCGCCCTTGGATTTATACCGCGCCCTGCGTTGCCTCAATCCCTCGCCCTATATGTTCCATATGAACCTGGGCGCGTTCCACATCGTGGGTTCCTCGCCGGAAATCCTGGTGCGCTTGGAGGAGGGCACCGTCACCGTGCGGCCCATCGCGGGCACCCGCCGCCGTGGCCGGACCCCGGAGGAAGACACGGCCTTGGAAAAGGATTTGCTGGCCGATCCCAAGGAAATCGCCGAACACCTGATGCTCATCGACCTCGGGCGCAACGACGCGGGCCGCGTGGCCCAGACCGGCACGGTCAAGGTCACGGATAAGATGATTATCGAACGCTATTCGCACGTCATGCACATCGTGTCCAACGTGGTCGGCCAGTTGGCGGAAGGCAGCGACGCTTTCGAGGTGCTGAAAGCCACCTTCCCGGCCGGCACGGTCAGCGGTGCCCCGAAAATCCGCGCCATGGAAATCATCGCCGAATTGGAACCCGTGAAACGCGGGGTTTATTCGGGCGCGGTGGGTTATGTGGGTTGGTCCGGTAATCTCGACACCGCCATCGCCATCCGCACCGCCGTCATCAAGGACGGTACCCTGCATATCCAGGCCGGGGCGGGCGTGGTGCATGATTCCGTGCCGCTCAACGAATGGGAAGAAACCTTGAACAAGGGCCGCGCCGTATTCCGGGCGGTCGCGATGGCGGAAGCCGGGCTCGAAGGAGGACAGCCATGAAAGTCTTGATGATCGATAACTACGATTCGTTCACTTATAACCTGGTGCAATACCTGGCCGAACTCGGCGCGGAAGTCCGGGTGGTGCGCAACGACCAGATTGCGGTGGAGGAAATCGAAACCATCGACCCCGACAAGATCGTGATTTCCCCCGGCCCCTGCACGCCGAAGGAGGCGGGGATTTCGGTGGAGACCATCCGCCGTTATGCCGGGCGCTATCCGATCCTGGGCGTGTGTTTGGGGCACCAGAGTATCGGCCACGCCTTCGGTGGGAATATCATCCACGCCAAAAGTATCATGCACGGCAAAACCTCGATGGTTTATCACCATAATATCGGGGTATTCCATGGGCTGAATAATCCATTCCAGGCCACCCGTTACCATTCCCTGGTGATCGAGCAATCGACCCTGCCCGAGTGCCTGGAAATCACCGCCTGGACCGAGGATAAGGCTGGGAATATCGGGGAAATCATGGGCGTCCGCCATCGGGAGTTGGATATCGAGGGGGTGCAGTTCCATCCCGAATCGATCCTGACCGAGCAGGGGCATGAGCTGTTGGGGAATTTTTTGCGGCGGTAGACGCGACGACTGATTGTTAAAATTATGAAACCCCTAAGGGGAGAAGTTAAGAACTTAGGGGTTTTAAAATTAGAGAGGATTTAAAAAGATGGGCCAACCTATCAATGATAAACACGCGATTGAAGTGGCGGCATTTATAGTTGCATTTGAACGTCCTTTTTCGGAAAGGTCTATTGAAGCTCTTTTGGGGCTTCAAGAATTGCTAAAAGCAGATTATCCGGCATTCAATAAAATTGGGGTTTTTAAGATCAGCTTTGGTGATAAAACTGCTCCTTCACAACCTAGCAACAAGATATCTGGGGTTTTATTGCAAAAGTTTCGTACCGATGGTCGGCCTGCTTGGGCATTGCGCGTAGAGAATAATAATATAATTGTATCTTGCTTTGATTATGAGCGCTGGGAACCTTCATCATCAAAGGCTATCGAGCATTTGAAAAAAGTAATTAATATTATATATGTATATGATGAGCAAAATCCTCTTGGTATTGTTGCGTTGCAAGTAATTGACCGGTTTGTTTCCCATGATGATGGCTATGATATTGGTCATGTCTTCAATAGGAAAACGCGATATTTAACTAAACAAGCTATAGAAGCCGGTTCTCTATGGCATGTGCATCAAGGATGGTTTAGAGAGGAAAAAACTGTGGATGTTAAATATTCATGCCTTAATACGCTTAATGTGAGTGCTAGCTCTGGCCCGGTAGGGTTAATTAGCACAATTGACCATACTCTTGAATGTCGTTTTAAACAAGGGCTTTCTGTATGTGAGGCTTTAGATGAAGATTTTTTGAGGGATATTTTTGGTCTTTTGCATGGTTATAATAAGGATGTGGTTGGGGATTTGCTTAATAGCCGCCAAAAAAAGAGGATAGGACTATGAGTTCAACATTAAATCCTATGGTTTCTCCTTACGGAGTTTGCAATCTTGTAACGGCATCGAGCTTTGCCATGTCTGTTGCCGCCTTAAACATGTTGCCGACAACAACTTTACCTTACGTTTCTGAATTTGAATTTGAGATTGAAGTGATGACTTCAACTCTTAGTAGTCAGGTCAAAAGCTATGCTGAGCTTGGCTTAATTCTATCTGAATATAAAATTTCCAATGGCGATTGGGATTTAGCTAAAGACTTGTTGAAAAAAAATCCTGACTTAAAGATATTTATAAATAAACTTCCATCCATTTTAAATTTGGTATATGGTGAGGAAATCGAAAAAAGGCTGAATGTATTGACTGATCCTGATACAGCAGAATTATTGATTGAAATTTCATTATATACGGGACTGCCTCTAGATCAAGATTTTGATGAGAAAGAAGGGCGTTTATTCGATTTAATTGAAGAAGCGGGATTATCAGCGGGTTTGCGGCATGTCATCATCTCGCAGCGTTAATACCGGCTCACCAGTTTTTGATTTCGCCGAGTTTTACGTTCTGGCAAGCTGGCTTTATAACACCCAGACCGAACCCCATCGGGAAACCATAAAACGGACCATCATCGGACGTGCTTATTATGCCGCGTTGATTTGTGCGCGTGATTTTACCGGGGCCGCTACAACTGGGTCGCAAGGGCATAAAGCGGTGGTCGATGCATTGAAGCGGAGAAATTCACTGGCGGGGAATAACCTGGATGCGCTCCGCCAATTACGCCACAAAGCCGATTATGAAGCCGCCGCCATCATCGCGGATAGGGATGTGGGAATTGCTTTGCGGAATTCCTTGATAGTACTGAACGAGGTGGGTAAAACCTTCGCTGGCGGGAAACCCTATACCGCAGATTTTCTGGACCCGTCGAAGTTTATGGCGCGTAGCCAATAACCCCGGAATTTTTGTCCACCCTGCTGAACCATCACTGTTCGATCATCCCAAGGAACCCCCATGGACATCCCCGCCCTCCTCCAAACCCTCCTCGATAAACAAGACCTCGACCCCTCCCAGATGCGCGGGGCCATGCGCACCATCATGAGCGGCGGCGCGACCCCCGCCCAGATCGGCGCGTTCCTGGTGGCGCTTAGGGCCAAAGGCGAGAGCGTCGGCGAAGTGGTCGCCGCCGCCAAGGTCTTGCGGGAAATGTCCACCAAGGTGCCGGTCAAGGATGCCCACCTGATCGACACCTGCGGCACCGGCGGCGACGGTGCCCGCACCTTCAATATCAGCACCGCCAGCGCCTTCGTGGTCGCCGCCGCCGGGGCCAAGGTCGCCAAGCACGGCAGCCGTTCCGTCTCCAGCAAATCCGGCAGCGCCGACGTGCTGGAAGCGGCGGGCGTCAACCTGGACCTGACCCCGGACCAAGTGCGGGCCTGCATCGAGGAAGTCGGCCTCGGTTTCCTGTTCGCCCAGCGCCACCATGGCGCGATGAAATACGCCATCGGGCCGCGCCGCGAACTCGGCATCCGCACCATCTTCAACCTGTTGGGACCGCTCACCAACCCGGCGGGCGCGAGCCATCAACTGGTCGGCGTGTATTCCGAAGCCTGGATCGAACCCCTCGCCAACGCCCTGCGCGAACTCGGCAGCAGCCACGTCCTGGTGGTCCACGCCGACGATGGGCTGGACGAGATCAGCATCGGCGCTCCCACCCAGGTCGCCGAGCTGCGGAACGGCCAGATCGAAACCTACACCCTGGCCCCGGAACGCTTCGGCCTGGAACGCGCCCCGCTGGCGGTCCTCGCCGTCGATACGGCGTTGGAAAGCCTGCGCATGGTGCGCGGCGTCCTGGGCGGCGCGCCCGGCCCGGCCCGCGATATCGTGCTGCTGAACGCCGGGGCCGCGATCTACGCCGCCGATTTGACCGACAGCCTGGAAGCGGGCGTCGAACGCGCCAAATCCGCCATCGACAGCGGCGCGGCCCGTGCCAAGCTCGACCAACTCATCCATTTCACCCAAGCCTTCGCCAAGCCATGAGCCAGACCCCCGATATCCTCCAGAAAATCCTCCGCCGCAAAGCCGAGGAAATCGCCCAACGCCTCGCCCTGGTGACCTTGCAGGAGATGCTGCGACGCGCCGCCGCCGCCGATGCCCCGCGTGGGTTCGTGGATGCGCTGCGGGCCAAGGTCGCGGCGGGCCTCCCCGCCGTGATCGCCGAGATCAAGAAAGCCTCGCCCAGCAAGGGCGTGATGCGGCCCGAGTTCTATCCCGCGGCAATCGCCCGGAGCTATGCGGACCATGGCGCGGCCTGCCTCTCGGTGCTGACCGACCGGGATTTCTTCCAGGGTTCGGAGGATTATTTACAGGAAGCCCGCGCCGCCTGCGCCCTGCCGGTGTTGCGCAAGGATTTCACGGTCGATCCCTATCAGGTGGTCGAGGCCCGCGCCATCGGGGCCGATTGCATCCTGTTGATCGCCGCCGCGCTGGACGATGCCCGCATGAAGGAACTGGCCGACCTCGCCAGCGAGTTGGGGATGGATGTGCTGGTCGAGGTCCATGACGCCGCCGAACTGGAACGCGCCCTGAAGCTGGACCTGCCCATGATCGGCATCAACAACCGCAACCTCCGCAGCTTCGAGGTCCGTCTGGAAACCACGCTGGAACTCCTGGCGATGATCCCGGACGGGCGCTTGGTCGTGACCGAAAGCGGCATCCTGGCCCCGGAGGATGTGGCTGCGATGCGGGACCGGGGGGTGCATACCTTCCTGGTGGGCGAGGCGTTCATGCGGGCGGCGGAGCCGGGGGAAAAGCTGGCGGGGTTGTTCGGGTTTTAGGCGCGGGCCGGAGTTCCGGCGGGCAAAAAAAAGCGTCCGCCGGACCATCGCGAGGAGAGGGCGATGGGAGGCTGGACGCTGTCGCAAGGAACTTCCGCGCCGCCATTAGCGCTTGAAGGGGGTGCGTTTATACAAGCGGATTCCGTGCCAAACAGGCAAAGGACGGCGGGGCCGGAAATCCTGGGGAATCCATGGGAGGGCGGCGGCGTTTTTGCACCATCATCGGGCAAGAATGCCCGGAAGTTTGCCCAAGGCTCAACGTAGCCGTCTGCCGCTCACCGCTTCGTAGATCGGCGTGGGACCGCTGGCCCCGCCCAAGCGGCCCGGCACCAGCAGCGCGTCGGTGGCGGGGAAATGCTTGCGGAGGGCGAGCGGGCCGCGGGCCGGGGGTTGCCCGCTCTTGTTGGCGCTGGTCGAGACCAAGGGACCGCCGAAGGCCCGGCACAAGGCCGCCGCTCCCGGATGCGCCGTGACCCGCACCGCCAGGTTGCTGGATGCGCCCCGCAGCCAATCCGGCACCCAGGCCGCCGCCGGGACCACGAAGGTCACGGGGCCGGGCCAGGCGGCGAGCAGGCGGTCGCGGACCTCGGGTCCGGGGAGGTGGAGGAAAGGTTCGACCTGGGCGAAAGCGGCGGCGATCAGGATGAAGCCCTTGGCGGCGGAGCGGCCCTTGAGGTCCAACAGGCGCTGGACCGCGTCCGGGTTCAGGGGATCGCAGCCCAGGCCGTACACGCCCTCGGTCGGGTAGGCGATGAGGCCGCCCCGGCGCAGATGCCGGGCGGCGAATCGGGCTTGGAACGGGGCGATCAAGGCGGCTCCGGCGGGTTAGGCCTCGGAGGTTTCTTCCAGCGGCTCGCCTTCGTAGGGTACGGCGTAGTCGCAGTCCTTTTGCGGGCAGACCTTCTCGGTGCCGCGGCGCTTGGTGGTCTTCAGGGTGAGGATGGGCCAGCCGCATTTGGGGCAGGGTTCTTTGAGCGGCGGATTCCAGGCCGCGTACTTGCACTTGGGATAGGTCGGGCAGGAATAGAACAGCTTGCCGAACCGCGATTTGCGCTTGATGAGGTTGCCCTTGTGGCATTCCGGGCAGGGCACGCCGGTGTCCTCGGGTTTCTCCAAGGGTTCGATGTGCTTGCAGGTGGGGTAGGCGCTGCACCCGATGAATTTGCCATAGCGGCCCGTTTTGATCGCCAGCGGTGAATCGCACAGCGGGCAGGTTTTGCCTTCGACGATCTCGGGGGGTGGTGGCTCGGCATCCTCTTTGAGGTTGCGGGTGTATTTGCAGGTCGGGTAGTTGGTGCAGCCCACGAAGCGGCCATTGCGTCCCAGCCGGATCGACAATTGGCTACCGCACTCGGGGCATTGTTCGTCCAATTGCTCGTGGGTCACGTCGGCCCGCTTGAGGCTTTCGTCCTTGGTTTCGATCAAGGACTTGAACGGACCCCAGAATTCCCGCATCAACGGCACCCATTGCTTCTCGCCACGGGAGACGGCGTCGAGGTCGTCTTCCAGCAGGGCGGTGAAGTTGTAGTCCACGTATTGGGTGAAATGCTCGGTCAGGAACTTGTTGACCACGCTGCCCACGTCGGTCGGTCGGAAGCGCTTGTTTTCCAGCTCGACATAATGGCGCTGCTGCAAGGTGGAAATGATGGCGGCATAGGTGGAGGGACGACCGATGCCGTATTCCTCCAGGGTTTTGACCAGGCTGGCCTCGGTGTAGCGCGGGGGTGGCTCGGTGAAATGCTGGCCCGCGATCACCTCCAGGAGGTCGAGGGTTTGGCCTTCCTTCAGCGTGGGCAGGAAGCCTTCCTCGTCCTCGCTGGCCGCGCCATCGTCCCTGCCTTCGAGATAGACGCTCATGAAGCCCGGATTGACCACGGTGGAGCCGGTGGCGCGGAACACGCCTTTAGCGCCGCAGGCCAGGTCGGCGGACACGGTCTTGATGGTGGCGTGGATCATCTGGCAGGCCACGGTGCGCTGCCAAATCAGGTTGTAGAGCTTGTATTGCTCGAGGCTCAGGAACGGCTTGACCTTGTCCGGCAGGCGCAGGGCGGAAGTCGGGCGGATGGCCTCGTGGGCTTCCTGGGCGTTCTTGCTCTTGGTCTTGTACTGCGGCGGGGTCTTGGGCAGTTTGTCTTCGCCGAAGCGGGAAGCGATGAGGTCGCGCAGTTCCTGCACCGCCTCGTTGGCGAGGTTGACCGAATCGGTACGCATATAGCTGATGAGCCCCACGCTTTCGCCGCCGAGGTCGATGCCCTCGTAGAGCTGCTGGGCGATGGTCATGGTGCGCTTGGTGGTGAAACCGAGCTTGCGGGCGGCTTCCTGCTGCATGGTGGAAGTGGTGAAGGGCGCGGCGGGATTGCGCTTGCGTTCCTTCTCCTCCACCTTGGCGACCAGGAGCTTGCCCTGGGCGGCGGCGATCAAGGCGTCGCGGGCGGCATAGGCCTCCGCTTCCTGGGTGAGGCTGAATTGCTCCTGCTTCTCCCCGTCCAGATGGGTGAGGCGGGCCTTGAGGTTTTGCCCCTCGACCGCGGCGGTGGCTTCGATGGTCCAGTATTCGCGGGTGGTGAAGCGTTCGATCTCTTGTTCGCGCTCGACGATCATGCGCAGGGCGGGACTTTGCACCCGGCCCGCCGAGAGGCCGCGGCGGATTTTCTTCCACAGCAAGGGCGACAGCTTGAAGCCGACCAGATAATCCAGGGCGCGGCGGGCCTGCTGGGCATTGATGAGGTCGGTCGAGAGCGGCTTGGGATGGGCGATGGCTTCGGTTACCGCCCGCTTGGTGATTTCATGGAACACCACCCGGTGGACGGGTTTGTCGTCCAGGAGCTCGCGTTCCTTGAGCAGTTCGTAGATATGCCAGGAAATGGCCTCGCCTTCGCGGTCGGGGTCGGTGGCGAGGAACAGCACGTCGGCCTTGCGGATGGCCTTGGCGATGGCCTGGACGTGCTTTTCGTTCTTCTCGATGACTTCGTATTTCATCGCGAAACCGTTGTCGGGATCGACCGCGCCCTCCTTGGGCACCAGGTCGCGCACATGGCCGTAGGAAGCCTGCACCTGGAAGTCCTTGCCCAGGTACTTCTCTATGGTTTTGGCTTTGGCCGGCGATTCGACTATGACCAGATTCTGACTCATCGAACTCTAGCTTGGGACTCGGCGGGAACGGACGGGCGTTCCCGGCGTTGAATAGGGCCATCCCCACGGGATGGAAGATGCCGCCGGACGGCGGGGATTCGTTAGGGGATCAATGCAGATAGGTGGGCAGGGTTTCGTAGACCAGCGTTTCCATGCGGGCGAAGGCGATTTCCTCGTCCGGCTGGCTGAACAACACCATCAGCACCACCCACTTGAGGTTTTCCAGCGAGATGGATTCCTCGTTGAAGGCCATGACGCGGTCGATCACCAATTCGCGGCTTTCGGGGGTGAGGATGCCGCTTTGCTCTAGGAACAGGAGGAGGCCACGGCATTCGGCGTCGAGCTTGGCCATTTCCTGTTCGCAGAACACCCGGAACGCGGGGGAGGACACCGATTTGATGGCGTGGCGCTCGGTGAGCGATTCCAGCCAGTCGAACGCCTTGTTGATTTCCGGTTGCGGAAAGCCGGCTTCGAGCAATTCGGTGCGGATCACGTCGGGATCGGGCGCCGGATCGATTTCCCCGTCCATATAGTTCTCGAACAGGTAAATCAACACATCGAATACGTTTTCTTTCATCATCTAGTGATCTCACGCTGGGTGGATAACGGGCTGGGGCTTTATTTGATCCGGACGTAGCATCCTCCGGGCGCGGATTCCACGTAGCCTTGCAGTTCGAGCATCAGCAACGTGGCGGCGATGGACTCAGGACTCTCCCCAGTGACCGCCACTAGAGTATCCACGGAGGTTGGGTCGTACGCAATAAATTTCAAGAGCGCCCAATGGGGTTCGTCGCCGGAGGGCGCGGGCAACGGCGGGGGTTCCGGGCGTCCGGGCAGGGTTGTCGGGCCGAATTCCTCGACGATATCCCGTACCGATTGCACCAGTTTGGCACCCTCTTGGATGAGGTCGTTGCAGCCCTTGGAAACCGGGCTATAGATCGAACCCGGCACGGCGAACACTTCGCGGCCCTGTTCCAGGGCCAGCCGCGCCGTGATGAGCGAGCCGGATTGCTCGGCGGCCTCGACCACCAAGGTGCCGAGGGCCAGGCCGCTGATGATGCGGTTGCGGCGCGGGAAATTGCCGGCCTTGGGTTCGGTGCCGGGCGGGAATTCGGAAAGGATGGCACCGCCCCGTTCGACGATTTCCTGGGCCAGGGCGCGATGCTGGCGCGGGTAGATTTGATCGGGACCGGTACCGGCGACGGCGAGGGTGATGCCGTTGCCGTCCAGGGCGCCGCGATGGGCGGCGGCATCGATGCCCAGGGCCAAGCCGCTGACCACCCCGTAGCCCGCCGCCGCCAACTCCCGCGCCAGATGGTGCGCCGCTTTGCGCCCCGAGGCCGAGGGATTGCGGCTGCCGACCATGGCGACCTGGCGCGAGGCCAGCGCCGCCGGTTCGCCCACGACGAACAACAGCGGCGGCGGGTCGGCGATTTCGCGGAGCAGGGCGGGATAGCGGGGATCGTGCAGGGTCAGGCAGTGGCGTTGGGAGCCGTTCAGCCAATCGAGGTCGTGGGCGACGGTGCCCCAGTCCGGGTTCTGGAAATAAGCGATGGTTTTCTCGGGGATTTTCAGCGCGGTCCAGGCGGCGGTACCGGCCTCGAACACCGCTTTGGGCGTGCCGAAATGGGAAAGGAGCGAAGCGAAACGGCGGCTACCGATCAGCGGTGCCCGGTGCAGGGCCAGCCAATAGCGTAGATCGGAGCCGCTGTGCCCAGCCAAGGTCAGGGCGTTTGCACGGCGTCGAGGACGTGCAGGGCACGGGAGGCGTGCATGACCAGGGCATAGCTGACCCGCTCATAAGGCCGGAACACCATCAGCAACCCGGCTTTTTGCTCCGGCGTATTGACGGTTTCGCCGCTGTAAGGGCCGATGAGGTCGCGGACCATCGTCCCGCGTTGCAGGATTTGCAGGACGTGCCCGACTTCGATGCCGTCGGCGGTACCCCGGTCCAAGGCGACGATGGAATATTGGCCGATTTGATCGACGCCGTTGACGACGCCGACGATATGGCCCCGGACCTTGGACTTCGGTGCGTGGGGTTGGAAGGACAGGCGCAATGGTTCCGAACGCAGGGGCAGCAGGCGGTCGCCGATCCGGGCTTCCTGCTCGGTGCGCTCGATGAACAAGGTCGCCGGGTCGCCGACCTGCTCCACATGGGCGTCGCCGATATAAACAGCCTCGTAGCCCAGGATTTCGCCGGTGTCGGGGTCCTTGTAGGGATTGCCGCTGCGCAGCACGGTGTAGGCCGTGGGCGCGCCTTCGCCGATGGAACGCACAAACATGCGGTTGCCATAGCCACCGACGATATGCTCGTCGGCGAAGGCCACCACATAGGGGGCTTGCTTCAGTTCATCCGGTCCCACCACCTGCGGCCGCGACAGGAATGGATGCACGATGTTCATGGGGATGGTGGGGATCGCCTGGGAGATGGGCTTGGAGCGGATGCGCGGGCTCAGCTTTTGTTCGTCGGGGGCGCTGTCTTCGTAAGCGGGAGCGTTGTCGTAACCGGCGTTTTCCAGGCCGATCTGGGGGACGCCGTTGACGTAGCTCAAGACCAGCGTATCGCCTGGGTAGATCAGGTCGGGATTGCGGATCTCGGGATTGATATGCCAGATTTCCGGCCATTGCCAAGGCCGGTTGAGGAAGCGCCCGGCGATATCCCACAGGGTGTCGCCTCGGACCACGGTGTAGCGGTCGGGATGGTTGGGGTTCAGTTCGAGGGTGTCGGCGGAGGCGAAGCCGCCGGACAAGCAGAGCGCCAAGGCGAGGCGGGATAACACCGACCAAACGCGCCGCGTCGAATACGAACGCCATGGCCGGGTGAATCGGGGGGAATTCAAGCGGAAGGGGATAGCCATGGGGTTCGCGCAACTTTCATGGAGTGGTGGGGGTCTGTCGTGGAACGGCATTCAAAGTCTAGTGTGATTTCGCTAGAATTCCATCCAATTCTATACAGTGCTTTCCGGTTAAGAAACATGGCTACTTTAACCATCCTCGAATTCCCCGACGAACGGCTCCGCAAAAAAGCCGTTCCCGTGGAGGTGGTGGACGATTCCATCCGGCGTTTGATCGACGACATGCTCGAAACCATGTACGCCGCGCCGGGCGTGGGTTTGGCCGCGAATCAGGTGAACGTGCAAAAGCGCGTGATCGTGATCGATACCTCCGAGGACAAAAGCTCGCCGCTCTGCCTCGTCAACCCGGAATTGCTCGAAAAGAGCGGCATCGGCGAAATGGACGAAGGCTGCCTCTCGGTCCCCGGCATCTTCGAGAAGACCAGCCGCGCCGAAAAGGTCAAGGTGCGGGCCTTGGGCCGCGACGGCCATTCCTTCGAGCTGGAGGCCGAAGGATTGCTGTCCGTGTGCATACAGCACGAGATGGACCATCTGGAAGGCAAGCTGTTCGTCGATTACCTCTCGCCCCTCAAGCGTCAACTGGTCCGCAAGAAGCTCAAGAAGGAACAACGCCAACGCGCCGGCCAAAGCCCTAAAGCGGGCGGCAAAGCGGCGGCGATCTGAGCCCATGAGGATCGTCTTCGCCGGAACCCCGGAATTCGCGGTGCCGCCCTTGCAAATGCTGCTCGGCACCGACCACGACATCATCGCGGTCTACACCCAACCCGACCGCCCCGCCGGACGGGGCCGCAAGCTCACGCCCAGCCCCGTCAAACAAGTCGCCACCGCCCACCACATCCCGGTATTCCAGCCCGCGACCCTCAAGGACGGGGAAGACCAAGCCCAACTCCGCGCCCTGGAACCCGATGTGCTGGTGGTGGTGGCCTATGGCTTGATCCTGCCCAAGGCGGTGCTGGAGATTCCCAAGCTCGGCTGCGTCAACATCCATGCCTCGCTGTTGCCGCGCTGGCGCGGGGCCGCGCCCATCCAGCGCTCGGTGCTGGCGGGCGATGCGGAAACCGGCATCACCATCATGTATATCGAGCCGCGCCTGGACGCGGGGCCGATGCTGCATAAAAAAACCTGCCGCATCGGTCGGCTGGAAACGGCGGGCGAGTTGCACGACCGCTTGGCCCGGTTGGGTGCGGAAGCCCTGGCCGAAACCCTGCCCGATCTCGAAACCGGCGCCGTCCGCCCGGAAATCCAGGACGAAGCCCAGGTGACCTACGCCGCCAAGCTGGAAAAGGCCGAGGCCGCGCTGGATTGGACCCTATCCGCCCCGGAACTGGAACGCCGCGTCCGCGCCTTCAACCCCTGGCCGGTGGCGGAAACCCAATGGCGCGACACCACCCTCCGCGTGTGGCTGGCCGAGGCCCTGGACGAAACCACCGCCGCCGCCCCCGGCACCGTGCTGGACCGCGAACGCACCCTCGATGTCGCCACCGGCCAGGGCGTGCTGCGGCTGCTCGAAGTCCAGTTGCCCGGAGCCAAGCGGGTGGCGGCGCGGGATTTCCTCAACGCCTACACCCTCAAGGCCGAGCGCCTCGGTCGGCCCGCTTGAATACCCGCGCCATCGCGGCCAGCGTCCTGGTCCAGGTCGCGGCCGGGGGTGAGTTCCTCACTTCCGCCCTCAACGCGGCCCTGCCCCAAATCCCCAAGGACAACGACCGTGCCTTCGTGCAGGCGCTGTGCTATGGCGTGGCGCGTTGGTATTGGCGTTTGGACCGCATCCTGGCGATCCTGACCCATAAGCCCATCAAGGACGCCGAAATCCGCATGTTGGCCTTGCTCGGGCTTTACCAACTCAAGTACACGCGGGTCAAACCCCATGCGGCGGTGGCGGAAACGGTCGCCGCCGTCGGTCCCAAGGTCTGGGCCAAGCCTTTGTTGAATGGCGTGCTGCGCAGCTACCAACGCGAGCAGGACCGCCTCGAAGCCGAGGCCGACACCGACGAAAGCGCGGCCCTGGCCCATCCCGGCTGGTTGATCCGCCAACTCCGCAAGGATTGGCCCGCCCACTACGCCGATACCCTCCACCATAACAACGCCGCCCCGCCCTTGGCCTTGCGGGTGAATCTGGCACGGGATTCCCGCGAAGCTTATCTACAGCGCTTGGCCGAAGCGGGCATCGCGGCGGCGGCATCGGCGATATGCGCCAGCGCGGTCATCGTCGAAACGCCGGTACCGGTCGAAAACCTGCCCGGTTTCGCCGAGGGCGCGGTTTCGGTGCAGGACGTGGCGGCGCAACTGGCCGCGCCTTTGCTGGATTTGGCGGCGGGGCAGCGGGTGTTGGATGTCTGCGCCGCGCCCGGCGGCAAGACCGCCCACCTCCTCGAAGCCTGTCACGGTCTGGCCGAGGTCGTCGCGGTCGATATTTCTTCCGAGCGCCTCGCCAGGGTCCACGGCAACCTGCAACGCCTGGGACTCGCGGCCACGGTCCTGGTGGGCGATGCCACCCGGCCCGAATCCTGGTGGGATGGCCGTCCCTTCGACCGCATCCTGGTCGACGCGCCTTGTTCGGCCACCGGCGTGATCCGCCGCCACCCGGACATCAAACTGCTGCGGCGGGCGGACGATATTGCCGATTTGGCGGCGGCCCAGGCCCGCATCCTCGAAGCCATGTGGCCGCTATTGGCCCCCGGCGGTCGGCTGTTATACGCCACTTGCTCGGTCCTCAAGCGCGAAAACGAACAGCGCGTCGCCGCCTTCCTCGACGCCCACCCGGAAGCCCGCGAGCGTCCGGTGGCGGCGGATTGGGGCGTCCCGGCCCGCCATGGCCGTCAAATCTTGGCCGGTCAGAACGGCATGGACGGTTTCTACTACGCGCTGTTGGAGAAGGCGTGATTCCGCGCTGGACGCGCTGGTTATTGCCGCTGGCGCTATGCCACGGCCTGGAGGGCCGGGCCGCCGAATACGGCTTCCGCATCCTCGACGCCCAGTTGGTGCCCATCGCCGACCAATATGCCTTGAACGCCGATATCGACTACCGCTTCAGCGCCCCCGCCATCGACGCCCTGGAACACGGCGTGCCCTTGACCGTGGTCATCCAGTTCAAAATCCAGCGCCACCGCGATTATTGGCTGGATGAAACCCTGCTCAGCGAATCCCGCCGTTTCTTCATCCACTATCACCCGCTGGCGAAAACCTACCAGATCGCCAACGAAAGCAGCGGCGCGACCCGCGATTTCGCCAGCCTCCGCGCCTCGCTCGACGCCCTGGGCGAAATCCGCGGCTGGCGCGCCCTACCCAAGGCGGCGTTCGCGCCGGGCCGGGAATATTGGGTCGGCCTCGCCGCCAAGCTTGATATCGAAGCCCTGCCGCTGCCGCTGCGGCCCCTGGCCTATGTGTCGCCTGGCTGGTATCTCGGGAGCCCCTGGTTCCGATGGCGCGTTTCAGGCTGAAGCCGCCCTTGGGGCTGTCCATCCTCGCCCTGTTCCTGGGCGTCTTGGTCTCGCTGCACTTGATGAGTTCGGCGACCCAGGACGCTTCGCAGTTGGGCGCGATGTATTCCTGGCTGGTGGTGGTGAACCTGCTGGGTTCGGTATTGCTGCTGGGCTTGGTGATCGCCAACGCCTATTCGCTGTTCCGGCAATGGAAGCGCAAGGCGGCGGGCTCGAACCTCACCACCCGCATGGTGTTCCTGTTCAGCCTGTTGTCGCTGGCCCCGGCCGCCATCGTGTTCTATTACTCCATGCAGTTCCTCGAACAAAGCATCGATAGCTGGTTCGATGTGCGCATCGACCACGCCATGGAGGACGCCCTGCAACTGGGCCAGACCGCCCTCGACGAACGGATGCGGGCCATGCTCAAGCAGACCGAGCAGGCCGCCGAGCAACTGGCCGATTCCCCGCCTTCGCTGCTCGCCATCCGCCTGGGCGAATTGCGCGATTCCCTGGAGGAGGGCGATTTCACGGTGTTTTCCCGGCAGGGCCGCATCCTGGCCTTCAGCGGCTTCCAGTCCGAGCAGATCATCCCGGACCTGCCGGAAATCGGCATCCTGTTGCAGGTGAAGCAGGGCAAGGCCTATGTGGGCCTGGAAGCCCAGCCCGGCGGGGAAGGCTCGCAAATCCGGGCGGTGGTGGGCATGGCGGGCGAGGATACGCTGTTCCTGCAAGCGGTCTATCCGGTGCCGTCGAAGCTGGCGCGGCTGACCGGGACCGTGGAATCGGCCTATCTGCATTACAAGGAACTGACCTTCCTGCGCGGTTCCTTGAAGCTGACCTTCGGGCTGACCTTGTCGCTGGTGCTGCTGTTGAGCCTCCTGGCCGCGCTGTGGGCGGCGTTCCAGAGCATCCGCCGCATCGTCGCCCCGGTGCGTTATCTGGCGCATGGCACCCGCGCCGTGGCCGAGGGCAATTACGAAAAACGCCTGCCGGTGCGGCGGCGCGACGAACTCGGTTTCCTGGTCGAATCCTTCAACGCCATGACCGAGAAGATCGGCCAAGCCCGCGACGAGGCCCAGCGCTCGCGCCAGGAGGTCGAACGGCAGCGCGCCTATTTGGAAACCTTGCTATGCAGCCTTTCTTCCGGCGTGTTGAGCTTCGATGCCTCCTTGCGCCTCCTGACCGCCAACGGGGCGGCGGATGCCATCCTGCATGCCGAATTGGGCCGCTATATCGGCGAACCCACCGCCGCGCTCACCGCCACGCACCCGCATTTGGCCGATCTCCTGGACGGCATCGCCGGACGCCTGCGGACCGCGCCCGGCGCTTGGCAGGAAGAAATCCCCTTCGCCGGTTTGGAGGGTCGCCAGGAATTGTTCTGCCGGGGCACGCCCTTGTTCGGGGCCGGGGGCGAGCGCCTGGGTTCGGTGCTGGTCATCGACGATGTGACCGCCTTGATCCAGGCCCAACGCGCCGCCGCCTGGAGCGAAGTGGCCCGCCGCCTGGCCCATGAGATCAAGAATCCCCTGACCCCGATCCAGCTTTCGGCGGAGCGCCTCCGCCACAAGCTCGCCAAGAACCTCGCCGAGGCCGACGCCGAGGTGCTGGACCGTTCCACCCGCACCATCGTCCAACAGGTCGAGGCCATGAAAACCATGGTCAACGCCTTCGCCGAATACGCCAAGCCCTCCATCATCCAATTGCAATGGGTGGACCTCGACGCCTTGATCGAAGCGGTGGTGGCCTTGTATCCGCCCCAGAGCGGCCTGGAATTCGAACTGGCCCTGGCCCACGACCTGCCCGAGGTCCATGTCGATCCGGTCAAGCTCCGGCAGGTGTTGCACAACCTCATTAAAAATTCGCAGGAAGCCGTGCCGGGCGGCGGCTCGGGTAGAATGCGTATCCAGACCCAGGTTGTGGCGGAAGGCCATCACCCGATCGTGGAATTGCGGCTGTACGATGCCGGTCCCGGCATCCCCGCCGACCAGGCCGACCGCATCTTCGAGCCTTATGTCACGACCAAGGCCAAGGGCACGGGATTGGGGCTGGCCATCGTCAGGAAGATCATCGAAGAGCATGGCGGCAGCATAAAATTGGATACCGGTTACCGGGACGGCGCGGGTTTCGTGATCCGCCTGCCGGTGGTGGCCCGAACGGCGGCGTCGGCGACGCTCGCGGAGGCGTGAGGCAGGATGAACAAAACAAGTATCTTGGTGGTGGACGACGAACCCGATATCCGCCGCCTGTTGCAGGAAATCTTGGAGGACGAGGGCTACGCGGTCCATGTCGCCGAAAACGGGGCCGTGGCGCGGCAACTCCGGTCGGCGCACAAGCCCGATTTGATCCTCCTCGACATTTGGATGCCCGACGAGGACGGGATCAGCCTGCTCAAGGACTGGCTGCGCGACGACACCCTGGGTCCGGTCATCATGATGTCGGGCCATGCCACGGTGGAAACCGCCGTCGAGGCCACCCGGCTCGGTGCCTACGATTTCCTGGAAAAACCCCTGTCCATGGCCAAGCTCCTGGTCACGGTGGAACGGGCCTTGGAGAACGCCAAGCTCAAGCGCGAGAACGTGGGGCTGAGGCGGCGGGTGGAAGCCCCGGTCGAACCCGTGGGCCGCGGTGCCGCCATGGAGCGCCTGCGCGACCAGGTGCGGCGCTTGGCCCAGCACGACGCCCGCGTGCTGTTCGTGGGCGAACCCGGTTGCGGCAAGGAAACCCTGGCCCGCTACCTCCACGCCAACAGCGTGCGGCGCGATGGCCCGTTCATCGATGTCGGCGTCGGCACCATCGCCCCGGAATATTCGGCGGTGGAATTCTTCGGGCGGGCCGATGGCGCCGGCAATGTGCAGCGCGGCCTGTTGGAGCAAGCCCACGGCGGCACCTTGTTCCTGGACGAAGTCGCCGATATGGAGGAGGAAACCCAGGTCCGGCTGATGAGCGCCCTGGAATCCAACAGCTTCTCCCGCGTGGGCGGCAGCGAATTGGTGCATGTCGATGTCAGGATCGTCGCCTCCACCCGCAAATCCCTGGAAGAGGAAGTCCGGACCGGGCGGTTCCGCCGCGAGCTGTATTATCTCTTGAATGTGGTGACGCTGCGGGTGCCGCCGCTGGCCGAGCATCACGAGGACGTGCCGGAGTTGCTGGGTTTCTACGTGGATTATTTCGTGAGCCGGGAAAAACTACCGTTCCGCCGGTTCGGCGTGGCGGTGCAGAATTTCCTGCGCCATTATCCCTGGCATGGCAATGTCCGCGAATTGAAGAATCTGGTGCAACGGCTCTTGATCCTCGGCAGCGGCGAGGAAGTGGAATTGGACGAGGTCAAGATGGCCTTGGGCGAATCCATCGCGGTGCCCGGCGTCGCGCTGAACCAGCCGGATTTCTATGATTTGCCGCTCAAGGACGCCCGCGAACATTTCGAGAAGGCCTATCTCGAATACCACCTGGAGAAATACGCGGGCAGCGTGGCCCGGTTGTCCCAGGCGATAGGTTTGGAGCGGACCCATCTTTACCGCAAGTTGAATTCCTTGGGAATCAAGTTCAAGGATAAGCGGTAGGCGGCGTCGGGAAATAGCCCAGGAGAGTATAAGGATGCGTTAGATCAATCCAAAGCCAGCAATTACGCGGATAACCGCGCTCATCCACCCACAATAAAACCTATAGTTATCGATACCGCTATGGCTACTACTCAAGATGTCAATCGTCAAAAACGCCTCGCCAAGAAGAAGATCAAGCGCGAGGAAAAAAACCAAAGGGTGATTTATCTGGACAAGGCCCAGTCCGAGAAACTCATCAAGGAAAGCTTGGAAGCCGTCGGGAAATTCCCCATCCACCAATGCCTGATTCCCCAAGGCTTGTTCGCCAATGGCTTCGGCACCGCGATTATCGCCCGCCAGATCAACGACGAGGAAGTCATCGCCGCCGGGTTCATGCTGGATGTCTATTGCATGGGGGTGAGGAACGCTTTCCTCCGGGCTTTGGAAGTGTCCGAATATACCCGGACGATTGGCCGGATGCACGAGCATGAAAACTTCGGCTTGGCCGAGCCCGCCCTGATCCGGGCCTTGGTCGAGCAGTGCGCGGAATATGCCGACCAACTGGGTTTCAAGCCCCACGACGAATACGAGGAAGCCCGCCATATCTTCGGCGCTATCGATCCCAAGGAATGCACCGAAACCTTCAACTTCGGCAAGGATGGCAAACCCCATTTCGTGGCCGGTCCCAACGATGCGCCCAAGCGCTGCCAGCGGATTATCGAGCGGTTGACGGAGAAATGCGGGGCGGATGGGTTTACCTATAAGCTGCGGAAGGATGCTTGAAAGCGGTAGGGCGGGTTAGGCGGTACTCCGCCGTAACCCGCTGGTCCCGTCGATTTGGCAGGATGCTTGGGCTGGTTTACGCGGCGGTTGGAGATTCGATAATCGTATTCAAAACCGGGGATTCCATTTGGCTGGCCGGGGTGATGGTCAATCTGGACCAGGGGATCATTCCGAAAAACCATAGCTGCCAAAATATCAGCGAAGTATCGGGCTGGTTATGGAGGAGTTCGGAGAAGGATTCCAGGGTTCCCACTTCGATACCCGTCGCTTCCCGATAAGCATCGTAGACGAATTTGGAACAGAACTGCCGGGAGGATTCGTATTTGAATCCCAGGTGGTAGAGCTTCCCCAACCTCGCATCGCAGGCTTGCCGTAGCGCGTCCACTTGGGCGGGCGTCAGGCCGGATTTCAAACGGCGGACGCAAAACCAGCCATTTTCCGAACGCGCCAAAAACCGATCCAGCTTCGAGTATTGGACGACGGGGACGGCGCTTTCGGCGACCCTCCAGCCGCCCTCCGCATCGGGAAAGGCGATCCCGACATGGGAGGCTTTCGATCCGGTGGCGGCGGCCACTTTGCGATAAAGATAATAGGGGATCGAGGTGAATATCAGGTCGCCGGGTTCGAGCGGGATTTCGCTGGCGGTTATGGGCATTGAATAGGCTCCTTTAGTCCATGGGGGTTGGTCTGGCTGATAACGGAAGGGCAGGGCGCGTCACTTCCCCGAATCCCGGTTTTCCCCACGCCAAGGCGCGACCTTGAATAGCAACAACATCCCCGGCAGCGCCGCCGCGAAACACAGCCAGAAGAACCGTTCCCAGCCCAGCGCGTCCACATGGAACAGGCGCGTCCCCCCCAGCTTGATATCGCCGCCCTCGACCAAAAACCCGGTGAAGGCGTTCGCCAAGGTGCGCGGCGTGGCGGCGAGGCTGGTGAACAGCGCGAACTGGGTCGCGGTATAGGCCGGATGGGTGGCGGCGGCGATATAGGCCACGAACGCCGCCGTGCCCAGCCCCACGCCGAACGCCTCCGCGCCGATCACCGCCGCCAGCCCCACCGGATCGTGGCCGGCGGTCGCGAGCCAGGCGAAGCCCAGGATGACCACGGCCTGCAACGCCCCGAACACCCACAGGGCGCGGTGCGTGCCCAGCGACACCATCCACACCCCCCCCAGCAAGCCGCCCGCCACATTCGGCCATAGCCCGGCGTGCTTGGCGATCATGCCGATTTCGGTCTTGCTGAAGCCGAGGTCGAGGTAGAACGGCGTCGCCAGCGCCGTCGCCATGCTGTCGCCCAGTTTGTAGAAGAAGATGAAGGCCAGCAGGGTCAGCGCCCCGGCCCAGCCCTTGCGCCCGATGAATTCGTGGAACGGTTCCACCAGCGCCGCCCGCAGCGTGGCCGGGGCGCGGCGGGAGCTTTCCGGTTCGCGCACCATCAGCGACAGGAAGATGCCCGGCAACATGAACAGCGCGGTGATCGAATACACCCATTCCCAGGACACATGGTCGGCCAGGATCAGCGACAGGGAACCCGGCACCAAGCCGGCCACCTTGTAGGCATTGACATGGACCACGTTGCCCAGGCCCTGCTCCTCGTCCCTGAGGATTTCGCGGCGGAAGGCGTCGATGGCGATATCCTGGGTGGCCGAGAACAAGGCCACGACCACCGCCAGCCCGGTGATGGCGATCATGTCCTGCCGCGGCGAAAGCCAGCCGAACATCGGCACGGCGGCCAGCAAGGCCAGTTGCGTTGCCAGCATCCAGGTCCGCCGCCGCCCCAGGCCCAACCCGTAGCGGTCGCACAGGGGGGCCCACAGGAATTTCCAGATATAGGGGAATTGCACCAGGGCCAGGAGGCCAATCGCCTTGAGATCGACCCCGCCTTCCCGTAGCCAGGCCGATAGCAGGCTGATGAGGATGAACAAGGGCAGCCCGGAGGAAAACCCGGTCAGGACGCAGATCAAAATCCGCCGGTTGAACAACGCCTCAGGCCGGGAAGGAGTGGTCATAATCGATGGTCAGGGGGGCATGGTCGGAAAAGCGCTGGTCCTTGTAGATGTCCACGGCGCGGATCGCGGCGCGGAGGCCGGGACTGACCACTTGGTAATCGATGCGCCAGCCCACGTTCTTGGCCCAGGCCTGGCCGCGGTTGGACCACCAGGTGTATTGGTCCGGCGCGGGATTGGCATGGCGGAAGGCGTCCACCCAGCCGTCCCGCTCGAACACCGTGTCCAGCCAGGCCCTTTCCTCGGGCAGGAAGCCGGAGTTCTTCTGGTTCGAGCGCCAGTTCTTGAGGTCGATGGGTTTGTGGGCGATGTTCCAATCGCCGCAGAGGATGTAATGATGGCCCTTGGCGGCGCATTCCCGCAGATGCGGCAGGAAGCGGTCGAGGAAGGCGAATTTCACCGCCTGCCGTTCCACGCTGGACGAACCGGACGGCAAATAGACCGACACTACGCTGAGGTCGCCGAAGCGGGCTTCCAGATAGCGGCCTTCGGCGTCCATGTCGCGCCAGCCCAAGCCCCGGACCAACATGTCCGGCGGGTGGCGGGCGTAGAGGGCGACGCCGCTGTAGCCTTTCTTGTCGGCGTCCAGGTAATAGCAATGGAAATCCTCGGGCCAGTACAGGGGGTCGTCGAGTTGATGGACATGGGCCTTGGTTTCCTGGAGGCAGACCACATCGGCGTTTTGATGGGGCAGCCAGTCGAAAAAGCCTTTGCGCGCCGCCGAGCGGATGCCGTTGGCGTTGAGGGTGACGATACGCATGGGTTCGGGGGTTGGGGTCGGGAGGAATCGGGGGTTGGCGGCGCGGTGTGTCGGGAACGCGGGCCAGGGACTTGCGCCTTGCGGGGAAACGTCGTTTTGGGTAGGATGGCTGGCTTTTTCGCCCCCCCGGTATTGTTTTCCTGGAGAATCTTATGAAGTCGGATATCCATCCCAACTATAAGGCCATCACGGTCCATTGCAGTTGCGGCAACACCTTCGAGACCAAATCGACCCTGTGCAAGGACCTACATGTGGAAGTCTGCGCGGCTTGCCACCCATTCTATACGGGCAAGCAAAGGGTCGTCGATACCGCCGGCCGGGTCGATAAGTTCCGCCGCAAATACGCCCGCGGCTGATCCCCGCCCGCCGCGTCCCTCGAATCGTCCCGCCGCCCAGCCCGGCGGCAAGGATTCGAGGGTGGGCCGGGTTCACCCGGTGTCTTCCCGCTCCTCCGTGGCGTCCGCCCGCACCAGCGCTTCCACCGCCGCCAGATCGCCCTTGGGCGTGTTCTTCTCCCGAATCCTGGCCTTGAGTTCGGGCGGCAGCAGGGCCAATTCCACCTCGACCCCGTCCACCCGGAACCGCAAGGCCGGGTAATCCGCCATGCGTTTGCCGCCGCCGGGCAGGGAGGCAGTCTTTTCCTCGAACGGTATCCCCTGGTCCATCAGCTTGCGCAGCACATCCTCCGGCGCGTCGGGGAACAGGTGCAGCGTCACCGGGCTGAATTCGCCCGCCGTGCCTTCCAAGACGCCGCCGACCAGGCGCGGCGCGAAATCCCGGAGGAAGCGCATGGCTTCCAGCGCCAGCCGCCGCAAGCGGGCGATATGGGGTTTTTGCACATCGGCGCGGTAGAGCCGGTGGTATTCCTCCAGGGCCAGATCGATTTCCTCGTTGCGGGGCAGTTGGCGGGCGTCGGCGATGCCGAGCCGCGCGGCGGCTTTCTGCTTGGCGGGCAGGCGGTCGTGGATGCCTTCCTCGGCCATGATGCGGGCGGCTTCCTGGGCGATGCGGAGCCGCAGCCGGTCTTTGGGGCGCATGGCGGGCTTAGAACAAGGATTCCAGGGATTTGGCCCCGCCGCCGCCCCCACCGCCGTCGTCCTGGGCGGAGGAGCCGCCCGGATTGGCCGGGCGGGGCCGTTTGGGGACGATGTTGCGTGGTTGCCGTCCCGCCGGGTAGACCTCGAAATTGGAGCCGTTCTTGCCGCCGCCATCGACGCGGACGGTGGTCAGGCCGCTGGGCACGGGGAAGCCGTTGTCGGGCACGTCCTTGAGCGCCTCCTTCATAAAGCGCATCCACATCGGCAGGGCGGCCTCGCCGCCGGTTTCGCCATGGCCCAGGGATTTGGACGAATCGAAGCCGATCCAGGCCACGGTCACCAGGCCTGGCACATAGCCGTTGAACCAGGCGTCGCGGTATTCGTTGGTGGTGCCGGTCTTGCCCGCGATATCGGAGCGGCCCAGTTCCAGCGCCTGGGTGGCGGTGCCCATCCGCACCACGTCCAGCAGCATCGAGTTCATCATGTAATGCACTTGCGGGCTGATGACCCTGGGCGCGAGGTTGCCCTTGGGGTCGCCGGAGTTTACGCAGTCGGGGCAGGCCAGCCCCGGCGTGGCTTGGTAGATCAAGCGGCCCTCGTCGGTCTCGATGCGCTCGATGAAATACGGCTCGACCCGGAAGCCGCCATTGGCGAATACCGAATACACCTGGGCCATACGCAAGGGCGTAGCCGATCCCGCGCCCAGGGCCAGCGGCATGGATTTCGGGAGTTCCTGCGGTTCGAAGCCGAAGTCCTCGGCCATGGCGATGGCCTTCTTGAGTCCGATGCTTTTCAGCAGCCGGACCGAGACCAGGTTGCGCGATTTGGCCAGGGCCACCCGCAGCCGGGTGGGGCCGTAATAGCGCCCGCTGTAGTTCTTGGGCCGCCACACGCCGCCGGCCTGGGACGGGTCGGCGTAGACGATGGGGGCGTCGTTGACCACGCTGGATGGGGTATAGCCCTCGGTGAGCGCGGCGGCGTAGAGGACGGGCTTGAAGCCGGAACCCGGCTGGCGCTGGGCCTGGGTGGCGCGGTTGAAGGTGCTGAGGGCGAAATCGTAACCGCCGGCCAGGGCCACCACCGCGCCGCTCTTGGCGTCCACCGACACCAGCGCCCCCTCGGCCTCGGGAATCTGGCTCAAGCGCCATTCGTTGTCATTGTCCTTGCGCAGGCGGATCAAATCGCCGGGCTTGAACAGTTCCTTCGGGCCGCGGTGGGTCCAGCGGGTGCCGTTCAGGCCGAGGTTGGTGTGTTGTCCCGCCCCCAGGTAGACATCGGCCCCGCCGTCCTTGAAACCCAACACCAGGCCGGGCACGGTTTCGCCGATTTTCTGCATTTCGGCGAGGCGGGCGTCCCAATCCGCCGGGGTCTTGAGCTTTTTCAGGTCGATGCGCTGGGTTTTCTTGCTGCGGTAGCCATGGCGCTCGTCGTAGTCGTGCAGGCCCAGACGCAGCGATTTTTCCACCAGGGCGTGCATCTTGGAGTCGATGGTGGTATAGACCTTGTACCCATGGGTATAGGCGTCCTCGCCATATTGCCGGTACATCTCGTTGCGGACCATCTCGGCGATATAGGGCGCGTCCAATTCCACCGGGCGGATATGCAGCTTGGCGGTTTCCGGGGCGTTGAACGCCTTGTGGAATTGGGCCTCGGTGATGAAGCCGAGCTTGCGCATCCGGTTCAACACATAGTTGCGGCGGCTCAAGGCCCGCTCCGGGTTGACGATGGGATTGAAGCTGGACGGGGCTTTGGGCAGGCCGGCGATCATCGCTATTTCCGGCAATTCCAAGTCTTGGACCGCCTTGCCGTAGTACACTTGCGCCGCCGCCCCGACGCCGTAGGCATGGTGGCCGAAGTAAATCTTGTTCAGGTACAGTTCGAGGATGCTTTCCTTGGGCAGTTTGGACTCGATCTTGACCGCCAGCATGATTTCCTTCACCTTGCGGGTGAGGGTTTTTTCGCTGCTCAGGAAAAAATTGCGGGCCACCTGCATGGTGATGGTGCTGCCGCCCTGGCGCTTTTCGCCGGTGCGCAGATAAGTGACCGCCGCCCGCGCGATGCCCTGGTAATCGACGCCGGGGTGGTCGAAGAAACGGTTGTCCTCGGCGGCCAGGAAGGCTTGGACCATTTGCTTGGGCGTGTCGGGGACGCCGACCGGGATGCGTTTCATCTCCCCGTACTCGGCCATCAGCAGGTTGTCCTTGCTGTAGACGCTCATGGGGATTTGATAGCGGATATCGCTGAGGACCTCGACATCCGGCAACTGCGGCTCCAGATGGCGGTACAGGGCGTAGCCGCCGGCCGCCAAGGCGGCGAGGCCGCCGAAGAGCGTGAACAAGAGCCAGCGGAACAGGGTCGCGGCGGTCGAGCGGGACTGGCGTGCGGTTTTCCGGGTCACTATCGAACTGTTGGCTGCGGGCGCGGTTGGAGCGCGGATCGGCCACGATTTGAAGCGGATCGGGCGTGGCGGGGACCGTTTTGGAACGCCGTGGGCGGCGGGAGGGCCGCGGGGCGGAAGCGAAGGAACACCATTTAGCTACTATACTACATGTGCGCCGAGATGCGCCCGTAAAGCCGAGTAAAACCCTAACCTATTGCAGCGCAGACCCAGGCCAGGCAGGAACCTCCCGATGTTTTTTCTGAACCGCAAGAAGCCGGAGTTATTGGGCATAGACATCAGTACAGCCGCCATCAAACTGTTGGAACTCAGCCGCTCCGGCCCGCGCTTCCGGGTCGAAAGCTACGCGGTGGCTCCCTTGCCCCCCGACGCGGTGGTCGATAAAAACATCGCCAAGGTCGAAGCCATCGGCAACGTCATCAAGGCGGTGTTGAAACAATCCGGTACCCGCCTGAAGCACGCGGCGGTGGCGGTACCGGGCTCCGCCGTGATCGCCAAGGTCATTTCCATGCCCGCCTCCCTGAGCGAGGACGAACTGGAAGCCCAGCTCGAATTGGAAGCCGACCAATACATCCCATACTCCCTGGATGAGGTTAGCTTGGATTTCGTGGTCCAGGGCGTCACCGAGAAAAATCCCGAGATGGTCGATGTCTTGCTGGTCGCCTCGCGGAAGGAAAATGTCGGCGACCGGGTGGCGGCCTTGGAACTGGCCGGGCTCAAGGCCGAGATCGTCGATGTCGAATCCTACGCCCTGGAACACTCCTGTTCCCTGATCCTGGACCAACTCTTCGAGCGCGGCACCGACCAGGCCATCGCCATCGCCGATGTCGGCGCCACCATGACCACGCTCAACGTCATCCACAACCGCCGCATCATCTACACCCGCGAACAAGGCTTCGGCGGCAAGCAACTCACCGAGGAAATCCAGCGCCGCTACGGCCTGTCCTACGAGGAAGCGGGCCTCGCCAAGAAACACGGCGGCCTCCCCGACAACTACGGGCCCGAAGTCCTCGAACCCTTCAAGAACGCCCTGGCCCAGCAGATCGGGCGCTCCCTGCAATTCTTCCTCTCCTCCAGCGCCCATCGCAGCGTCGAGCATATCCTCCTGGCCGGCGGTTGCGCCTCGATACCGGGTATCGACCGCTATGTCGAGGAAAACCAAGGCATCCCCACCAGCGTCGCCAATCCCTTCGTCAATATGACGCTGTCGCCGCGGGTGAAACCGCAGAATTTGAGCAACGACGCGCCCGCGCTGATGACGGCGTGCGGCTTGGCGCTGAGGAGTTTCGACTGATGGCCGGTATCAACCTCCTTCCCTGGCGCGCTGAGCGGCGCAAACAAAAACAACAGGAATTCTTCACGATCACCGCCTTGGCGATGGGGCTGAGCGCCACGATACTGCTGTCGGTGCATTTGCAGATTCAATCGATGACCGATTATCAGGAACAGCGCAATAAGTTCCTGGAAAGCGAGGTCGCGGTATTCGATAAGAAAATCAAGGAAATCGAGGAACTCGAAACCAAGAAGAAGCGTTTCATCGCGAAAATGGAAGTCATCCAGCAATTGCAAACCAGCCGCCCGGAAATCGTCCACCTGTTCGATGAGTTGGCGCGTACCATTCCCGAAGGGGTTTTCCTCTCCGACCTCACCCAATCGGATAAGAGCCTGACCATGAATGGCGTCGCCCAATCCAACTCCAGGGTTTCGGCTTATATGCGCAATCTGGAATCTTCGCCTTGGTTGCAAGACCCGGTGTTGAATATCATCGAAAACAAGCTGGATGGCAAGGATAAACCCGCCAAGGACCAGAAAGACCTGCGTGGCAGCAAATTCACCCTGCAAGTCAAGCAGGCCGGTGAGAAGACCGCCGAGCCTAGCCCCAAAGATAGCCAGCGGAAAAAGCCCTCATGAATCTCTCGAACATCAATTGGGATATCGAACATGCCGGTTCCTGGCCGACGCCGATCAAGGTGGCGATCATCGGTTTTTTATGCTTGGTGCTGGGCGGGCTTTGGTACTATTTCGATACCCAGGATCAACTGCTCAACCTGAGCCAACAGGAAGCCAAGGAGCAGCAATTGAAAACCGCGTTCGAGCAGAAACAGCAAAAAGCCGCCAACCTCGAGGAATATAAAGTGCAATTGGCCGAGATCGAAAAGACCTTCGGCGATTTGCTGCGGCAACTGCCCGATAAGACCCAGGTTCCCGAATTATTGGTAGATGTGTCACAGACTGGTTTGGCCAGTGGGTTAGAATTCGAACTGTTCAAACCGGGGGGCGAAATCGCCAAGGATTTCTATGCCGAATTGCCGATAGAAATCCGGGTGGTCGGCAATTATATGGAGTTCGGCACGTTCGTCAGCGGCTTGGCTTCCTTGCCCAGGATCGTGACCGTACACAATATCAAGATCGCGCCCAATAATGCACAAAAAAAAGGCGGCGGCAAAGACCCTTTGATCATGAGTGCATTGGTCAAAACCTACCGATATATGGAAGAAGGGGCCGGTCCCACCGGGCCGGGCGCGAAAAAGCCGGGGGCACCGGGAGCGAAACCCGCCACCCCCGCCGCCAATAAGCCGAAATAATCGGGATACTATGATCCATTCTTATCGATATTTATATGGGCGGACCCGGCCCGGTCGTCTGTTGCCTTGGGTATTGGCATTGGGGCTGGTGGGTTGCGGGGGGGGCGATATGGCGGATTTGAAAAGCTATGTCGCCGGGGTGAAGGGCCGCCATAAGGGCATGGTCGATCCCTTGCCGGAGGTGAAGACGGTCGAGCCTTTCGTATTCAAGTCCGAGGATTTGCGCGATCCCTTTATTCCCGACGAAAAGAGCCAGGAACCCGAGGAGGAAAAGGTCGAAAGCGGTATCCGTCCCGATACCAGCCGCCCCAGGGAGGAACTCGAATCCTATGAGCTCGATAGCCTCAGGATGGTGGGCACGGTGATCCAGCAGGGGGGGTTGTGGGGCTTGGTGCGCGCCAACGACGGCACCATACACCGCGTGCGCGTCGGTAATTATATGGGCAAGAATTATGGGAAAATCATCAATATCAAAGAGAATATGATCGAATTGGTCGAAATATTCTCGGATAGTCCCGGGGCTTGGCACGAACGTAAAGCCAGTCTCGACCTGGCGGAAGCGAGCGGGGGAAACAAATGACGATGAGAGCGAATGGTTCGGGGGCTTGGGGATTGTCGGGACGGATAGTCGTCTGGGTGGTCGTGGCGCTGGGCTTGTTATGGCGTATCCCGGTATGCGGGGCGGGCGGTTTGGTGCTGACTTCCGTCGAGTTTTCCTCCTTGCCCGGAGATAATCTCCAATTGGTATTGAACCTGAACGGACCGGCGGTGCAGCCCAGGGTATTCAATACCGAAAATCCCGCCCGTATCGCCCTGGATTTGCCGGGGGTCAGCAATGGTCTCGATAAGAAATCGATCCCCATCAACACCGCCGGGGCGCAGAGCCTACAGGCGGTGGAATCCGCCGGGCGTACCCGTGTCGTGTTGAACCTGACCAACCTGGTGCCCTATACCGCCAAGGCCGAAGGCGACCGCATCCTGATCACCCTGCAAAACGCCCCGCCGCAGTCCACCGCGCCGGTGGTCAGGGCCCCATCTTCCAGTTCCGCGCCGACGCCTGGTGTCCAGCCTGCCTATTATGGTTATGGCGCGGGACGGCGCATCGAGAATGTCGATTTCCGCCGCGGCGAAAAGGGCGAAGGCCGCTTGTTGATTACCCTGAGCGACCCTAATTCCGTTGTCGATATCAAGCAGCAAGGCCGCAAAGTGGTGATCCGGCTCGATGAGACCGAACTACCCCAGAAATTGGCCCGTAGGCTCGATGTCATCGATTTCGCGACCCCGGTGCAGTTGATCGAATCGGCCATGGATGGCAGCGATACCCGGTTGAGCGTGACCCCGGTGTCCGAGGAATACGATTATTCCTCCTACCAGACCGGCAAGTTATTGACCGTGGAATTCCGGCCCCTGACCAAGTTGGAAAAGGAAGAAATCAAGAAGAAGGATTTCCGTTATGGCGGCGAAAAGCTGACCCTGAATTTCCAGGATATTCCGGTGCGTTCGGTGTTGCAGATCCTGGCGGATTTCACCAACCTCAATATCGTGGCCAGCGATACCGTGCAGGGCAATGTGACGCTGCGTTTGGAAGATGTGCCTTGGGACCAGGCCTTGGATTTGGTGTTGAAATCCAAAAGCCTGGGGAAGCGCCAGGAAGGCAATATCATCCGGGTCGCGCCCTTGGACGAATTGAACAAGCAGGAAAGGGACGAATTGGAAGCCCAAAAGGTGGTGGAGGAATTGGAGCCCCTCCGTACCGAAATGATCCAGTTGAACTACACCAAGGCCGAGGAAATCAAGGAAATCCTGGTGGGCACCACCAAGAAAACCGTGGAGGACACGGCCAGCCAGTCCAATATCACCGGCGCGAAAGCCCTGACCAGCACCGCCACCCTGGATGTCAGCCAGTCGATCCTGTCCAGCCGTGGCAATGTCACGGTCGATCCCAGGACCAACCAATTGATCGTGAAGGATACCTCGCGCAACATCGAGCGGGTGCGGGAACTGGTGCGCCAATTGGATAAGCAGGTCCGCCAGGTCTTGATCGAATCCCGCATCGTAATCGCCGAGAACAATTTTACCCGCGAACTGGGATCGCGCCTCTCGTTGAACCGGTCCACCTTCGTCAAGGACGAGCGCGGCAAGGAGTTCTTCCAGACCGCCCCCGATGGCACCACCGAAGAATGGCAACAGCGCTGGAGCGGCAATACCGGCGTTTCGGGCGATGCCTTGGTGAACCTGGCCTCGACCGCCGCCGCCGCCAGTGGTGGCTATTTCGGCGTGACCTTCCTCAAGGTCGGCGATTATCTGCTGGACCTCGAACTTTCGGCGGCCCAGATCGATGGCCGCAGCGAGACCGTGGCGACCCCGAAGCTCATCACCTCCGACCAGACCAAGGCCACCATCCTCCAGGGCCAGGAAATCCCCTATACCGTGACCAGCGCGGCGGGCGGTGCCGCCATCGCCACCGTGCAATTCAAGCTGGCCGTGCTGAAATTGGAAGTCACCCCGCATATCACGCCCGACGACAATATCCTGATGGACCTGTTCGTCCAGAAGGACGAGCCTTCGTCGGTCTTGTTCAATGGCGTTCCGGCCATCCTGAAGCGCCAGATCATCACCCGCGCCCAAGTGGGCAACGGTGATACCGTGGTCCTTGGCGGCGTGTACGAAGGGCAACAGAAAAACCAGACCGACAAGGTGCCCTTCCTGGGCGATCTGCCGGGCGTGGGGTTCATGTTCCGCAAGGACCGGGTGGAAGATAATAAAAAGGAACTGCTGATCTTCATCACCCCTAAAATCCTCGATCAAACCTTGAGTACCCGCTGACGCGGAAAGCCGCCGCCAGGGGCGTGAAAAGGCACCCGGCGGGTGCCTTTTTTCTTCCGGGGTCGCGCCTTGGGCCATGGTATGATGCGGCTTTTGTCGGCCCGACCGGCCCTGCCGGGTATGAAACAGTCCAAGAATATCTATTTGATCGGCCCGATGGGGGCGGGGAAGACCACCATAGGACGCTTGCTCTCGAAAAGCCTGGGCGTGGGTTTCGTCGATAGCGACAAGCAGATCGAGCAGCGCACCGGCGTCACCATCCCCATGATCTTCGAATACGAGGGCGAGGCCGGCTTCCGCAGGCGCGAGGCCGAGGTGCTGGCCGAACTGACCCAAATGGACGGGATCGTCATGGCGACCGGGGGCGGTTCCATCCTGTTGCCGGAGAACCAGGAGCGGATCCGCCGCCATGGTTTCGTGGTCTACCTGCATTGCCCGGTGGAGAAGCAACTGGAGCGCACCCACAAGGACGCCAACCGTCCCTTGCTCAACACCGAAAACCCGCGCCAAAAACTATTGGACCTCTTCCAAATCCGCGAACCGATCTACCGTTCCCTGGCCGATTTCGTCGTCGATACGGGGCAAAGCTCCAGCCGTAGCGCCGTCCGGCAAATCCTCAGGGTCTACCACCGAACCCATTCCAGGCCAAGCAAACCATGAGGACCCTCACCGTCTCGCTGGGAGAGCGCAGCTACCCCATCCATATCGGCCCCGATTTGCTGAACCGGGGCGGACTCCTGCCGTCCTATCTCGATTCCAAGCAAATCCTGGTCGTGACCAACACCACCGTCGCGCCCTTGTACCTGGAGCGGGTGCTGGACCAGCTCGAAGGCAAGCAGGTCGCCACCGTGACCCTACCCGATGGCGAGTCTTACAAAACCATGGAATCGGCCCTGGCGGTGTTCGACGCCCTGCTCGAACACAAATTCAACCGCAACGCCCATCTCATCGCCCTGGGCGGCGGCGTGGTCGGCGACCTGACCGGTTTCGCGGCGGCGTGCTACCAGCGCGGCGTGCCCTTCGTGCAGATTCCCACCACCTTGCTGGCCCAGGTGGATTCCTCGGTGGGCGGCAAGACCGCCGTCAACCATCCCCGTGGCAAGAACATGATCGGGGCGTTCCACCAGCCCAAATGCGTGATCGCCGACCTCTCGACCCTCGATACCCTGGCCGACCGCGAATTGAGCGCCGGGCTGGCCGAGGTCGTGAAATATGGCTTGATCCGCGACGAGCCGTTTTTCCGGTGGCTTGAGGAGCACATGGAAGCCCTGCTACGGCGCGATCCGGAAGCCCTGGGCTACGCTATCGAGCGCTCCTGCCACAACAAGGCGGAGGTGGTGGCGGCGGACGAGCGCGAAACCGGCGAGCGGGCCACCTTGAACCTGGGCCATACCTTCGGCCACGCCATCGAAACCGGCCTGGGCTACGGCGGCATCCTGCACGGCGAGGCGGTGGCGATAGGCATGTGCCAGGCGGCGGATTTGTCACGGCGCTTGGGCTGGCTCGCGGAACGGGACGTGGAACGCATCGTGGCCCTGCTGGCGCGGGCGCGGCTGCCGGTGCGCCCGCCCGCCGGACTCGGGGCCGACGCCTTCCTCGAACACATGGCGGTGGACAAGAAGAACCTCGAAGGCCGCTTGCGTTTGATCCTGCTCGAATGTATCGGCAAGGCGCATTTGCCGATGCCGGTCGATCTGGCCCCGTTGCGGTCCACTTTGGACGAGTATGGCCGCGCTTGAGGAGGCCCAGGCCGACGGTCCGCTGGACGGCTCCCTGCTTTCCGAGGCGCGGGAGCGCAAGTTCGACCTGCTGCTGCATCTGGCGGTCAACCTTTCCCAGCCCATCGTCTTGTCCGGCCCCGAGGGCATGGGCAAGACGGTGTTCCTGCGGCGTTTGGAGTCCAGCGCCCGCGCCTATGCCAGCGTGTGCTATCTGGCCGCCACGGCGGGCACCACCTATGAATCCATCATCGAGGAATTGCGGCGGGTGGCGTTGCGGGATTTGAACCTCGCCAGCGCCGGGGAATGGACCTGCGCGGAGGTGCTGGCGCGTTATGGCAAGGAGCGGCGCTTGCTGGTGTTGTTGCTCGATAACGCTCACCGCCTGCTGCCGGGCTTGCTGAGCGGTCTTTGGGAATTCGCCCGCGAGCATCATAGCCTGCATATCGTGCTGGCCTTGCCCAGCCACGGTTTGCGGCGCAAAGCCACCACCGACGCCCTGGCCCTGCGCGATGCCCAGCCGCTGGAAATCCCCTCGCTGAGTCCCGCCGAATTTTCCGCCTACCTGCGCCGGTTGATCGCCGCCAAGCCAGGACTGCCGCCACAACAAACCACCGCCGAAGCCCAGGCCGGCGCTTGGCACGCCCGCGCCCAGGGCGCGCCCGGCGCGGCCCTGCGCCTGCTGGAACAGCCGGTGGAAGCCGCGCCATCCCGGCCTTGGGGCCGGCCTATGCGTTGGCTGGTACCGGGATTGGCCGCTACGCTGCTGGCGGGCGTGATCCTATGGTTGTGGAAACCGAGGCCCCAGCTTCCCGAGCCGTCGGCCTTCCCTTCGCCCAAGGCCGACGCCGATTCGGTGGTGCCGGGCACGGTGTTGCACGAACCGTCCGCGCCCGTGGCGGTCGAGGGTGGCGATCCCGCGCATCCGGGCGAATCCCCGGCCCAGGCCGCCGCTCCCGAAATTCCGCCGCAGCAACAAGCCGGGACGGGTACGCCGCCCGCGGAACCCCAAGGCCCGCCGTCCAGGCCGGAACCGGCCCAAGCCCCGGCACCCGAATCCCAGGTCCAGCCGGAGCCGGCCGCCTCCCAGGCCCCTCCCGTCGCCGCCCCGTCCGAGCCGACGGGCAAGCCCCCGGAGTCCCCAGGCGCGGCCCAGCCGCCGGAACCCCTGTCGCCCGAACAGCAAGCGCGGCTCCAAGCCGCCACCGTCGGCCTGGAAGGAGCGCATGGCGTGGATTGGATCATGGCGCAGAACCCGGACGCCTATACCTTGCAAATCCTCGCCATGTCCCAGGCCAACGCCCTGGCCGGGACCGTGGGCCGGTTCCCGCCGGACAGCGGCTTATCCGTGCTGCGCTCGCGCAAGGGCCGGGGCGATTTGTACCTGCTGTTCCATGGCGTTTATCCGAACCTGGCCGCCGCCAGGGAAGGGGCTGCGGGCCTGCCGCCGCCCTTGACCCAGGCCATTCCCCGGCAATTCAAATCGATCCAGGCCGATCTGCTGCGCCCGCCGGGCTCCGGCACCAACGCCCCGGCCCAGCGCTGGCGGGTTCCCCACAAGGCCCAGCAGCCGTAATATCCGCCTTGTCATTTTCGGCGGCGGCCCCGAGGCTTCCCGCCGCCCTATCATAGGAAAGACCGCCCCATGAGCCGCTTGCACAACGATTGCTTCATCCGCGCCTTGCTCCGCCAGCCCGTCGAACGCACCCCCGTGTGGATGATGCGCCAGGCCGGGCGCTATCTTCCCGAATACCGCCGGGTCCGCGAACAGGCGGGCAGTTTCATGAACCTTTGCACCCAGCCGGAACTGGCCTGCGAAGTGACCTTGCAGCCCTTGGCGCGTTTCCGCCTGGACGCCGCGATCTTGTTCTCGGACATCCTCACCATCCCCGACGCGATGGGCCTCGGGTTGAGCTTCGCGGAAGGCGAGGGGCCGCGCTTCGCCCGGCCCGTGCGCTCGGCGGCGGAGGTGCGGGCCTTGCCGGTGCCCGATCCGGAAGACCGCTTGCGCTATGTGACCGACGCCGTGCGCCTGATCCGGCGCGAATTGGATGGGCGGGTGCCCTTGATCGGTTTTTCCGGCAGTCCCTGGACCTTGGCGACGTATATGGTCGAAGGCGGCGGCAGCCGCGAGTTCCGCAAGGTCAAAGGCTTGATGTATCAGGAACCCCAGGTCGTGCACGAACTCCTGGGCAAGCTTGCCGAGGCCGTGGGCCTGTATCTGGCCGCGCAGATCGCCGCCGGGGTCGATGCCATCATGGTGTTCGATACCTGGGGCGGGGTGTTGTCGGCGGCGCAGTACCGGGAGTTCTCGTTGGCCTATGCCCAACAGGCGCTGGAACGGATCGGCCTGGATCGGCTGGAACGGAAGGTTCCGGCCATCTTGTTCACCAAGGGTGGCGGGCAGTGGTTGGAGGCGATGGCTGGCGCGGGCTACGACGCGCTGGGGATCGATTGGACCACCGATATCGGCGAGGCCCGCCGCCGGGTGGGCGACCGGGTGGCGTTGCAGGGCAATCTCGACCCGCAAGCCTTGTATGCACCGAAACAGTCCATCCGCGCCGAGGTGAAACGCATCCTCGAAGGCTACGGTCCCGGCAGCGGCCACGTCTTCAACCTGGGGCATGGGGTGTGGCCGGATGTCGATCCCGAGCAGGTGGGCGCGATGGTCGAGGCGGTACACGAGTTCAGCCCGGCTGTGCATCGCTAGCGCGGACGGGCATGGCCGATAATTTGCTTGGAAAGATCGCGGGGCGCGGCGTCAGGCCGCGCCGTCGAGTCTTGATTTGCGGAGGTAGGCTATGCACGCGGAAGGCGTATTCGATGAACCCCTGATCACCGGCATGAACCTGACGGAGTATTTCAAGGATTCCATCCACGCGGCCCTGGCGAACCAGCGGGTCCGGGCCGGGGAGGATACCGTTTACTACGTGGTGAACCTGTTGGCGTATTTCACCCGCGCCGAGAAGCTGTTCCAGCGCACCGGGGACGGCGTGGTGTTGCAGCCCCTGGCCCAGCTCTACGCCGAGGCGGCCGAAACCCCGAACCCCGAGGAACGCCGCCACAAGCTGCGCCGCCTGGGTGATGTCGCGCTGCTGATTTCCGGTTTGTTTGCGGCCAGCCTCAACCGCAAGGTGGTGGATGTCGATTACTACATCGCCATGGGCGGCGCGGCCTACGGGGTGTTGTGCGGACTGGACCGGGGCACGGCGCGGGGGCGGGCGTTTGGTGCCGTGTTCGACGAATTGTCGCGGCGGTTCCAGGTGTTCGTGGATGTGCTGGCCGAGGTCGGCGAGCGCAGCCACCTCAAGCCCGGTAGCGATACCCTGCGCCTGTACGAACTGTGGTTGAAGACCGGCAGCCCCCGCATGGCGGCGAAGCTGCGGAACCTGGGGATAGAACCGGTCCAGTCCCTGGCCGGTGCCCGCTTCAATTAGAGCGATCATTTGGCCGGCTCCCCGTGGGAACCGGCCAGCCACGACCGCTCAATCCTCCTTGCAGCATTCCGCCAAGGGCCGGATTTCCTGGATGATATCCTCGCCGCCGGTGGGATCGACGACCCCCCGCGCCACATGGCTTTTGCGGTAGCCATACAGGAAATAGAACACCAGCCCAATCGTCCCCCAGATCGGGAACACCAGCTTGGCCTCCAGCGGCAGGAACAGGAACAACACCAAGCAGCCCAGCACCGCCAACGGCCCCACCAGCCACACCCCCGGCGTCTTGAAGGGCCGGAACCGCCCGGCGTCCTTCACCCTGAGGATCATCACCGCGATGGCCACCACCATGAAGGCGAACAAAGTGCCGGAATTCGACACATCCGCCAGCTTGCCCACCGGGAAGAACGCCGCCGCCAGGGTGACGGCCGCCCCCGTGACCATCGTCACGATATGCGGGGTCTTGAGACGCGGGTGGACCCGGCTCAGGGCTTCCGGCAACAGCCCGTCCCGCGCCATCACGAAGAAGATGCGGGTCTGGCCGAACAGCATCATCAACACCACCGAGGGCAGGGCCAGGAAGGCGGCGAGCCCTATCAGGTTGCCGACGCCGCCCCAGCCGATCTGGCGCAACACCTGGGCCAGCGCCTCGCGCGAGCAAACCAGGGGTTGGGTTCCGGCACCGGCCAGGGTTTGGCAACGCGCCGCCAGTTCCGTCGAACCCGGCGCCAGCCCCGCGCCGGTCGCGGGATCGACCACCGGCTGGGCGCCGATGGCCCCGATGGCCCCCGCCGACACCAGGAGATAGAACACCGTGCAAATCCCCAGGGAGCCGATCAGCCCGATGGGCACGTTGCGCTGGGGGTTCCGGGTTTCCTCGGCGGCGGTCGAGACCGCGTCGAAGCCGACATAGGCGAAGAAGATCGACGCCGCCGCCGCCACCACGCCCGACCCGCCCAAAGGCGCGAACGGCTGGAAATGGGCGCTGTTCAACACCGGCAGGGCCAGGGCGATGAAAACGGCGAGCGCGGCGATTTTCACCGCCACCAGGACGCCGGTGAAGGTGGCGCTTTCCTTGGTGCCGATGACCAATAGCCCCGTCACGAACAGGCTGACCACCATCGCGGGCAGGTTGACGATACCGCCGGCATAGGGACCGTTGGCCAGGGCCATCGGGAGGTCGATCCCCAGCGAGTTGTGCAGCAACCCCACGAAATAGCCCGACCAACCCACCGCCACCGCGCTGGCCGCCACGGCGTATTCCAGGATCAAGGCCCAGCCCACCACCCAGGCCACCAATTCCCCCAGCACCGCGTAGGAATAGGTATAGGCCGAGCCCGAGACCGGCACCATGGACGATAGCTCGGCATAGCACAGCGCCGCCACCGCGCAGACGAAGCCGGCGATGACGAAGGACAGCATCATGCCGGGGCCGGCTTTCTGCGCGGCCTCGGCGGTCAGGACGAAAATGCCGGTGCCGATGATCGCGCCGACGCCCAGCAAGGTCAGTTGCCAAGCGCCCAGGGATCGGTGCAGGCCCTTTTTCTCGGCGGTGGCGAGGATGGCGTCCAGGGGCTTTACGCGCCAGAAGATCATGGGGGTTCCTCCTAGGTCGTGTGGGGGTTTGGAGACAGGGGCGTGGGGCTAGTGTACAGGAAACCCGCCGCTCATCCGGCCCGCCGCCAGGCCAGCGGCTCGCCCGCCCGCAGTGGAACCAGGGTTTCCGCGCCGAAGGGGAAGCTTTCCGGTGCCCGCCATGCCCGGCGTTCCAGCGTGACCGTCCCCTGGTTGCGCGGCAGCCGGTAGAAGTCCGGCCCGTGGAAGCTGGCGAAGGCTTCCAGCTTGTCCAAGGCGCCCGCCGCCTCGAAGGCTTCGGCGTAGAGTTCCAAGGCGGCATGGGCGGTGTAGCAACCGGCGCAACCACAGGCCGATTCCTTGCCCCCGCGTGGATGCGGGGCGCTGTCGGTGCCCAGGAAGAATTTGGGATTGCCGGAAGTCGCCGCCGCCAACAGGGCCAGCCGGTGGCTTTCCCGCTTGAGGACCGGCAGGCAATAGAAATGCGGGCGCACGCCGCCCACCAACAGCGCGTTGCGGTTGTAGAGCAGATGATGGGCGGTCAGGGTCGCGGCGATGCGCGGCCCCGCGTCGCGCACGAACTCCACGCCCTCGCGGGTGGTGGCGTGTTCCAGCACGATGCGCAGGCCGGGGAACCGCGCCGCCAGCGGTATGAGGTGCCGCTCGATGAACACGGCCTCGCGGTCGAAGAGGTCGATGTCTGGATCGGTCGTTTCGCCATGCACAAGCAAGGGCAGGTCGTGCCGTTCCATGGCTTCCAGCACCGGATAGAGCGCTTCCAGGCGGTTCACCCCGGCGTCGGAGTTGGTGGTCGCGCCCGCCGGATAGAGCTTGAGCGCCACCACGGCGGGTTCTTCGGCGGCGCGGCGGATTTCGTCCGGGGTGGTGGCGTCGGTCAGGTACAAGGCCATCAGGGGTTGGAACCCGCTGCCCGCGGGCAGGGCGGCCAGGATGCGCCTGCGGTAGGCCAGGGCGTCGGCGACGGTGGCGACCGGCGGTTTCAGGTTGGGCATGACGATGGCGCGGGCGAATTGCGCCGCCGTGTGGGCCACGACGCTTGCGAGCGCCGCGCCGTCGCGCAGGTGGAGATGCCAATCGTCGGGGTGGGTGAGGGTGAGGGTTTGCATGGTAATGTCGGCGCTTTTTGAAGAGGGCTTATCTTACAGGAACGGATAGAATGCCAAGTTTGGAGCCGTGTTCAGCGGTGCCGCGTAGATCGAAAAACCACCGGAGCCGTATGGGCGCGGCGGGCCGACCGTGGCTTTCCAAGTCCATGATATGGATTGGACGTGAGATAGAGGGCGAAAGATGAGTGATGTTATCGATAGGATTTTGGCGAGGCTGGCGGGCTTGATCCGCGCAGGGAGGTTTGAAGAACAGGAAACCGATACGGTTGAAATCAAACCCATGCCTGCGGAAGGCGGGCAGTGGAAGGAATTCCATAGGTCGGTGAACGCCTTCCTCAATACCCGTGGCGGAATAATCATAATGGGTATCAAGGAACAGGGGCAAGGTCAAGAGCGGCGCTATGTATTTAGTGGTTATCGGGATGAGGCGGAAGCTAAGCTCACGCAAGAGCTATCCGGTTTGTTTACCGACCGGAACGGGGTGAAGTTGGATTTGCGGGAGGCTTTTCCGCCGATGCAAATCCGGGAGTTCTTGGAGGGTAGGGTGGCGTTGGTCTTTGTCGATGAGTTAACGGCAGATCGAAAATATGTGTTTTATCAAAACCATGCCTATCAGCGGCTTTTGACCGGGGACCGTAGGATTACCGAAACGGAGATTGATAAGCAAGAAGAGTATCGGGAAGAGGTTATATATGCCCGCGAGCTACAGCCGTGGCCGGATACGGCTGTTGATGATCTGGATTTGGATGCGCTGAATGATTATATCCAGCATTTGAATCGGCCCATCAAAGTGGAAACCATGAAGGCCGACATGGAAACCGCCCGGCCCTTTCTGGAGCGCAAGAAGTTTATCAAGGACGGGCAGGCCACGCTCTTGGGTATGTTGGTGTGCGGAAAATATCCGGCCGACCATTTGGGCTTTCGCTGTCATGTGCATGGCTATGTGGATGTACCGGAAAAAATCGCTCAAGACAAACAGGATTTAATAGGGAATATATTGCCATTGATGGAATCTAGCCTGTCTTATGTTTTGCGGAACATACAGGTTGGAATTTCCGCCGAACGAGGGGGTACGAGTACGCCGCAATATCCAGAGGAGATTTTGCGGGAAACCGTGAATAACGCGCTGGCCCATCGAGATTATTCTTTGGATAAGCAAGCGATCATTTCAATCAAGCCGGGTCGGCATATCGCCATTAAAAATCCTGGAAAATTCCGTCCCCATCTTCTTATCGAGCAGGCGGATCACGAAACCCCTCTGCGCCGCATTATCCCGGAGGCAAAAGCGCGGAATCCGAAGCTCGCGGATGTGTTGCGCATATACCGCAAGTGGGAGGGTAAGGGGATTGGGATGGCGACGTTGGTTAACCTGTGCCTGGAGAATCGCATCGATCTCCCGGTCTACCGCCTATATTCCGAGGAGGTTTGCCTTTTTTTGCGTGCGGGCCAACTCCTTGATGAGCGCATGGAGTCCCATTTTAAAGCGTTCGATGCTTACATCGAGCGCAGAACCAATGGCCGACAGCTTACTGAAGAGCAAAAACGGGTGCTGGCCTATCTTATCAAGTCCGAATGGGAAAATGAGCGTCTCCATTATACGGTTTTGTTGACACCGGGCAATAATCATTTCGAGGCTCTGATCGACTTGGAGTCAAATGGTTTGATTAGCAAGCATCCATTGAGTACGGCCATTTATCCAATTTATATGGCGGATAGAGTGTTGGTAAGACTTGATTATTGGGATGATCTGACGAAAGTGTTTGGCGATGCGGTGATGGGCTTGGATAAGGTGCCAAGGGATATATTGAATATCATTTATCGGCATATTTTCTTTTCGAAAGCGAAGGCGGTAAATGCCAAGATGGTTGCTACCGCTTTATGGCGCGAGCAGAATCCAGGCGTCCAGGATATTCGTGGATTTGATACTTTTTATAGAAGGGTTAGGTATTTTTTCAATAAGCTGGAAAAATTTGGTTTTATTGTTAAGGTTGGCCAGAAAGGGGGGTATGTTTTGAATGAAAGCTATCGGGACGGAAGCTTGTTTTAATGCCTTATCCATTTTGAATCGACAGCCTCTACCATGTGGGCTGGACGAATATTCGCCGAATCCAGGCGTCTAGTTGCCTGGATTCCCAGATTCCACCCAGGCCCTATGTGCCGCCGCTAGCGACCGATGAGGGGCGGATCCTGCGGGTCCGGTCGATGCGATACCACAAGCTTCACCCGAACCCGCTAAAATCCCCCCGCTTCCAGGTGCCGCTTTGGTGCCCGCCTTGCCATCAGCCGATTCCAAACCCGTGAACGCGATTACCCACGAACAGATTCCCCTCAAGGATTTCACCGAGAAGGCGTACCTCGATTATTCCATGTACGTCATCCTCGACCGCGCCCTCCCCAACATCGCCGACGGGCTCAAGCCGGTGCAGCGGCGCATCGTCTACGCCATGTCGGAACTGGGACTCTCGGCCCAGGCCAAGTACAAGAAATCGGCCCGCACCGTGGGCGACGTCTTGGGCAAATATCATCCGCACGGCGATTCCGCCTGCTACGAAGCCATGGTGTTGATGGCCCAGCCGTTTTCCTACCGCTATCCCTTGGTGGACGGGCAGGGCAACTGGGGTTCGCCCGACGACCCCAAGTCCTTCGCCGCCATGCGCTACACCGAGGCCAAATTGACGCCCTATGCCCAGACCCTGCTGGCCGAATTGGAGCAGGGCACGGTGGAGTGGGTGCCCAATTTCGATGGCACCCTGGACGAACCGGCCCTGTTGCCCGCCCGGCTGCCCAATGTGTTGTTGAACGGCACCACCGGCATCGCCGTCGGCATGGCGACCGATATTCCGCCGCACAACCTCCGCGAAGTGGTCGAGGGCTGCGTGCTGCTGCTCGACCAGCCCGAGACCACGCTGGAAGAACTGTGCGAAGTCATCCGCGGCCCCGATTTCACCACCGAGGCCGAACTGGTCACGCCCCGCGACGACCTCCTGCGCCTGTACCGGACCGGCAATGGCTCGGTGCGCCTGCGGGCGCGTTGGGAAGTGGAGGAGGGCAATATCGTCGTCACCGCCCTGCCGCACCAAGTGTCCGGCAACGACATCATGGCCCAGATCGCCGCCCAGATGCAGGCCAAGAAGCTCCCCATGGTCGAAGACCTGCGCGACGAATCCGACCACGAAAACCCTACCCGCATCGTCGTCATGCCCAAGGGCCGCAAGGTCGAGGCCGAGTCCTTGATGTCGCATTTGTTCGCGACCACCGACCTGGAGCGCAGCTACCGGGTCAACCTCAACATGATCGGCCTGAATGGCAAACCCCAGGTCAAGAACCTCCGCGCCATCCTGGCGGAATGGCTGGACTACCGCACCGCCACCGTCCGTAAGCGCCTGGAATTCCGGCTGGACAAGGTCGAGGCCCGTTTGCATATCCTCGCGGGCTTGCTGACCGCCTTCCTCAATATCGACGAGGTGATCGCCATCATCCGCCGCGAGGACGAACCCAAGCCGGTGTTGATGGCGCGGTTCGGCCTGAGCGAAATCCAGGCCGAGGCCATCCTCGATATCAAGCTGCGCCATCTCGCCAAGCTGGAGGAAATGAAGATTCGCGGCGAACAGGCCGATTTGGAACGGGAGCGGGCCATGCTGCAAGCGACCTTGGATTCACCCGACAAGCTCAAAGCGCTCATCAAGCAGGAATTGCGGCAGGACGCCGAACGCTACGGCGATGCCCGCCGTTCGCCCATCGTGGCCCGGCAGGCGGCCCAGGCCTTGGACGCCACCCAGGTCATCGCCAGCGAGCCGGTCACGGTGATCCTGTCGGAAAAAGGCTGGGTCCGCGCCGCCAAGGGCCACGATATCGACGCCGGTACCCTGGCCTATCGTTCCGGCGACGCCTTCCTGATGGCCGCGCCGGGACGCAGCAATCAACCGGCCTATTTCTTGGATTCGACCGGGCGCAGCTACGCCGTGCCCGCCCACGAACTGCCATCGGCCCGCACCCAGGGCGAACCCTTGACCGGCCGGCTCAACCCGCCGCCGGGCGCGGTGTTCAAAACCGTGCTGACCGGCGGCGACGAGGATTGGTATTTGTTGGCGACCGACAGCGGCTATGGCTTCCTGACCCAGCTCAAGGAGCTATACACCAAGAACCGCACCGGCAAGCTGGTCTTGACCCTCCCCGAGCATTCGGAAGCCTTGCCGCCGCTGCGGGTGCTGGCACCGGACACCGAAACCGTCGCCGTGGTGACGGCGCAGGGACGCTTGTTGGTGTTCCCGATGACCGAGATTCCGGTATTGGCCAAGGGCAAGGGCAATAAGCTGATCCAGGTGGATGGCGGGGATTTGGCGGCGCGGCAGGATTATGTGCTGCATCTGGTGGCGGTGCCGCCGGGCGCGGGGCTGAAGCTCTATTGCGGCAAGCGCCATATCGGCCTGTCGGCCAACGATCTCGCCCACTATCAGGGGACACGGGGCCGCAAGGGGAATCATCTGCCGCGTGGATTCCAGCGGGTGGATCGGGTCGAGGTGCAGGTCTGAGCCAGCGGATCGGGATCGAATTCAAGCCACAGGGAGGGTCATATGCCACTTTTCTACTCGAACAGCCGGTTTTATCACGCGCTGATGGCGCTCACCTACCGGCGTCACCGCGACGAGCGGTTCCGGGCGGTGGCGCGATGGGTGCCGGAAGGGGCCGGGGTGTTGGATGTATGCTGCGGCGACGGGGCGTTGAGCCGGTATTTGCCGGAAGGAACCCGCTATCTTGGCCTGGACCGCAGCCGGGCTTTCCTGCGTAGCGCCCGGCGGCGCGGCAGGCCGGTGGAATATTTCGATGTGGGCAAGGGGCCTTTGCCCAAATCCCAGGTCGTGGTGTGCCAGGTCAGCCTGTACCAGTTCCACCCGCGGGTGGAGGAGATGCTGGCCCGGCTGTACGCGGCGGCGGAACAACGCTTGATCATTTCGGAATCGGTGTGGAGCCTGACCCGCTCCAAACTGCCGGGGGTCGCGCCGGTCATCGCCTGGGCCATGCGGACCGAGGGCATGGCGGACGGGTATTTCCGCTTCACGCCGGAAGCGCTGGATGAGTTGTTCGCGGCTTACCGGCCCGCGCTGCGCCATAGCGGAGCGATTTGCGGCGGGATGGATCGGTTGTTTGTGTTGGATAAGGTGGGTGTGCGGAACTCGGGGTGAGCATCGTCCTGGGATAGCGCGGTGCTGGCAGGCCAAGCGTCCCCGGCCTGTTCACACAACCGTCACCGTCCAAAGGTGACGGCCCCGCCCCGGAAGAGGTTACAGTCCGCGCTTTTTTGCAAGGGGAACCCCATCATGTCCATCCGCACCACCCTCACCGCCGGGCTGCTCGCCCTGCTTGCGCTCGCCACCGGTGCCGAAGCCGCCACCAGCCGCCAATCCTGGTTGGTGCAGAAAATCTACGCCTACAACCATCCCTTCGCCGCCAACCTGCCAGGGGAGTTGGCGATCAAGATGGACAAGATGGCTCAGGGTGCCTTCTATTTTTACCGGGGCACGGCCCATCTGTTCTACGCCGATATGGCGAACACAGCGGTTTGGCCGACCTCGTATTTCAGTAATTACCTAACCGACGGGGCGTGGCTGGAAGGCGATATGCATATGCAGAACCTGGGCGGTTTCCGCGACGCCAACGGCAACGCGGTGTTCGACACCAACGATTTCGACGAGGCTTATTGGGGGCCCTATGTCTGGGATATCCGCCGCATGGCGGTCGCCATCGTCCTCGCCGCCAAGGAAAACGGCATTGCCAGCAGTGACCGCCAATCCCTGGTCAAGAATTTCGTCGATGCCTACCTCACCCAGATCGCCGCCTTCAAGGGCAACGACAACGAGAAGACCTGGCGCCTGACCACGGCCAACACCAACGGCGTGGTCAAGGACGCCATCCAGGCGGCGGATGCCAAGACCCGTTCCAACCTCCTGGCGAAATACACCGCCGTGACTTCCGGGGTGCGTCAGTTCGTGGCGTCCAGCACCTTGCAACTGGTCAATAGCGCGACTTTGTCCGCCCTCAATGCGGCCATGCCCGGCTATATCGGCTCCATCGCTTCCTCCAAGCGCTATGCCAATAGCTTCTACACCCTCAAGGGTGCGGCCCTGCGCCTGGGCGCGGGCACCGGCAGCCTGGGGCGCTATCGTTACTATCTGTTGATCGAGGGACCGTCCACCGCGACCAGCGACGACGTGATCTTGGAAATGAAACAGGAATCCGACAGCGCGGCCGCCCTTGCCGCACCGGGCGCGATGCCGGCCTCGGCCTATGGCTACCACAACGGCGTCCGCGTCGCGATGAGCCATAAGGCCTTGCTGAACAACGCCGATGTGTTAGTGGGCTCGACCAGTATGAACGGCATGGCGTTCTACCTGCACGAGCGTTCGCCGTACCAGGAGGATTTCGATTACACCTTGCTGACCACCTACACCAAGTTCAACGACGCGGTGAAATACATGGGGCAGGCGGTGGCGAAGAACCACGCCCTTGCGGACAAGGATTACGATTCCACCCTGATCGCTTCCAGCATGGATAAGGAAATCACCGATGTGATCGGCGCGAACGGTTCGGCCTTCAAGACCGAAATCCTCAACTTCGCCCTGGGCTATACCGCCCAGGTCGAGCAGGATTACGCCGATTTCGTCGCCGCCAAGAACGGCGGGGCCACCTTGTACTGAGGCGGGTTCACCCGCCGGGCAAGCGCCTGCGCAAGAAATCCAAAGCCAACGCGGCGGCACCCAGCCGCTTGCGTTGCGGATTGCCCGAAACCGTCCGGCTTTCCTGCCACAGCCGGTTCGATCCGGCCAGTGCGAAATGCACCGCAGCGGGGCCGGAATCTTCCTTGAGCGCGTCCGGCTCGGCGAATTGCGCCAGCGCGAAATCCGCCCCGCTCCGCGCCAGGGCCATCACGGCCAGGGTGGCGGCGACACGCGGGCCGTCGCCTTCCGGTTTCCCGCCCAGCCAGCGGTGCAGGGTTTCCGGTTGGGACGCGGCCAGCGTACCCAGCAGCCACTCCCGCCCCGCGCAGCGGCTCGCCAACAGCCCGCCGCTCGCCGCCTCGACGATGAACAGCTTGGCGCGGCGGGCGTCGAGATTCTTTCCGGCCACGGCTTCGAGGCCGCTGTCGGGTTCTTCGTCGCCGCCGATGGCGTAAACGGCTTCCCCAATCGCCGCCATGGCCCGCCGCACCGTGGCTTCCCGTTGCTCCTCCGGGCAATCCGCCGGGAACAGCAGCTTCACTTGGTTCTCCGGCCCACCGGCCCTAAAACCCAGCCGCACGCCGGGTGGCAGTTCCACCGGCTCCAATAATTCCTGCAAGGCCGATTCGCCCACGCCGACGGTGCGGAGGATCACCAGCTTTTCGGGGTTCAGGGCGTAGCGCCGCGCCAAATCCGGTTTCACCCACTGGCCGAATAGGGCTTTCATTTCGCCCGGCACGCCCGGCATGAACACGAAGCGGCAGCGCCCGGCTTGCACCGCGAAGCCGGGAGCCGTGCCCCAGCGGTTGTCCAGCCGTTCCGCACCTTGGGGCAGCCAAGCCTGCTTGCGGTTGACGGCGGGCATGGGCCGGCCCGAGCGGGCGAAGAAGGCTTCGATCTGATGCAAAGCTTCCGGGTCTTCCCGCAAGGGCAGGTCGAAGGCGCGGGCGACCGCCTCGGCGGTGAGGTCGTCGCAGGTCGGCCCCAGGCCGCCGCTGCACAGGCAGAGGTCGGCGCGGGCCGAGATTTCGCGCAGGAGGTTGACGAGGGCGTCGAGCCGGTCGCCCACGGCGCTGTGGCGGGCGACTTGGAAGCCCATCGGCACCAGTTCGCGCGAGAGCCAGGCGGCGTTGGTGTCGGCGATTTCGCCGGTGACGACTTCGTCGCCTTGGGAGAAGATTTCGGCTTGGGGTGGGGTCATGGCGTGCTATGGGGATGGGCTATGGAGAGCTGGATTATCCTGTATGCGCTGCATGTGGGCCAGCATGGAGGGCGGGGTACCGCTCCAGGCCCAAGCGGGATGATAGTGAAAGGCCCGGCCCGTCGCATGAAACGCGGATGGCGTTGCGCAGCGTTGCGTAGGAAACATATTGAAACGAGTCATGCCCCTTTTCTCCCGCCATCCCATCCCATCGATCATTGGCCGGATTCCCGGTTCCACGCCGCGCCGGGCTTTGGCACGGAGCTTGTCTCTTTCTCCACCATCAGCGCCGCCTGTCGCCACAGGCCCACCCCATCGGAGCAGCACCATGATCTTCCGCCAGCTATTCGAAGCCGATACCTGCACCTACACCTACCTTTTGGGCTGCGAACGCACCCGCCGCGCGGTCTTGATCGATCCCGTCGCCAGCGAGTTGGAAACCTACGCCCGCTTGCTGGCCGAACTCGGCCTGACCCTGGTCTATACCCTGGAAACCCACGTCCACGCCGACCACATCACCGCGTCCGGCCTGTTGCGCGAGCGCTTCGGCAGCAAGAGCGTGGTCCACCGCGACGCCGGGGCGATGTGCGCCGACCTCCTGGTCACCGATGGCGTGCCCTTGCAGGTGGGCGACCTGGAATTCCGGGTGCTGCACACGCCCGGCCATACCGGCGGCTGCGTCAGCTACGCCATGGCCGACCGGGTGTTCACCGGCGACGCCTTGTTCATCGGCGGTTGCGGACGCACCGATTTCCAGCAGGGCGACGCCGGGCGTTTGTACGACAGCATCCAGCGCCAGCTCTTTACCTTGCCGCCCGATACCCTGGTCTATCCCGGCCATGATTACGCGGGCAATACCGTCTCCACCATCGGCCAGGAACAGGCCAAGAATCCCCGGCTCGGCGGCGGCAAGACCCGCGAGGCATTCATCGCCCTGATGCGGGCTTTGGATTTGCCCTATCCCAAGTACATCGACCAAGCCCTGCCCGCCAACCAGGCCTGTGGCCGGGCACCCGTGCCGCGCCAGGGGTGATGGCTTGCCTTGATGGCCGACCGGGGAGCCGGAGGTGGATATGGGCTTGATGCTGGGTTTGGCGGGGGTGATCGGCTTGTTGCTGGGGCTGCTCGGCGGCGGCGGGTCGATCCTGACGGTGCCGGTGCTGGTCTACGTGGCGGGGCTCGATTCCAAGACCGCCATCGCGACCTCGCTGGTGGTGGTGGGGACGACCAGCCTGGTCGCGGTGGTGGGCCACGCGCGGGGCGGGCGGGTCTGTTGGAAGAACGGCTATGGCTTCGGGCTGGCCGGGATGGCGGGGGCGTATGGCGGCGGGCGGCTGGCGGCCTATGTGCCGGGGCATATTTTATTGCTGCTGTTCGCCCTGGTCATGCTGGCGACGGCGGCGGCGATGCTCAAGGGCCGGGGGCGCGAAACCCAGCCCCATACCGGCGGGCCGATCTGCCCCAGGCGGCTGAACGTGCCCGCCGTGCTGTTCGATGGCTTCCTGGTCGGCGCTTTGAACGGGCTGGTCGGGGTGGGCGGCGGTTTCGTGATCGTGCCGGCCTTGAACCTGCTGGGCGGCTTGCCCATGCACGCGGCGGTGGGGACTTCGCTCCTGGTCATCGCCATGAATTCGGCGGCGGCGCTGGCGGGCTACGCCAGCCATGTCAGCTTCGATCCGCATTTGGTGATGCTGTTCACCGGGGCGGCGGTGGTGGGGAGCGTGGTCGGCGGCTGGCTTTCCAAGCGGATCAGCGGCAATGCGCTCAGGCGCGGCTTCGGGGTGTTCGTCATCGCCATCGCCGCCTATCTGCTCCACCGCGAATTGAGTTGGGCGGTGGTGGACGAGGTCCGGCGGGTGGTGCTGGAGCATCGGGATTTCTTCTGGGGCTTGATGACCGCCCTCGCCATCTTGGCGTTATATTGGCTGCGGGGCTTGATCCATCAGCACCGCCCCCTGGGCGGGCAGGCGCGTTGACGCCCCGAGGCGCGGGGCGTTTCCCGCTCCGCTTCCATAAGCATAACGATCTTTCGCATAGCACCAGACCCATGAATACCAGACTCTTTTCCTGCATCGCCCTGGCTTTGTCCCTGGCCGCCTGCGGTCCCGCCTCCACGCCCGGAGCCTCGGGCGGCGGCGAGGCCAGGATCGCGGGGCTGGTCCTCACCGACGATGGACCGGCCAACCAGGGCCATATCGAAGCCAAGGACCGCGACGGCACCGTGGTGGCCCAGGCCGACATCGGCGGCGACGCCCATTACAGCCTGAAAATCCCGGCGGGCACGGCCTATCCCGTGGTGTTGAGCGCCACGGCGGCGGGGGCCGCGGCTCCGTTGAAAGCCGCCGTCACCAGCGATCTGGCCGCCGACCAGGATATCAGCCCCGTCACCACCCTGGTGGTCGATACCGCCCTGGGCCTGGGCGGGCTGACCGAGGCCAACCTCGCCAAGGCCGCCGGGGCCGCCATCGCCCAGCGCAAAAGTTCGGGCGGTTCCGGCGGCTCGGCGGGTTTCAAGGGCGATCCCACCAAGCAATACGGCGGCTGGCATTAGGCCCGGCCCGGTCGGCGGAGCGGAAGCCGGGCTTCCCAACCCCCGCGCCCAAGCCAGGCTTGGGCGCGGACGGGGCCGTCGGCGGCGGTCCCGTCCGTCGCCGCGCCACACCTTTCCCGCCGGGATTGGCTATGCTTCCAGGGGTTCCGAACCCCTTATCCCCCTCCCTATGAACAGCGGCCCCGGTTCGCCTCCCCCCGCGCCACAACCTCCTTCCCCAGGGCTGCCGAGCACCCCGCCGGAGCATCCCGGTCCGTTCGGGCGGGAACTGGGGCTTTGCCGCGCCATCGTGGATTCCATGCCGGCCCATATCGCCGTGCTGGACCGCGATGGCATCATCGTCGCGGTCAACGAGCCTTGGGTGCGCTTCGGCCAGGACAATGGCCGCGATTCCCGCCCGGACGCGGCGGCTTGGGTCGGGACCGATTATCTGGCGGCTTGCGCCGCCTGCTCGGGGGGCGATGGCTTCGGCGATGCCCAGGAGGCCGAAGCGGCCCGCGCCGGTATCCTGGCCGTGCTGCGCGGGGAAAGCCCCGGCTTTTCGATGGAATATCCCTGCCATTCGCCCGTCCAGCGCCGCTGGTTCCTGATGAACGTCTCGCCCCTGTGTTCGGAGCGGGGCGGGGCGCTGGTATCGCACACCGAGATCACGGGGCGGGTGCTGGCCGAGTTGGCCCTGGTGGAGGAGGCGGAGAGTAAGCGCATCCTGTTCGAACAATCGCAGGACGGTATCGCGGTCCTCGATACCGACTGCCGGGTGATCGAGGCCAATGCCCGCTTCACCGCCATGCTGGGGTATACGCAGGAGGAATTGGTCGGGATGCCGGTTTGGTCCTGGGACGACCGGTGGCGGACGCGGGAAGCTTTGTTCGCCCATTTCGCCAACTCCTTCGATCAGCAACAATTGTTCGAGACCCGCCACCGGCGCAAGGATGGCAAGGTCTACGATGTGGAAATCCTGGGCATCCCCTCGGCCTGGCGCGGCCAGCCGGCGATATTCACCATCTGTCGCGACATCAGCGGGCGCAAGCTCGCCGAGCGGGCCTTGCGCGAAAGCGAGGAGCGGTTCCGGCAGCTCGCCGAGCGGGTGCCGGATATTTTCTGGATCACCGAATGGCCGGAGCGGCGGGTGGCCTATGTCAGCCCGGCGTTCGAGGCCATCAGCGGCCTGTCCAGGGAAACCCTGTACCAAGATTCCGAAGCTTGGTTCCAAGCGGTCCATCCCGAGGACCAGCCCAGGGTCCGGCGCGAGTTCGTGGCGGGGTTGAAGGCCGGGCGCTTCGATATCGAATACCGCATCGTCCGCCCCGACGGCGATATCCGCTGGGTCAAGGATATGGGTTCCCCGGTGCGGGACGCGGCGGGCCGGGTCTACCGGGTGGTCGGCATCGTGCGCGATGTCACCCAGCGCCACCGCATGATCGAGGAACTGGACCGCCACCACCACCACCTGGAGCATTTGGTGGCCGAGCGCACCGAGCAGTTGCGCGAGGCCAACCGCGCCCTCCTGGTCCACGCCGAGGAAATCGCCGACCTCTACAACAACGCCCCCTGCGGCTACCACTCGCTGGGACCGGACGGCACCTTCATGGCGGTCAACGATACCGAGCTGGCCTGGTTGGGCTATGGGCGCGAAGAGGTGTTGGGCAGGAATTTCGCCGAATTCCTGGTTCCCGCCAGCGTCGAATTGTTCCGCGCCACCTTTCCTGGCTTCAAGCGCACCGGGCGGGTCAAGGACCTGGAATACGACCTGGTGTGCAAGGATGGCGGCGTTTTGCCCGTGCTGTTGAGCGCCACGGCGGTGCGCGACGCCACGGGGGCTTATCTGATGAGCCGCTCGATCCTGTTCGACAACCGCGAGCGCAAGGCCCGCGACCAGGAGATCGCCCAGCTCAACGCCGAACTGACGCGCCGCGCCGCCGAGGCCGAGGAGGCCAGCCGCGCCAAAAGCGTGTTCCTCGCCAATATGAGCCACGAAATCCGCACGCCCATGAGCGCCATCCTGGGGCTGGCCGATCTATGCCTCGCGACCGGGTCGGGCGAGCGCCAGCACGGTTACCTGGAGAAAATCAGGCGGGCGGCGGATTCTCTGCTCAGGATCATCAACGACATCCTGGATTTCTCCAAGATCGAGGCCGGCAAGCTGACCCTGGAGACCATGGAATTCAGCCTGGAGCCGGTGCTGGACAACCTCGCCACCCTGTTGGCCGGCCAGGCCATGGAGCGGGGTTTGGAACTGATCTTCGACACCGACGACAACCTGCCCCAGGTCTTGGTGGGCGATCCCTTGCGGCTGGGGCAAATCCTGGTGAACCTGGTCGGCAACGCCATCAAGTTTTCCGAACGCGGCGAAGTGGTGGTGGCCCTGGACTTGGAAGCCCACCACGGGCGGGAAGTGGAGTTGCGGGTGGCGGTGAGCGACCAGGGTATCGGCCTGACCCCGGAGCATCGGGCCGTGTTGTTCTCGGCCTTTTCCCAGGCCGATTCCTCGACCACCCGGCGTTTCGGCGGCACCGGGCTGGGGCTGGCCATCAGCAAGCGCCTGGTGGAAAGCATGGGCGGACGGATCGGGGTGGACAGCGTGTTCGGCCGGGGCAGCACTTTTTATTTCACCGTGCGCCTGGGGTTGCCGGGGCGGGAGGCCGCGCCCCGGCCCGAGGCGTGGCGGGCGCAGTGCCGGGGGCGGCGGGCCTTGCTCATCGACGGTAGCGCCACCGTCCGCCGGGTGCTGGCGAAGCGACTGGCCGCGCTGGGCATGGCGGTCGATGCCCATGCCTCCACCGCCGCCGCCTTGGCGGCGGTGGCCGGCGGCGGAACGCCGGGGTACCTGTTCGCCTTGGTGGCTCTGGACCCGCCCGGCCTGGACGGGGTGGAAAGCCTCCGCCGGTTTTGCCGCCGGCTCGGGTCGGGCGCGATCACGCACCTCGTCCCCATGGCCGCACCTGCGGCGGTCCCGCCGACCTGGGAAGGGGGCGGGGCCGCGCTCGCCAAGCCGGTCATGTCCGGCCATTTGCGCGAAACCCTGCGCGGCCGCCTGGGCCTGGCGCGGGAGCCCGTCCGCGAGGCGCCCGGCGGCGGCGACACCCTCGTCGAGCTGGCCGCGCCCCTGGCCGGGGCCGATATCCTCCTGGTCGAGGATACCGAGATCAACCGCGAAATGATGGCGGATATCCTGCAAAACCTGGGGATGCGGCCCCGCGTGGCCGGGAATGGCCGCGAGGCGCTGCGGGCGGTGGCGCGGGCCGTGCCCGAGGCCGTGCTGATGGATTGCCAGATGCCGATCATGGACGGCTACGAGGCCACCCGCGAACTGCGCAAGCAGGCCCATCTGCGGGAACTGCCGATCATCGCGCTCACCGCCCACGCCATGGCCAATGACCGCGAGCGCTGCCTGGAGGCCGGGATGAACGCCTATCTGTCGAAGCCGGTGGATATTCCCCAGCTGATCCGGGCGCTGGCGCAATGGGTGAAGCCCAGGGCGCGGGGCGGCGTGCCGGCGGACGCACCGCCCTCCGCCGCCGGTTCCGTCCAACCGCCGGCCCTGCCCGCGGTTTTGCCCGGCATCGACCTCCAGGCCGGCTTGGGGCGCACCGGCGGCAACCCGCCGCTTTACCTGCGCCTGTTGCGTAAATTCCGCGATAGCCATGGCCGCGATTTCGAGCGCGATTGCCGGGCCGCGCTGGACGCCGGGGAATTCGGCACCGCCCGGCGCCTGGCGCATTCCCTCAAGGGCGTGGCCAAGTCGTTGGGGGCCGAGCCCCTGGGCGAATTGGCGGCGCGCTTGGAGACCGCCCTGGCCGGTGATGGGCCCACCGCCGCCGTGGCGGAAGACCTGCGGGCGCTCTGCGAAGAACTGGGCGGCGTGACACGGGGCTTGGCGGTTTTGGAGGAAGACGGGCGGGATTCCGCCGGGACTGGACCGCCCGACCGGACGCGCCTGCGGGCCGAATCCGGGCGTTTGGCGGCGCTGTTGCTGGCCCACGATGTTGCGGCCATCGCCTGTTTCAAGGAGTTGTCGCCGCTGTTGTCCAGCCAACTGGATGGCGGCGCGGTCGCCGAGATCCAACACTGCCTGGACCGCTACGACTTCGAGGGGGCCCTGACGCTCCTGCGAAAAGTTACTATGCTTGAAATTTGAAAATGTCGGGGTTTTTGCCGGTATTGGCTTTCCGGTTCCGTTGGATTCACCTGGGGGTAAGCCGAGGCCCGCGTCCGGGAAAAGGTATTTCTGACCCCTCCCCAACAGCGGTTCTTGGCGGAATTCCCGGTATTCCTGCGGCGCTCGGGGTGTTCTGGGGCGGGAGTATGAATCCATGGGGCCGGTCTTCGCTGAAACCATTTTGGTGGTCGACGATATCCCAGGCAATATCGATATTCTGGCGGGGATACTCAGCCCGCATTACCGGGTCGTCTTCGCCACCGACGGGACCGGAGCCCTGCGCCTGGCGCGCGGCGACCCCGCCCCCGGCCTGATCCTGTTGGACGTGGTGATGCCGGGGATGGGCGGCCACGAGGTCTGCCGCCGCCTGAAGGCCGACCCGCTCACCCGGGGCATTCCGGTGATCTTCATCACCGCCAAGGCCGGCGAGAGCGACGAGGAACAAGGCTTGGCCCTGGGGGCGGTGGACTATCTCCGCAAATCCAGCCATCCCGCCATCGTCCGGCAAAGGGTGCGCATCCATCTCGACCTGCGCAGCCAGAACCTCGCCCTGGAAGCCCGCGTCCAGGAACGCACCCGGCAGTTGCGGGAGACCCGGCTGGAGATCGTGCGCCGCCTGGGGCGGGCCAGCGAATACCGCGACAATGAAACCGGGATGCATGTCATCCGCATGAGCCACGCGGCCCATCGCCTGGCCCTGGCGGCGGGTTTCCCCGAGGCCGAGGCGGAACTGCTGATGCAGGCCGCGCCCATGCACGATGTCGGCAAGATCGGCATCCCCGACCGCATCCTGCTCAAGCCGGGCAAGCTGGACCCCGACGAATGGACGGTGATGCAGACCCATACCTTGATCGGCGCGGAGATCATCGGCCACCATGATTCCGACCTGTTGCGCATGGCCCACGCCGTGGCCCTGACCCATCACGAGCGTTGGGACGGGACGGGGTATCCGCGGCGGTTGGCGGGCGGGGCGATCCCCATCGAGGGCCGGATTTGCGCCATCGCCGATGTCTACGATGCCTTGAGCAGCGTCCGCCCCTATAAACGGGCCTGGAGTCCCGAGGACGCCATGGCCTATATTCGAGCCCAGGCGGGGCAGGCTTTCGACCCCTCCCTGGTGCCGCTCTTCGCCGAATTGATGCCGGAATTGCTCAGGATCTGGACGTGGTATCCAGATAGCCGCTAGGGTGTTTTGCGTCGGGGTATTTTGTCGGTATATGGAATGGATATAGTCCTCCCTGCACATTCTTTGACGATCCCTTGGCCCTGCCTTCCGCGAACCCCGGACCCAATCACAGGAACATGCCATGACAGCCGCACACGTACTCTTGGTCGAGGATGAGGAAATCATCGCCACCATCATCACCGAATTCCTTGGTTCAAGGGGTATCCAGGTGAGCGCCGTGGCGGATGGGGAACAGGCCTGGGCCTTGTTGCGGGGGGGCGATCCGCCTTATGAAACCATCCTGCTGGACCGGGAATTGCCGGGGATCAGCGGCATGGAATTATTGCAGCGGATCAAAACCACGGCCCAGCTCAGCCAGATTCCGGTGGTGATGGAAACCTCCAGCAACGATGCCAAGAGTATCCAGGAGGGGTTGGACCGGGGGGCTTATTATTATCTGACCAAGCCGTTCCAACCCGATGTCCTGCTCGCCATCGTCAACGCCGCCGTCGGTCAATACCGGGATTACCGGCGGATGCGGGAAACCCTGGAAAAGGCCGAACGGACCTTGCTGTTCATGGAGTCGGGGCGGTTCCGCTTCCATAGCCTGGCGCAGGCGCAGGCGTTGGCCGGGGGGCTGGCCCAGGCCTGCCCCGAGCCCTTGCGGGCGGCGGCGGGCTTGCAGGAGTTGCTGATCAACGCGGTGGAGCATGGTAATCTCGGTATTTCCTACCAGGAGAAATCCGAGTTGATCCTGGCCGGGCGGTTGCAGGCGGAATGCGAGCGGCGGTTGGGCCTGCCGGAACACCTGGACAAGACGGTCGAGGTCGTGGTGGAACGCGAGGCCGACCGGCTGTGCTTCACCATCAGCGACCAGGGCGCGGGCTTCGATTGGCACAAATACCTGGATTTCGATCCGGGGCGCATTTTCGACCCCAATGGCCGGGGCATCGCCCTGGCCCGCAAGATCAGCTTCGACCAACTGGACTACCTCGGCGATGGCAGCAGCGTGCAGGCCGTGGTCAAGCTCTAACCCTTCCCACCCAACCCAGGATTCCCATGAACCTATCGATCCGCCGCGCCGAGCCACGCGATGTGGACGGACTCGTCCGCCTGCTCGCGACCCTGTTCGCCATCGAGGCCGATTTCGCCTGCGACGCCGATAAACAGCGGCGCGGCCTGGAACTCTTGATCGCCAGCGCCAAGGATTGCGTGCTGGTGGCGGAGTCCGGGGGCGGGGTGGTGGGCATGTGTTCGGTGCAGGGGGTGATGTCCACCGCCGAGGGTGGGCCGGTGGGCTGGGTGGAGGATGTGGTGGTGGCCCCGGATCACGCGGGGCGGGGGATAGGCCGCCGGTTGTTGGCGGCGGCGGAGGCCTGGGCGGTGGAGCAGGGCTGGACCCGGTTGCAATTGCTGGCCGACCGCAATAACGCGGCGGCTTTGGGGTTCTATGGGCATTTGGGGTGGGGACGTACTGAACTGGTGGCGCTCAGGAAATATCCCGCTTGAAGGGAGCCTGCGGGGTCCGGTCGGCGCGGCGGCCGGACCCCGGGCTGTTAGGTGCCGGGCGGTGCCTGGGCGCGATTACTTGGCGGTCACATCCACCTGGACCTGGAAGTTCGCGCTGTGCTTGGCGGTCGAGTAGTCGTTGCCGCCGATGACGAAGGTCAGCGCGTTCATGGCGTTGTCCTTCTTATCCAACTTGAAAGGCTGGAGAACGATGACTTTCTTGAGGGGGGAGATGGGTGTGGCGCTGACGGCTTCCAAGCCATAGCCATCCAGGGTCGACCACCAGTTGCGGTAGTTGCCGCTGCCGACCGGGTCTTCGTAGCTCTCGTTGGGCTGGAAGGCGTTGGGATACCAGTGGCTCTGGGCGCTGGTCTGGTCGACGCCGCGCCATACGGTGGTGGCGGGCACCAAGTCGTCGTCGGCGTCGGCCACGTCGTGGTTGCCGTCGTCCAGGCGGCTCACGGTGATCCTCACGGTGGCGCGGTTGTAGCCCGCCGCGCGCAGGGCGGTCAGGTCCACCAAGCCCCATTTGCTGTTATGGGTCCAGCCCAGCAGGGTCTTCTCGCCGTCGCCGTTGGCGTCGTAGTTGAGGTCGCCGAACCAGGACTTGGAGGCGGTCTTGCCCACGGTGGAGGTGATCGTATCGCCGAGGACGGGCAGCACGTCGTCGCTCTTGGCCGAGGCCGAGCCGCTGCCATCGAAGTAGAAGCCCAGGTGGTAGGGGATGCCCACGCCGCCGGAACTCGGCAGCAGGTAGACCGTGGGATTCCCGGCCTGGGCGGACATGGAAAACGCGGAGGCGGCGGCCAGAACGGAAGCGCAAAGGAAGGTATGTTTGCTCATGGGTTTCTCGAGGCAAAAATTGTTATGTGGAGGCCAGGAGCGGGGCCATTCGGCCCGCGGGCCTGGTCCCCATTAAGATGACAAGAAACGTACCATTAGTAATGGCTGATAAAACAAGGGCTTGATCCGGGCAGGATGGCCTATATCCATATAAATCACATGTTTTATTGTGTCTTATAACCCATAGCCCGGCCTGGCCGGAGCGATGGCACGCCGTATCCAACCCGCCGTGCATCGTGTGGGCGGACCCCGCCGAAGGGCGGGGCCGCTGGGGGCTTGGCCCAAAGGGGAAACGACACGGATGTCCCGCCACGGGCGACCTTTATTCCACCATGTCGGCCCGCGCCGCCGTCCGCAGGGCCAGGGCTTGGTTCAGGAGGTCGTTGCGGGGGGCGTCGGAGGCTTCCCGGCGGGCCTGTTTTTGCAACTGGTAGGCTTGTTCCAGCTTGGCGAGCGCGTCCGGGAACGGGATGAACATCCCGCCGCGCAGCACCTCGATGGCGTCCTGGGTTTCCGCCATCGCCAGATGGACCATCTGCCCGGCCTGGGGTTGCGGCAGGGCCAGGGCCTTGGTGTCGAGGGCGTTGGCGCTGCGGATGTTCTCCAGCGCGTTGATGGACCTCAGGAACAAGGCCACGGCCTGGACCTGCGAGGAATCGATATGGGTCTGGCGGTTGGCCCCTTTGGAAGTGAACGCGCCGGGCGAATTGTTGAAGCTGTCGGTGTTGTAATAGGCCACCGCCTCTTCCAGGGTGGCGACGCTGTTGTTGTGGAAGAACGGGGCGGTGTCGGCGGCTTCGATCAGGGAGGGCGTGTTGAAGCGGTTCAGGCGCGGGTGGGCGGCGGGCCGGACGCCGCGTGGATCGAGGCTGCCGTCGCTGTAGCAGGCCCGGTCGAAATCCGGGCCGCAATCGGTCTGCAATTGCTGGCCGAAGCCGCCGTCGTAGGCCACGGTGGGGTCGGCCAGATGATGGAGTTGATCGCGCATCCGCTCGACCCCGGTGTCGCGGGTCGGGTTGGCGAGGGTGGTCGAACTCATCGCCCCGGCGTTCATATGGCAGCCATTGCAATTGGCGCTCTGGCCGAACACCGGCTGTTGGCCGGCGTCCACCGGGTTTTGCTTCTGGTCGAACAGCGCCTTGCCGCGTTCCACCACCGGCGATTTGAATTTCAGCGCGGCCAGGATCACCTCGGTATCGCGGCCCAGGGACAGCATGTAGGCTTCCAGGGCGTCGAGTTCGGCCTCGGTGGGCAGGCGGAAATCCACGCCCTCGATCCGCGCCAGCGTGCGCGGCAGATGCTGGCGCACCGCGCCCTTGGCGAAATCGCGCAACGAACCTCCATCCGGGGCGCCGTCCTGCGACCAACCGACGGCCTGGGCCGTTCGCCCGCTCTGCTCGAAATAATCCGAATCCTCCTGGAATTCCCCGCCCATGGCCTTGGTCTCGAACCCGAGCGAGGTGGACAGGGCCAGCAAATGCGGGGCGCCGCGCATCACGCCGGGTTTGTCGAAGCCGTCCACGTTGGCGAGGAACAGGCCGAATTGCCGCAGCAAGGCCGGTTTCTCCAGGTCCTTGAGGGCGGGGTTGGTTTCCGCCACGAACAGCGGATCGGTGGGCGGCAGTTTGGCGATGTATTGGGGGTCGATGGTGTGGTTGTGGTCGGGACGGTGGCAGGTGGCGCAGGTCCGCCCATTGCCGCCGAAGGTTTCCTTGGTGAACAGCCTGTGGCCTTGGGCGATCAACTGTTCCAGGCTGGGTTTGTTGCCGCCGGCCGCCATCGCCACTTTGGGCAGCAGGAAATCGAAGGCCGGGGGGGCCGGGGGTTGGTCCGCGCCGGGCGGGCCGATCCGCGCCGCCGCCCAGTCCCGGCCGGTGTAGCGGAGCCGTTGGAACAGGCTGGGCGAACCCGACAACAAGCCCGCGGCCGCGGGGTCGTCCCCGGCCCGGACCACGGCGACGGCGTCCAGGGTGAAACCGGCCTGGCGGTCGCGGTCCAGGCGGGTGGAGAGCGCGTATCCCGCGCCGTCCGGGGCCAGGGTGCCGAGTTTGAAGGCGGCGGGCCGCGCCGGGGCGTGGCGGTCGAGCAGCCAAGCCTCGTAGGCCGTGCCCGCCGGAAGCCCGGTGGCCTCGACCCGCATCCAGCCATCGGCCAAGTCCAGCGTGGCCCGTCCGCCCGCGGCGGCGGTGGCTTTCGACAAGGCCCAGGTGGGCGCTAGCCCCACGACCATCCGCCGGTTGCCGTCTTCCCGCTGGCCCGCTGCCCAGCGGTCGAACAAGCGGCCCAGCGCGGCGGGGTCGCCGTGGCCGGTGAACAAGGGTTCCGGGCTGCGCGGGCCGAACAGGGCGAAACCCCAAAGGCCGGCCAGGGCGGCGGTGACGAGTAGTTTGTGGTGCTTCATGGGCGTATCAGTGTTTCGGGGGGCTTGGGACGAGGTGCGGACCTGGGTTCGCCCTGCCGGGGGCGGGGTTGGCGGGAGGAGGCCATCCCATACATCCAGTGTGGGCAATCCGACAGCAATAAACGCACCAAGGTGGAGGCGCGGGGCGGAGCGGTTCGGCGGCGGCAGGGGCCGGTTGTTTTGGTGGGCGACCCGTATCTATGGGATTTGGCGCGATATGGGACTGATGTGTGGCTTAAGACACAGCCCTATGGGTGGAAAGACCGTTGCGAGGGGGGCCAGGACTGGAAGAAGTCCGGCCAAGGGCCTGATTACGCCGTACTGGTCGCACCGGCACGGGCTGAAGCCCTTGGCCGGTAACGGTGGGGCGTACGCGCGATAGCGCCGCCCCACGCGGGCGATGCGTCAGCGGTGGTTATGGATTCAAGCGTTCCAGGTCGAAGCGTCTTTGACCTGGACGTCGTCCCTGCCGGTGATCACGGCTTTGCATACCCCGGTGCTGGCTCCCTGGACCGTGCCGCTTATATTGCCGACCTGCCCGCCATCAATCTGCAAAGTGGCGCTGGCCTCAACCAAAATCGTGGCCGTCTTCACGTTAAGCGCCTTGATATGCATCGTGGCCGAGCTCTGAACCGTGAATTCCACCGTTTCCGCGGTCAGTTGGTCAATCACTACCGTGGCGGAACCTGCCGAGACCACTTTCGCGCTCGTGTCGCAATTAAATCCCTCCGCCGTGAAGGTGGGCGCGGGTATGAAACTGCCTCTGGCGCTGATATCGGCATCGTAACAATTAATCAAGCTCCCTTCGTGGTAGGTCGTCGCTCCCGAAATATGTTTCGAGTAATGGTAGTCGCTCATTATTCTTGCTCCATAGGTTGAAATACGGTTTATGAAAGTACGGTATCCATTGATCAAATCCGATAGGATGTCCTCCCAGGTTAATATTGAATCCGGTGGTTGATGTTTGAAAAATCCCGGCGAAAAACAATATGAAAGCCATGTGATCGCATTGTGCTAACCATGCCCGCGGCCCCGCCATCATTTGGAAACTTCAAGCCCGCTGGAACTGTCAACCATGGTTCGCCGAACACCATAGCGCTCGCGCGCCAGGGCTCTGGAGGCGATACACGGTTTATCGACCGCGAAAGACGGCAGGGCATACGCGGATCCTCGATAAGTGGGCAAGATGGAAACACGGTGTTGGTTGGCGTGGGCAGTGGTTATCGTCCATGCAATTTGTGACATACCTCGTTGTCACTCCGCAAGGTGGATAATCGCCTTGAAACTTGACGGATTTTTGATACTCGGAATCGAGGCCATGCTTGCGTCCGCCACCCAAGAAAGCCTTGACGCCAGCCGATCCAGGTGTTAATAAAAGGTTTTGGCGGGAAACGGATTGTTTCCCTTTCAATGGCGAAAGCGCAGCGCGGAGGTGGTTATGAAACGTTTGTACTATCTCACCGACAACCTGGACAGCACCGAGGCGATCTCCAACGATATCCATCAAGCGGGAATCACCGATTGGAATTTCCATGTCATCAGCAAGGATGAGGCGGGGCTTTATCGCCGCCACATCCACGGGGCCAACCTGTTCCATAAACAGGATGTGGTGTGTCACGCCGAATTCGGTGCCCTTATAGGCGTGGTCCTGGCGTTCTTCGCCACCCTCTACGCCAGGGAAATGGAAGTGTTCGGGCCGGAAACCAGCGGTTTCATGTACTTGGTGATCTTCGGCTTCATCGCGATGTTCGGCACCTGGATCGGCGGTTTGGCCGGGCTGGCGCGGGAAAATCAAGCCATCGCCAAGTTCCACGACGCCATCGATGCCGGCCAAAACCTGATCCTGGTCGATGTGCGCCGCCAGCGGGAGCAGGACATCAAAACGCTGATGGCCGCGCGGCATCCGGAAGCCCGCTTGGTGCAGGAAGGCTCCAACCTCGTCAATCCCTTAAGAATCCTGTGGGACTCGGCGGCGTGATGGAATGCGGGAGCGGATCGCCCTGGATGGGGTGTCCGTTTCCCGGAATTCGCCGGGGTTTGACGGGGGGCGGGGGAAGGCGGCGAAATTTGGTAGAATCGCGTTATCGCCTACCCCCGCTCGCACCTTGATGACACAGAAACTGTATATCGAAACCCTGGGCTGCCAAATGAACGAGTACGATTCCGCCAAGATGCGCGACGTACTCCACGCGTCCCACGGGTTCGAACTCACCACCGATCCCGAACAAGCCGACGTGCTCCTGCTCAATACCTGCTCGGTGCGCGAAAAAGCGCAGGAAAAGGTATTTTCCGAATTGGGCCGCTGGCGTCCCCTGAAGAACAAGCGCCCCGGCGTCGTCATCGGCGTCGGCGGCTGTGTGGCCAGCCAGGAAGGCGAGGCCCTGCAAAAACGCGCGCCCTTCGTCGATCTGGTGTTCGGCCCGCAAACGCTGCACCGCCTGCCGCAATTGCTGGAACAGGTCCGTACCCAGCATAAGCCCGCCATCGATATCTCCTTCCCGGAAATCGAAAAATTCGACGCTCTCCCCGAACCCCGCGCCGAAGGCCCGAAAGCCTTCGTGTCGATCATGGAAGGATGCAGCAAATACTGCACATTCTGCGTGGTGCCCTATACCCGCGGCGAGGAAATCAGCCGCCCGCTCGACGATGTCATCGCCGAGATCGCGATCCTGGCCGAACAGGGCGTGCGCGAGGTGGTGCTGTTGGGCCAGAACGTCAATGCCTACCGGGGCGCGACCGACGAGGGCGATATCGCCGATTTCGGCCTGTTGCTGAACTACGTCGCCGCCATCGAAGGGATAGGCCGCATCCGTTTCACCACGTCCCACCCCAACGAAGTCGGCGACAGCCTGATCGACGCCTACGCGGAGCTCCCGCTGCTGGCGGGCCATCTACACTTGCCGGTGCAAAGCGGCAGCAACCGCATCCTGGGCCTGATGAAACGCGGCCATACCCGCGAGGACTATATCGCCAAGATCGAGCGCCTCCGCGCCGCCCGTCCGGGCTTGAGCCTGTCTTCGGATTTCATCGTGGGCTTCCCCGGCGAAACCGACCAGGACTTCGAGGACACGATGGATTTGATCGAACGCCTGGGCTTCGACCAGTCCTATAGTTTCCTCTACAGCCCGAGGCCGGGTACGCCCGCCGCCGCCATGGAGGACACGGTGCCGGTGGCGGTGAAGCGCGAACGCCTCGCCCGCCTGCAAGCCCGCATCGCCGCCCAGGCCGCCGATATTTCGCGCGGGATGCTGCACACGGTGCAGCGGGTCTTGGTGGAGGGCGTGTCGCGCAAGGACTACGAGCAGCTTTCCGGGCGCACCGAAAACAACCGCGTGGTGAATTTCTCGGGGAACGCCAAGCTCATCGGCCAGTTCGTCGATGTGCTGATTACCGAAGCCCTACCGAATTCGCTGCGGGGCCGCTGGGTCGATACCCACGATCCCGATTTTTCCATTCCTGCAACCCGCCATCCGACTACAACACTTGCATAACCAACTCTCCACCTTGCACCTCACCTTGGAGCCCGCCGACAACGACCGGCTGGCGAGTCTCTGCGGCCAATTCGACGAACACCTGCGCCAGATCGAGCGGCGTCTCGGGGTCGAAATCTCCAACCGCGGCAACCATTTCGAGATCATCGGGGCCAACCAACCCGCCCAGGCGGCGGGCAAGTTGATCCAAAGCCTGTTCGACGCCGCCCGCCACGAACTCATCACGCCCGAGCGGGTGCATCTCTCGCTCCAGGACGCCAACCTCGCGGCCATGCTCAAGCAGGATGGGGAACCCGCCGGGACCGTCACCATCCAGACCAAGCGCGGCACCATCAAGCCCAAGGGCGCGAACCAGCAGCGCTACCTCAAGAGCATCCAGGAACACGATATCAATTTCGGGGTCGGCCCGGCCGGTACCGGCAAGACCTATCTGGCCGTCGCCGCCGCCGTCGAGGCGCTGGAAACCGAGCAGGTCCGGCGCTTGATCCTGGCCCGGCCCGCCGTGGAGGCGGGCGAGAAGCTCGGCTTCCTGCCGGGCGACATGGCGCAGAAGGTCGATCCCTATCTGCGTCCGCTCTACGATGCCTTGTACGAGATGCTGGGCTTCGAGCGGGTCGCCAAGCTGATCGAGCGCAATGTGATCGAGGTCGCGCCGCTGGCGTTCATGCGCGGGCGGGCGCAGCCGCTCACCAGCCAAGTCCTGACCCCGCAAGGCTGGCGGGCCATGGGCGATCTGGAACCCGGCGACGAGGTGATCGGTTCGGACGGCAGGCCCACCCAGGTGTTGGGCGTCTATCCCCAGGGCGAGAAGGAAGTGTTCCGGGTGACGATGACCGATGGCGCGTCCACTTTGGCCTGTGGCGAACATCTGTGGTCGGTGCTGACCGCCTCGGACAAACGCCGCAACAAGGGCCACCGGGTCATGCGGACCGCCGAGCTACGCGGCAACCTCAAGTGTTTCCATCAATACCGCTATGAATTGCCTTTGCTCTCGGCCCCGGCGGCCTTCCCGGTCCAGGCCGTACCGCTCGATCCCTATGCCTTGGGCTTGTTGCTGGGCGATGGCTGCATCACCGGCAAAACCACGCCCGCTTTCGCCACCGCCGATCCCGAATTGGCGGTCGCGCTCGATGCCGCTTTGGAGCCTTGGGGCGTGCGCTTGGCCTATAAAGCCGGGACCGATTATGTGCTGAGGTATGGCGATGGCGGGCGTTGTGGCGCGGTTCCCAATCCGGCCACGCTGGCTTTGCGGGCACTGGGCTTGGAAGGCACCCGCTCCAATACCAAATTCATTCCCAAAGCCTATCTCCGCAATAGCGCGGAAGTCCGGTTGGCGGTGTTGCAGGGCTTGCTCGATACCGATGGCACGGCTTGCATCCAGGAAGGCCGGACTTGCCGGGCGCAGTATTCGACCGCTTCTCCGCGCCTCCGCGACGATGTGATCGATTTGGTACGGTCCTTGGGCGGGGTGGTTTATTGGCATGTGCGCCTCGCCGAAGGCCGCAAGCCCGGTTTGGCACGGGGCAGGGCGGTCCATCACCGTGCCGATGCCTATATCCTCGAAATCCGCTTGCCGGAAGGCATGCCGCCGTTCCGCTTGCAGCGCAAGGCGGCGCGTTATGCCGAACACGGCGGCGGGCGTCCGGTACGGTTTATCCGCGCTATCGAACCGGCGGGGACGGTGCCGACCCAATGTATCCGGGTCGCCGCCCCTGATAGCCTGTATGTCACCGACGATTTCATCCTCACCCACAACACCTTGAACGGCTCCTTCATCATCCTCGACGAGGCCCAGAACACCACCACCGAGCAGATCAAGATGTTCCTGACCCGCGTCGGCTTCGGTTCCAAGGCCGTCATCACCGGCGATATCACCCAGATCGACCTGCCGCGCAGCAAGGAATCGGGCCTCCGCCATGTGTTGGAAGTCCTCAAGGAGGTGGATGGCATCAGCTTCACCTTCTTCACCTCGCAGGACGTGGTGCGCCATCCCCTGGTGCAGCGCATCGTCGCCGCCTACGAAGCCTACGAACGGGCGCATCCGAAAGAGCTATGATCCAGATCGATATCGAGAACGCCAGCACGGCGGACTCCCTCCCGGACGCGGCGCAATTCCAACGCTGGGCCGAGGCCGCCGCCCCGGACGGGGACGCCGAGGTCTATCTCCGCGTGGTGGACGAGGCCGAGAGCGCCGAGTTGAACCAGACCTACCGCCACAAATCCGGCCCGACCAATGTGCTGAGTTTCCCGTTCGAGCCGCCGGAAGGCTTGCCCGAGGCGGAATACGGCGCCTTCCTGGGCGATCTGGTCGTCTGCGCCGCCGTGGTCGAACGCGAGGCGGCCGAGCAAGGCAAGGCCCCGGAGGCCCATTGGGCGCATATGGTGGTGCATGGGATGCTGCACCTCCAAGGCTACGACCATATCGAGGACGGCGAGGCCGAGGCCATGGAGGCCGAGGAAATCGCCATCCTCGACCGATTAGGCTTTCCCAATCCCTACGACGCTGAGGCGACGCAATCATGAGCGATGAGCAATCGGGCGAACACCGAAGTTGGCTCGAACGGCTAAGTCATTTCCTGTCGGGCCAGCCCGAGGACCGGGAGGATTTGTTGGAATTGCTGAGGGCGGCGCAGAAGCGCAACCTCCTGGACCCGGAAGCCCTGGGCATGATCGAAGGCGTCATGCAGGTGTCCGAGCAAAGGGTCCGCGATATCATGATCCCCCGCTCGCAAATGATCGTCGTCTCCCAAGACGCCCCCCTCGAAGATATCTTCCCCCTGGTCGCCGAATCCGCCCATTCCCGCTATCCCGTCATCGGCGAGGACCGCACCGAGGTCGTCGGCGTCCTCCTGGTCAAGGACCTCCTGATCCACAGCCTCAAGGACCGCTCGCGCAAGGTTGTGGAAATCATGCGCCAAGCCCTGTTCGTGCCGGAAAGCAAGCGGCTCAACGTGCTGTTGCGGGAATTCCGTTCCAGCCGTAGCCATATGGCCATCGTGGTGGACGAATACGGGGCGGCGGCGGGGCTGGTCACCATCGAGGATGTGCTGGAGCAGATCGTCGGCGAGATCGAGGACGAACACGATTTCGGCGAGGAGGAATATATCTTCCGCAAGAACGACCGCGAATTCACCCTCAAGGCCCTGGCCCCCATCGACGAATTCAACCGGTACTTCGGGGCCGACCTCAACGACGACCAGTTCGACACCGTGGGCGGTTTGATCGTCCACCATATCGGCCATGTGCCCAAGCGCGGCGAAAAGGTGGAGATCGGGCCTTTCCGCTTCATCGTGCTGCGCTCGGACAACCGCCGCGTCCATCTGTTGAAGCTGGTGCTGCTGCCGTCGCCGGACAACCGGCCCGAACCTTCCCAGTCCCACCACTGAGAGCGACCCCGCCCGTGCTGTTCGACCTCCTGGCCCTCGCGGGCGGCTTGCTGCTGCCCTTCGCCTTCGCGCCCTACGACCAGCCCGCGCTGGCGGTGGTGGCGCTGATGCTGTTGTTCGCCGCGTGGGGGCGGGCCGGGCCGGGGCGGGCGTTCTGGCGGGGTTTCCTGTTCGGGCTGGGGCAGTTCGGGGTGGGGGCGTCCTGGGTCTATATCAGCATGCATCGGTTCGGTGGAGCCAGCGTGCCCGAGGCGGTCGGCTTGACCGCGTTGTTCGTGTTGTTCTGGTCGCCCTATCCGGGCTTCGCGGGTGGGCTGGCCGCCTGGTTGGGGCGGGGCTACGGTCCGGTGTTCAAGCTGCTGGTCCTGTTGCCGGCGGCGTATACCCTGGCCGATTGGCTCAGGAGCTGGCTGCCGACCGGGTTCCCCTGGCTGCAAATCGGCTATAGCCAGATCGATACGCCCTTGGGAGCCTTGGCCCCGCTGTTCGGGAGCTATGGCGTGGGTTGGGCGCTGGCGCTGGTGGCGGGCGGGGCGCTGGCGTTGTTCCGGTTGTCCGGGAGCCCGCGGCGGTTGGCGAGTATCGGCTTGGTCTTGTTCCTGGGGCTGTGCGCGGCCTTGGAGCGGGTGCATTGGACCGAAGCCGCCGGGCCACCGATCCGGGCCGCCCTGCTCCAGGGCAATATTCCGCAGAACAGGAAATGGGAGCCGCAATTCCAGCGCGAAACCCTGGCGCTCTATACCGGCCTGACCCGCCGGCATTGGGACGCCCAACTGGTCGTCTGGCCGGAAACGGCGGTCCCGGCGTTCTACCAGCAAATCAAGGACAGCTTCCTCGCCGACCTGGAAACGGAGGCGCGGCAACACGGCACCGACCTTTTGCTCGGCATCCCCTATTACGATCCGGCCCAGGACCGTTATTTCAATTCCATCGTCGCGCTGGGCGGTACATCCGGCTTCTATTTCAAGCGGCATCTGGTGCCCTTGGGCGAATATGTGCCCTGGCGTCCGCTGCTGGGCTGGGTGTTGGATATCCTCCAAATCCCCTTGTCCGATTTCGGCGCGGGCGGGGACGACCAAATCCCGCTCAAGGCGGCGGGCTATCCGCTGGCGGCTTCGATTTGCTACGAGGATGTGTTCGGCCAGGAATCCTTGCTGGGTTTGCCGGCAGCGGCCTATCTGGTCAATGTCACCAACGACGCTTGGTTCGGCGATTCCGCCGCCCCGCACCAGCACGCGCAAATGGCGCGGATGCGCGCCCTGGAAACGGGCCGCTGGATGCTCCGCGCCACCAACAGCGGCGTGACCGCGCTCATCACCGACCGGGGACGCATCGCCGCCACGGCCCCCTTATTCCAGGAGGCCGAGGTCACCGGCAGCTTCGTGCCGATGCGGGGGCGGACGCCCTATGTGCTGTGGGGGGATGGGCCGGTGGTGGTGGGCGTGGGGCTGGTATTGGGGATAACGGCATTGCGTAGGCGGCGGGCGGCCCCGAAACACCCCTAATGGCGGAGTAGAATCCGGGGGGTGGGGTTTAATCCCAGTCGCCGTCCCCAGGGTTCGGGTCGATCCAGGCCAAGATTATTATACTAGGTGGGTAACCGGGCATTCCCGGCTGCCGTCCGGGGTTCCTCAATAATGGTAATCCAATCAAATCAAATCGAGCGAAGATGACATGCCAGTAGAAGAGTATGGGACGGCCTTCGCCGGAGAGTATGGCGGCGTTAGGGACGGGTATCTGACCGGGTGGGTCTGGAACGCGGCGCGGCCTTCCGAATTCGTGGGATTGCGCTTGCTGATCGATGGCGAGGTGGCCGCGGAAGGTCTGGCCAATATCCGGCGGCGGCGGCTCGCCGAGATGAAGATCGGCGACGGCAGGCATGGGTACTCGCTGGGCATTCCCAAGCGCTTCGTCGATGCGGAGTCCCACCGGGTCGAACTGGTCACGCTGGACGGCACGCGGATCGCGCAAGAGACCTTGGTCATCGACGTCGGCGAGGATTATGTCGCGCCGGTGCGGATCGTCGAGCGCCCCAAGCGGTATTATCTGGCCCTGCTGGCCATCGCCAAGAACGAGGCGCCCTATCTCCACGAATGGGTGGCCTACCACCGGGCGGCCGGGGTCGAGCATTTCCTGATCTTCGACAACGACAGCGACGACGGCACCACCGAGATGCTGGGACGCCTGGCCGACCTGGGCCTGGTCGAACACGTCCCCTGGCCCACGTCGGCCCATCCGGCAAACCCGCAGAAAGAAGCCTATGCCGAGGGCGTCGCGCGATTGAGGGAACAGGCCGAATGGATTGCGGTCGTCGACCTGGATGAGTTCATCGTGCCGCTCCACCACCCGGATATCCCCGCCATGCTCCGGGAATATCCCGATGTCACCGCCCTGGGGCTGTGCTGGCGCTTGTTCGGATCGTCGGGCCTGAAGCAATGGACGCCGGGCTTGGTCATGGAGCGCTTCCGCAAATGCCGCGCCGTCGGGGCGAAGCTGGTGAAAAGCATCGCCCGGGCCGATTATATCGGGGAGGTTCGCATTTATGCCCACGCCATGCGGGAAAGGCCGGCCGTGGATGAATTGCGCCGGCCCCTGTCCGGACCCTACGCCCAGACCGGAACCCTCGCCGTGGCGCAGGTCAATCACTACTTCACGAAGTCCAGGGGGGAGTGGGATCTGAAAAGGCTCAAGGGAAAAGCGGACCATCCCATGGACAGCACGGGCTTTATCCGGCGCGATGAGGAGTTTGCCCGTCATGACTTCAACGAAGTCGAGGACGACGCGATTCTCAGGTTCCACGAAAAGACCCGGGCGGGGTTGGCGTGGCTGAGGACCAATATTGCCAGCGGACGAGGCGCTTCCGATGCGGGATTCCGATTGGAACCCTGGGGCGGGCAAGGACTGCGGGCCTGCCCCGTCCATCCCGGACCCGGTGCCGTTCTTGGCGCGGGGCGGCTGATGGCGTTTTCCAGGGACTACCCCGCGCAGGTCATGGAAGCGGCGAAGCATCTCGCCAAGCTGGCCATCCCGCCGGTCCGGCTGGTGGAGGTCCAGGATGCCTGCTTGGCCGGGATGATGGTGGTCGCCCA